>NZ_JBBBBL010000004.1:0-493063 GCF_037120585.1 Bacillus sp. CCNWLW194 | reverse complement strand
TAATAAAGAAGTACAAGGGAAAGAAGAAAAGCCAGTTCAACCACCTCAAAACAATCAAGATGGAAATCAGAAAAAAAATGAGGGGGAAAATAAGACTGTTGATGGAAAAACATATACAGCTCCTGAAGTGAAACAGTTGGCTTATTCATTGGGATTTTTCGATGGAGAACAAGGGTTAAAATTTAATCAGTATGGTAAACAAGGTGATAATTCTTACATTATTTCTAATTTATACACACCTGGAAATGGAGAATGGGATGTGACCATATTTATTTATAATGGAAACAAAGCTATTGATGAACCTTTAAAAGCATTATTCAATAAAATGTTACCGACAAAAGGAAATGAATTATACACTGTCGTAAATACACCAGAGGTCAAATCTCAAGAATTAATTTTAGATGGAAGAAAAATTAGAATTGATAAAACAAAAACATTGTCGATTAAATTTGGACCAATAGAAAATTAGTGTCGAATCATGATGTTTCATGTGAAACATTGTTAAATTTAAATGTACTTTTTGAAGAGTATCCTTTGGATACTCTTTTTATATAGAACTCGATACACATGAAAAAGTTGAATAAAAAGTAATATTATCTTCCTCAAGATAACTATAATGAAATATTAAAATAAAAAATATTTTTATTAATATAGATTTGAATATATTTCGAAAGGGGATGTCTATGATGAATAACAAAAATTTTGTTATAAGTATAGGTGGTGGTGTATCTTTGGGATTCTTAGCCTTATTAATGAGCCCTATGCAAGCTCATGCTTTTGATGGTGTGGAAGGAAATGAGGGACTAAACAGCACATTAGAATCGGTATGGGATGGGGTTCCTGAACACTTACAAGGAAAGATAAAGCCTCCTATCATGAGATTTACAGATAAAGATGGAAAGAGACAATCTTGGTATCATGGAATTGGTGGGAATCTTATGTTTAGAACGAATTATCATGGAGTTGTTTACTACTCACCAGTTCCACCTAAACAATTAGAGTATATGACTTCTATGAGAACCTATTTTTATGACTTTGAAAACTTCAATAATAGGAATGTGGGCGGTGGTTATGCGGAGAGATATGATAAGTCTTATCCTAATTTCAAAACGAAATCTACGGTGCTAAATCAAACAAATAGAGAGTCACTTAGAGCACCAAACTATTATAACCAATATAATGAATATCGCGGAGTAAGTGGTGAGTGGAGACACTTAGGATACACCCAATTTGGCTCACCTGTTGAGAACCCGTATTTCCCAGCAGATATCTTTACTGGTGAAACACCAGGTAGTTATCCTTGGGATTTATTTCCGTATAACTTAGGCTCAAAATGGTTACCAGATGGTCCTTCTGAATGGGATAAAACTGATAATAAAGATTTTTTCTCTCAAAAAATAAATGCGATTAAAAGATTGTTAGACCAAGAACCATCTATGAAGTATAAAAATCCAAATCCTTATTATTGGGCTGACAGATTATCTTTAACTTCGGACCCAGAGGCTGAAATGGCTGTATTTAACGGGACAAGAGAAGGTGGTCGTAAATATAGAACATTAACCGTAAAATCTGATGAATCGAAGAATCTTCGCATTACTGATTATACAGTTTTAGATGACAACGGTAATGTTGTAGGTACTTATACAAGAAGAGATGGTGTAGACAATGGAAGTTCTCAATCATTTAGAAAATTGATTAGAGGAGAGAAATATAGAATTGTTGTTAGAGTGAAAAATGATTCCCAACAAGAAACGACTTTAAAACCAACTAAATTAGACATTGGATATAGCTTATCATCTACAACAGCGAATAAAGGTTGGAATGACTGGGAAACAACTTTACCGCAAGAAAAAACACTCGTGCCAGGTGAATCTGCGACATTTACATATGATAATTTCGTTGTTCCACTAAATTCGAAAAAATATATTGGATTAACAGGTAATATTAATAAAGACCATTTCTTTGCAGGAGATAATACGAATCCGAATGATGATGATGCTAACTTAGTGTTACCAGTTGAGGGCTCAGGGAATATGAATGCTGAAAATATCACTTTAATTGATAGGAATGGAAATGAAGTTGCAAAGCCTATCCCAGGCGAAGACTACAAAATTAAGTATAAATTCAAATATCAAGGTGTTGACATTAGGGAAGCTGTTTATAGGGATGAAGGCTTTTGTGAAGCTCACAATGATAGTGGAGCATGTATATCTTGGGGGACAAGAGAAGTCTTTGACCATTACTACTATCCAGAGGTAAATATTGACGCTTACTACACTATTAATAGAAAACTACCTAAGGGTGAAAGTGATGCCCTTAATGGTCATCTAACACAAAGAATGCAATTAAGAAACGGTACAACTTTCGAATTCATCACTCCAGAGTATACAACTTATGAAGTGCCAATTATTGATACTTCTATACGTATGAGCTTAGAAAATAACTATGACTATGCGAATATAGATAAAGATGATGATACTTCCAGAAAAAAATGGCATAGTTTCTATAATTACAAAGTAAAAAATGTAGAAGTGCTTCCTAAAACAGAAAGACCTACAGAAGCTGGTTATCAAACCTTTGCGGTGAAATTTGATGTTGTAAACGAAGTACCTGACGAAGTGAATGATTTTGAAAAAGATGTTCAAATCGGTGTTACTGTAAATGGTGATAGACATGTATTTACAGAGCATCTGGGAATAGGAGAAAACAAAAACATTGTAAAAGAAGTTAAAGTATGGGTTGACCCTAAAACAACATCTAAGGTTGATGCTCAAGTTTATGTGAATCTTGATAAGAATGCATGGGAAGAAGACTTGAGTACCCAAGCAGATAACAAAGGAGATTCTGCGACAACTGTAAGAGACTCAGGAACAGCAGGAGCGAAAATAGAACAACCATTAAATCCGTTTGACAAGGCTTGTGCTCTTGGTAAAAACACAAAAAATACATGGAACCAATTCTACGAATTACATGGATGGAGTGGTCAATTAAAACGATACTCTGCGAATGGAAAATCGTATGAGTTCTATAAATATAGTGCAGGAAATACACAGAGGACAAATGTTCCACAACAAGAAGAATATAAAATTAATAAAGTCTTGTTTAAATCAAAGTTAACGGAAGACTTAAAACTTGGCTCTTCGAAAGATGGTTGGGTGGATTTAGCTAAAGGTGAAGTTGGTAAAATTAAAGCGGGATATGGCTATGAATTAAAAGTGGATGTAGATTATAATACAAATGCTTTTGAGACAGAGCCTCAACCTTGGGTTTCGAATGGGTCAGGTCAATGGGTTCGTCCGAAACATGTAGAGCCAAACATTCCGAATGAGCTCTATGTAAAAACTCCAGATGGAAAAATCTTATCTGTTTCAGGTGTTCATGGCACAAATAAGGGTCTTGATGTAAAGCGTACAGGTGATAAAAATAAGGTAATTATGACCTATTCGATAAAACCAAAAGACACATTGGGCATTAAAAAGACTCCAAAAATTTATGTTGACCCTAACACGAAAGATGGTACGTATAAATTACAGGTGTTTACGCCTGAAATTAATGGAATACCTACTAAATCAAAATTAGAAGGTAATACGTTAACGAGTATTGGAAATATGCTGTGTGACAATTTAACAGATTTAAAACTTGAAGTTACAGGCAGTGCAACAGATGATTTAAAAGGTCATATTGTTCAATAAAAAAAGAGGTGGAATTCTCCATCTCTTTTTCTCATTCTTATTTTTTTGAACTAAATTCAATTTTCATTGTTCCTTGTCTTGTAACTTTCATAGTTCTACCATCTAATTCAAATATTTCTGTTTTAGGTCCCTTTTTATTGATAGCGTTATAAAAATTCTCGCTTTGAGTAGGTAGAATAACTTTTAATATTGCTTTTAGAGGTTCATCAATAGTCGTATTCCCATTATAGATAAATAGATTCACTTCTAATTCTTTACCTTCGTTAATATACATACTCATTGAATTGTAAGAGGAATCCCCTTCCTTTCCATAAGGGTTAAAAGCATATCCGAATTCTGTAGTGAAGAATCCATTTTCTTCAGCAACACGTTTTAATTTGGTCATGTCACTTTGATTATCTTCTACTGGTTTTTGATTCTGGTCTTTATAGATGGAATTATACATAAACTTAGCGAATTGTTCCCTTGTTACATCGTATTGTCCACCATATTGATTCTGACCAACGCCATTTGTTACACCATTTGTATATAAAGCCTGAATAGCCTCTTTTGCCCAATGACCATTCGGAATATCATTAAATTTCATGTTTCCTTTAACTGCTAAATCAAATGCATGTTGTAAAACAGATGACATTTCATAGCGAGTTAGCGTAGCGTCTGGTCGGAATTTATCCGTTCCATCACCCTTCATAATCCCTGCTTGAATAACAGCGTTGATATTGTCTTCAAATGGGTGATTTTGAATATCTGTAAAGGAAGTATTTTGTGAACCATTATCTTGTAGTTTAAAGTATCGAGTCATAATAGAGGCTACTTGTCCACGAGTGACGTTATCACCAAATCCATAGACTCCATTACCGTATCCATACACAATTCCATTGTCAGCTAAATAGCTAATAGCTCCTTCAGACCAATGACCACTTGGTACGTCATTAAATTTTGTTGTTTGTGCCTGTGCTGTCATTGTTGCTCCAAATAGAGTTGCAGTGATTAAACCTGTTGCGATTACATTTTTAAATTTCATAATATTTTCCTCCTAAAGAAAATGTTTTATCTATAATTATATTTTTTAATTTTGTCTTATTGAATATAAATCATATATTTCTTGTATCTCTATAAACAATTATAGCAATTTTACTCTTATTTGTCAATTATTTTTTACTAAAATAAAAATCTTCTTTTTTCCTCGATAATAGAAAAAGAGATAGTATCTCTATCTCTTGGTATTTTTCTTGTTTTCTGTAACAAATATTGTAAAAAAATCATAGTTATATAATTTTGTTTTAGTAACAATTTGTGTTTTATTAGTATTGAACAATTATCACGTTCAAATCTCCACTGAATGCATTACATTCTTCATATATAATCTCCATGCATTTTTCTTCACTGAATTTTCCTGCACCACAGCCAATCAAAGGAACTGCAATAGATGTAAATGAGTGTTTTATACATAACTCCAATGCGTTCTTTACGGATAATCGAATGGCTTTCTCTGATGAATTCCATAGCATTCCGATTCCTGCAACATGTATGATGCCTTTGCACTTTAATTTACCTGCTGAAGTTAGCACCGCTTCCCCTAAAGACAATAGACCTTTACGCTGAACTTCATTAAATGGTTTTAAACCTGCTTCCTTCTTAATTGCTTTTGATACACCATGAGGAAGTAAAATCCAATAAGGAATAAAATTTCGATTCCATGCATTCACAATCACATCAACTTCTGTATGAAAATCTGTTATATTTCCACGTTTAACAATAATATTCATCTCGATAACTCACTCCGTTTACTATAATAAATAAAAGTATATTGTATTGACTATAGTCTATATGATATCATAAAAATAACAATTTAATATATAGGAAGGTTGTGCATTTATATGAAACAAAAAGATTCCTTTTTGAAGGGTTTCATCACTTGTTTTGTTATTACACTTATTATTTGGAGCTTGTATACATACCTGAATACAACGCCATTACACATTAGGTGGGGGAGTAAATTAAACATTTTCTTGATTCTTTTTATTTTGTTAAGTGGTGCATTTGCATACTTTAGTGAAGGTGTAACACAGAAGAAAACAATATATTCGGTGTTGATTGCCAGTGGTCTATTAGTAGTCTCGAATATTATCTTCTTTTGTATAACAACCCCTTTATTCCATAGTTCAGATTATCGAGCTTTAATCGGAAACGTTGAAGAAAAGAAATTTGAAAAAGATGTTTCTCATGTGGACTTAAAAGAGTTACCAATAATTGATAAAGAATTAGCGAGGAATTATGCAGACAAAAAGTTAGGTGAAATTCCTGCTTTAGGTAGTCAGATGGAGGTTGGTGATTTAACTATCCAACAGATAAAAGGGAAGTTGTATTATGTTGCTCCACTTGAACATACAGGGATTTTTAAGTGGTTTAAGAATAGCAAGGGTACGAAAGGTTTTATAAAAGTAAGTGCAACAGATTCTCAAGATGTTGAGCTTGTAACATCTGTAAAAGGAAAAGATGTAAATCTAAAGTATTTGCCAAGTTCTTATTTCAACTCAAATCTGTATAGACATGTATATTTAAATCACCCAACAAAGGGTGTGAAAGGTTATACATTTGAACTTGATGATGAAGGGAATCCTTATTGGGTGGCATCTGTTTACAAACGCACGATTGGACGTTCAGGAGAAGTCATTACAGGAACACTTGTTATTGACCCTCAAACAGGCAAGATGAAAGAATATAGTATAAAAGATACTCCTAAATGGGTGGATATTATTCAGCCGAAATCAACAATAGCGGATTACTTAGATTATTGGGGAGAATATGTACATGGCTACATTAACTTTTCAAATCAAGATAAATTAGAAACTACAGAAGGAATGCAAGTGATTTACAATAATGGCGAATGCTATTTCTATACAGGAATTTCTTCAGTAGGAAAAGATGAATCTACAGTAGGATTTGTATTAGCGAATACTCGTACAGGAAAAACGAGCTTCTATAAGGTATCTGGTGCTACAGAAACAGCGAGTATGCAATCAGCAGAAGGTAGTGTGCAACAATTAAGATATACAGCTACATTCCCTATATTGATAAACGTACAAAACGAGCCAACGTACTTTCTAACATTGAAAGATAAAAAAGGATTAGTGAAATCCTATGCAATGGTCAATGTAGAAAATTACAACATTGTAGCGATTGGAGATTCATTGCAAGCTACACTAAATAATTATGTCAAATCATTAGCGGGTAAGAGCTCGCATACAAACTTAAATTCAAATGGCCTTGAGAGAATTGAAGTGGGAACAATTGAAAGAATTGGCTCTCTAACAAATGAGAATGGACAAGTCTTTTATATCCTACTAAAAGAAAAGCCAAACACACTACTTATGGTTCCATCTTCTATTTCAAAAGAATTACCTTTAAGTAAAGAAGGCGATAAAGTGAAGTTTTCGTACATTGAATTGCCTAATATGAGTGGCATTACTGCTAAAGAATTTGAAAATGAAAATATGGATATTAAATAAGGAGAGTCTTTCTCCTTATTTTTCATGTAAAGAAGCGAGGTAAAAAAATGCAAAATGTAGAAAGTTGGTCTTTTGATGAGAAGGTAACAAAAATATTTGATGAACATGTGCGTCAATCCATTCCATCTTATGAAATGCTTCAAGACTTAATATGTGGTATTGCGCAATTTTTTATAGTTGAGAACGGTGTTGTAATTGATATAGGTTGTTCAACGGGTGAGACGATAAAGCAATTAAAAGAAGTTACACCTAAAACATTTAGAGCATTTGGATTAGATACCTCTCAATCTATGTTGGAAAAAGCAAAAGAAAAGTTATCTACCACTGAAGATGTTTATTTATTCGATGAAGATATTTCAAAAGTGGCATTACCAAAAGCAGACGTTATCATCAGTTGTCTAACAAATCCGTTTATTTCAGTAGATGAGAGAAAAAAACATATGAAACGATTAGTAGCAAAGCTGAAGAAGGGTGGAGCGTTGATTGTTGTTGAAAAGACTTACGCAAAACATTCCATGCATCAGGATATTTTCACGCAACTACATCATGATTTTAAAGAACAACAAGGTTTCTCAACAAAGGAAATTAGGAATAAAGATAAGTCTTTAAGGGGTGTGTTTCGAGTAAGTCAGGTAGAAGAAAATAAACGGTTTTTAGAAAGAAAAGGAATGCTCGTTGAAGATTTTTTTAGATGCTTGCATTTTGTAGGATACGTTGGGATAAAACAAGCTTAAACGCTTGTTTTATTTATGTCTACAACTATCCAAACTATAATTCTATTAACAATAGTTAATGGAATTAGGGGGATTAGGATGAGAATGAACGAAATGCGATGGGGGATGGTAGCAAGACCTCAAAACGGATTGATTTGTGTAGATTTATTTTGTGGAGCAGGAGTAGGTGCTTGTGGCGTTAAATTAGCAGGTTATCATATGGCTTATGCTGTAGACAATAACCCATATGCTGTTAAGACTTACAATAAAATGATTGGTCCACATGCTGTTTTATCTGATATTCGAAAAATAAATTCAAATGATATTCCAGACCATGATTTAATGATTGCTACACCTGTATGCAAGAGTTTTAGTGTAGCAGGAAAAGGAGACGGATTTGATAATAAAGATTTCGGAGATTTACCACATGAATTCTTAAGAATATTAAAAGCGAAAAAACCAAAAGCGTTTTTATTTGAAAATGTGAATGGAATGGTAAATAAGAAGAATAGACCAGGATTTGAAGCCTTTGTGAAAGAGATTGAAGACAGCTCATATAATGTTACATGGAAGCTTGTAGATTGCTATGAATATGGGATTCCACAACACAGAAAAAGAGTATTTATGGTAGGGATTCGAAGTGATTTAGGGAAGACATTTGAATTTCCAGAAATAGTTTCTATAAGTGAAAGGAAAACGATACGTGATGCAATAGGAGATTTACCTAATCCTGATAAGGTGATGAATTCTTTAAAAGATATACAATACGAAGCACAAGAGCAAAGTTCTGTTCATAACCACGTAGGATATGGAATTCGAAGTGATAAAAAAGAATTTGTACATAAAATTCCTGTGGGTGGAAATTGGAAGGATTTAAACGAAGAAGATGCTCGTAAATTTATGGGTGGAGCATTTGAAAGTGGTGGAGGAAGAACGGGATTCTTAAGAAAAGTATCCTTTGACCAACCTGCTTATACGATTACAAGTCTAATGAACGGAAAAAATAACGCCCAAATCATTGATAATCAAGATAAGTATTACGAAGGTGGATTTTCTCCAAGGTATGTAAGTAGGAATAGACAAAAACAATGGAATGAAGCATCCTATACAATTGTCTCTGAAGCCCGTCAATTACCTCTGTATCCTGAACCTGCTAATTATGATATTCGCAAAATGGATACATATGACGTCTTACCACCAAGGAGATTTACAGTGAGAGAATGTTTGAGGTTACAGACTGTCCCAGATTGGTTTTCTTTTGATGAAGATGTTCCGTTGAATAAGCAATATGAACGATGTTCTGGCATTCCATCATTGATGGCATATAAATTAGCGATTGAGATAGAAAAATATTTAATTTGAGATATTATGTTCATGAATGATTGGCATCAGAAATCAATAAAATGTAAAAAGGGGGTGAAAAGGATGGATACTACATATATCATTAAAGAAATTTATTTAACGAAGAAGATGGAAGATGTGTCATTGAGTGAAAAGGAGCGAAAATTAGCAAGAAATGAACTAAAGGCATTACAAAAAAGTCTAAATAAAAAAAGAGGTTAATTTAAATTAACCTCTTTTTTTATTTTAAGCTACTTTCATAGACCCTCTCTTGAAATCCGCTATTTGAAAAATGATGGATATTTCCTAAGCTGTCATATTGATACACAGCTTCATGAAGGGGCTTGGAATTTAATCGCTCTAAAGTTGTAAAGTATATATTTTTAATGCCTACCAAATCATTGGCTATTTCCAAATCGTGAAAAGCTTCTACTTCATTTTTAACGAGGATTAAATAACCGATTTCCCTACCAAACCTTCTGTGAAATGAAGCGATATTTCTTTCGTGATAAGCAATTTTTTTTAAAATAGAGAGTGGTTGAGAAGTGTAGTCATCAAATAGGAACTCTTGCACTCGACCATTTTCGATTAGTAGATTATTATCCTGTTTGATTTTTCTTATATAGAATCCATAATCCGTATCGTGTAAAGCTTTTCTTAATTTCTCCCCATTTGAAAAGTGAAATCCGTGTTTTTCATGGATAATTCTTAATACCTCTTCCTGTCTCCAATTACTATGTTGTAGATTTGGAATCAGCTTATTACACATTAACTCTAATAATTCCTTTGTTGTACCAATGTATAATTCAAATTCATTATCGAAACCATCCAATAAAGAATCTACGGCTGTAAAACGAACAAGGTCTTTTCTACTCTCAACCTTCTCTGTATTATCAATTAAAAATAATACAATAATCTTTTTATCTTTATCTTTATAGTAATACTCGCTTGATTGTAAAAAAGAACGGTAATGATTCCACTTTTCTTTCAGTTGTTTCTTGCTCTCTGTAGCCATGTCCATTTCTAAGAAAAAATCAGTATCAAATATTTGAATAAGCCCATCTGGTCGAATGTTTTTATATTGAGATACATATTTCTCATCGAAATATCTCCATTTAATATCACTTTCTTGTGTCTTTTCTTTAAAATCTAAAACAAATTGATTTAAATGAATTTGATGATTGATTAAACGTGGATTCATCTTTAGTTCTCCTGCACGGTAGTAACCTCTTTTGATTATTTTTCGTTTAGGGTCTAAGATATCGGTTGGAAGGTCAAACTGATAACGAACAATTTCAACACCTTGAGAAGTTAAGAAAACAGCTTGATTTGTTAAATTAAATTCTACACAATCAATAACCTCTAATTCGATTAAATCTAAAAACTTTGTCTCCATAAACAATTCAAAAGAATCAATTGTATCAGAGAAAAAATATTTATAAGCTTGACGTATTGTTAAGCATCTCAATAGATAGACATTATAAAGAAAATCTAAATCTTGATTTTTTAGCTCTTTTGCTATTTCGTAAGTTGAAGGTTTCAAAATCATGCACCTCTTTCATTTTGTTCTATATATACTATTTATACTAAAAAAAGCCCTATCTCATAACAGAGACAAGACCTAATTCATTAACTAAAGTTTGTTAAAAATTTAAATTAAGTTTTCAATGAATTTAATGAAATCTGATTGACATCAACATTAGTCAATGATAAGATATTTATGAATCACAGGTGAAAAATAATGAAAAAATCAAGAGTTTTTTACATATTTGTAAAAGTACATATCAATTTTTTCGAGGATACTTTTCGTTGTTTCTAAACCCATCCTCTTTAATTGGTAGTCTAAATTAAATCCTTCATATCGTTCTTCGACAATCTCAGCGATTTTTGCACAGATTTCATAACGATTATTTTCATAACCAGGCTTGACTTCATCTATTGCAGTCTGAATTAATTTTTTTGTACCTCTTGTTAATTTTTCTTGTTCCATAACTTCCATTTTTCCATTCTCCTTTCAAAATGAATGGAAATGCGTTATGGATGAACTAAATCCTACAAATAAATTATAACTTTTTCATAGACTAAAGTCAATGAAATTTCTCTAAAAATTAAGGGGGTTATTTGAATGGCTATTCAAGACCAATGGAAAGAATTAAATAACGAAATACAAAATGATGAAAATCATATTCTAAAAGATATTGTTGAAACAATTAATGACTCTTTAAGGGACCCTAAAGAAGAAGATGTTCAGTCTTTAAATGATAAATTCGATGAAATAGAAGAAGAATTAAAGAAACTATATAAAAAAACAAAATACTCTCAAGTAGAAAAAACAATCAAAACATATATAAATGACATAAGAGATACTGTATATAGAAAGAAAGGTATAAAACTATCTAAATGGGATGCTTTTGTACTGGAAGCGAAAAGGTATAATTGGGAATGTGTATTAGAATTAATAGACTTAGTAAATATAATAGATAATAGTTCAGATGAAGAAATGGAAGATTACGCAAAAAGGTTTGAACAAAAATATAAAGAAGATGTAATGCCGTTTATAGAGAGAAATTTATCTCCATTTAATAAAGATTTAGTGAAAAGGGAATTCAATAAAAAACAAAAAGCTTATGCAAATCTAACTAAGAAAAACGACCAAGAGAACTTTGGAGCATTACTTAAACATCTAAGATTATCAAAAGGATATGCTTTAGAAGATGTAGGGAGACTTTCAGGAGTATCTGCTTCTTATATACATTTACTTGAAAAAGGACAAAGACAAAGCCCTACACTTGAAACTGTTGAAAAACTGGCTGAAGGTCTTGAGGTACCTGTACAGTATTTCTTCAAAAACAGAGGACAAGGTAACGGTGCAAACGATACCGCTATGACAGGATTTGCTGAAATGGTTATTCTGCAAAACTTCACATTAAATGGAAAGAAAGCATCGAAAAAACAAAAAGAGGCTATAGTTTCCTTGTTTAATGGAATCATGAAAGCAGAATGGACACCTGAAACAAAACTTGCAGAAAGCATGGAATTGATTCAAAAAATTGAGGAATTCATCTCTCTAATGGACTAATAATCTCAGCATGGTTTTTCCGAAATTTTTATTTTGTAAATCTAATTAACATGTTTTTAAAATGGATTCTTAAACAAAAGTGTTGAAATTTGAATACTGAAACATGAGAAGTATTGGCATTTGCCGATACTTCTTTTTTTTATTCCATATAGAACATACCTCAATCAATAATCCTCAATAAATTTTCTTCTTTTTAAATAGTATGTTAATAAAAGTATGAAAGTTGGTGAAATCCATGGAAAAGGTTTTATTAGCGATTGGACATAGACAAGTTGAAGATTTTATAAAGGCAAAGTCAAACGGTGAGTATGCAATTGTAGGTACAACTGTGTATCGTGGAGGGATTATAAAAGCGATAAAAGAAAACAAACCAGATGTTATTGTGTTATTTGAATCATTAAAAGGGAATGAAAATATTTCAGACATTATTTATGAAATTAGAGCAAATTACAAGAATGTAAGAATTATTTTCGGTTCTAACAAACGTGAGCCAGGGGATGTACTGTTAGCAACTATTGTAGGGTATGGTATTTATGACATTTTATATGGAGAAAAAATAAATGCGAATGAGATTATTCGATTAATAAAAGAAAAGAACGAGTTTTCGGATGTGTTTCATTTACGACCTAAAACAACAGTAGACGAAAAAACAAATCAAAAATTGTATGATGCACCTACAAAAGTAATAGAAAAGCCAGTAATCAAAGAAATATATTTGGATAAAACGAATCCAAATGAATCTGGGAAAGAAGAGGATGAATCTCCTAAAGAAACAAATCTGAAAGCAGAAACGGAACAAACTATGGAAAAAATCGCTGAAGATGAAAGTGTGAATCTTGAAGAAACGAAATCAGAATCAAACGGTGATGAAGTAATTGACATTGAAGGTGACTCTGTAAATCTTGAAGAGGAAGTTTTCAATCTTGAAGAAGTTGAAAAGAAAGAAGAAAACATTAATCTTGAAGAAAAGGTAGTGGAAGAACATGAAATGACAGAAGAACCTCTTCCAGAAAGAAATACAGAATTAGATAAAAAAGTGGATGAGAAACTTCAGAATATCAATGAAAACCTAAAGGGAATGAAAAAAGAAAAGCCCGAAAAAATTGGATTTTTCGCAAGATTAATGGGTGCAAAAGAAAATACAGAAAAAAATACTGAGCACGAAGTTCAAACAATACAGGAACCAATCATTGAACAAAACCCACCTGAACCCGAAGTTGAAGTTAAACCTGAAATTATTCCAGAGCCTAAAATCGAAGTCCCAATTCCAGAACCTAAAATTGTCACAGAAACGATAATTAAGGAAACAATTATGCCAGTTCATATGAAACAAAAAATCCTAACATTCTTAGGAAGTGAACAAGGTGTAGGGAATTCTCAAATCGCCTTTAATACGGCATTACATTTGGCGAAAAGTGGCTTTAGAACAATGTATATTGATTTTAAAGAAACAGGCTCAACAGTGGAGTACTTATATCAATTAGGTACATTCGAAAAAGGTTTAGATATCGCTTTACGTGGCATGGAGAATCAAAACTATACACAAGTTGAAGATTCTATTATTTCAATGAGTAGCATTATCAGTAATACACCGAAAAATTCTATGATGCTGAAAAACTACAAACAGTTTCCAGACTTGTTAGACTTACTCTTTTACTCAGAAGATTATGTTACAAAAAAAGATAAAGAAAAGGAACAAATCAATAGTGCTTGCTTAAAAGATTTATTCATGTATTTCATTATTCAGAAAAACTATGATTTTATCATTTTAGATGTTCCTTCTGATTTAAAGAATGAATTCACGAAAATAGCCATGGCCTATAGTACAAAAATATTCTTAACACTAACACAAGATGTATCACACATTGGAGGATGGTTAAGAAAATTGCCCGAACTTACTAAACGAATAAATTTAGATAAAAAAATATATTATATTATCAACAAATACGAAAAAGCAGAATTAAACCAAAGGGATATTTCAGAGTGGATGAAAGTAGACATTCCTATTACCATTCCTTCTCTGAATAAAGATTTTATTAATGCAAATTATATTGGTCTTCCTGTTTTGTTGTATTCAAAGAACAAAGAGCTTAAAAAAGCTTTTGCTTCTATTGAGAAGATAATATTCGAATAAAGTTAAAAGGGGGAAGGATATATGAAAACTAAACAAGTAGCAATTACGATTGCTCAAATGGGAGCGGTTATTCTATTTGCAGGAGGGTTTTATTACTTCACACAAAAACAAATGGAGCCAACAACAGTATGGCAATTTAATCGAGATATCCCTGCTAATACGCAGATTACAGAGGGTGATTTAGTGAAAACAACTATTCCTGCTCAAGCAGTAACAAAAGGATTTGCTCTTTCACCAAAAGATATCGTTGGTAAATACAATAATTCAAAATTAGTTACGGGTGAATATGCATTGAAGAAAAAATTAGTTGATAAAAAGAATATCGACCCATTCGAAAGTATGGATTTAACAAAATATCGAAAAATTTCACTTCCTATTACTTATATTGATGGATTAGGTGGAAATGTGAAACGAGGAGATAAAGTAGACCTTGTATTTGTTGGAGAAGGTGAAAAGGCAGGAGAAGGTTCAGGAAAAGGATTTAAATATTCAAAAGCTTTCTTACAAGATATTCTTGTCTATAATGTCACAACAGATGATGGTTTCCGTTACACGGATAGAAGTGAGGGTGTGAAAGGAGACGAAGCAGGAGATATGCAAGATGGTAAAGACATTCAATCTGGTGGAGAAGGTGGTAAATTATCCACTGTAACATTAGCTGTAACGCTTGACCAAGCTGAACAAATTTCTGCTCGATTAAAATCTGGAAACATTCGCATTGTGGGACGATTTGACGATAGTCAAAACTATGACACAGCAGGATTTATTGTGGGTGAATATGACAAAGTATTCTCTGGAGAAGGTTTAGCTGAAAGCAATAAATAGTTAACAAATTTAATAACGGAGAGTCATTGTATTCTCCGTTATGTTTTTAATACAAAGGGGGAAGTAAATTATGAATAAAGTTCTATTAGCTACAGGTCATGAAGCTCTTGATAATGTAATTAAAAAAATAAAAGAGTATGAATTTGTCGGAAGCATTGAATATAAAAGGGACTTAGTAGAAGCGTGTTCTTTCTATAATCCTGATATTGTTCTTATCTCAGATTTTCTAACGGGAAAAGAATCTCTGTTAGAAGAAATGATTATGGTAAAACAAAAACACCCGCAAATTCGAATTGTTTACGTGACAAAAACATTAGACATGAAAAATGTAGAACGAGTAAATCAATTAGGAATGTTAGTACTATCTGGTATTTATGATATCTTAACAGAGAGCAAGTTAAATGCAGTGTTAATTAAACAATTATTAGATAATCCTCGAAATAAAGAGAGTGTAGATTATTTACTTCGTAATATCAGAAGTGCATCAACAGATAATACAGAAGATATAGAAGTAGAAGCGATTGAAGAAACAGAAGAATACGATATTGAAAAATACGGATATAAAAATGTATATCTTGTTTCATCTATCAAACCTGGAACTGGTAAGTCATTTGCTTCTACGAACCTTGCAACGACAATTGCAAAGTACGGAAAGAAAAAAGATGGAAAACCACCAAAAGTTGGATTGATTGAAGCTGATTTACAAAACTTATCTGTAGGTACATTACTTCAAATTGAAGACGATAAACACAATTTAAAAACTGTAATGGATAAAATAGCGACTATTATGACAAGTGATGGAAGGCTCATTGAAGATGAAGCAAGAATTGAAGAAGTAAATAAATATATTAAAACTTGTTTTAAATCCTATTACCCTTGCAAAAACTTAGAAGCATTAGTAGGGTCACAATTAACAATGAGTGAAATTGAAGATATTAAACCATTCCATTATATTTATTTAATTGAAGCTATCGTGGATGAGTATGATGTTATTATTATCGACACAAACTCCTCATTAGCTCATGTCACTACATATCCGTTGTTAAGATTATCGAATACTGCTTACTACATTATTAATCTGGACTTTAATAACGTTCGAAATAATGCTCGTTATAAAGAGACCCTAAAAGATTTAGATGTGTTAGACAGAGTAAAATATATTCTTAATGAAGATATTGAAGAAACTGGAGCATCTAACGAGAATGAAGGAGAGAAACTAATCTTCACTTCTGAGCATTTAAGTCAAAGTGGTTTTGATGTAGATGTAAAAATACCATTGCTACCAAAGAATATTTTCTTAAATAGATTATATGAAGGGACACCAGTAGTATTAGATAATAACGCAAATACATTAAAGGCACGATTAGAATTTGCAAAATTAGCTAACCAGATTTGGGAAATGGAAAATTTACAATTCTTAGAACAAGAATATGAAAACATAGACAAATCGAAAGAACGAAAAAAACGTTTCTAATTGAAACGTCTTTTTTTTATGCAAAACAAGGTAAACCCTCTTGTTTGTTATATTTCATCCCCTTTTTATCTACAACAACAATAGCAAATAGAAAAAGGGGGAATTTGAAATGGCAATGGAAACAGATTTCAAATCAATAAGAAAAGACTTACAACGGGTAAAAGGTGCAAAACATACTTCGGGAGTGTTAGGATTTGAAGATGCTTTAGAACTCGTTAGAGGGGAAGTAGCGAAAAAATTAACAACCGAGATGGATGAACAAAAAGAAGAAACAAAAGAAGATGCCATAATTAAAGATAAGAAATATCTAAGAAAGCGAAAAGAAGAGTATAAAAAGAGAATTGAATCTATTGTATATGGTCAAAACATAAAAGTTAGAGGTTATGAACACAACTCAGAGCTATTCATTGCAGAAATGGTTGAGGAATTTTCGGGATACTCAATTTTAGCTGATGCTCAGAACAACCCTGGCATATCGGATATATTCTGTCTTGAATGGGATAAAATCTATGTAGAACAAAATGGTGTCAATGTTAAATACAATAAAACATTTAGAAGTGCAGAACATTATAAAGCGTTTGTTGATAGATTGGTTCGAGAATCGGGAAACGAGATTAACAATGGTAATAAGAAAATTGTTAACTTTGAGCTATATGGTGATAGATATACTGCTACATCTAAGGCTGTTTCGCCTAAAGATTTCTCGTTAACAATTCGTAAACATAAAGAAGACCAACTGCAATTGAAAGATATTATTGCTTTCAATGTAATGAGTCAAGAAATTGCAGACTTATTAGGTACGATAATTTTAGGAGAATGTAACGTTATTTATGGTGGATTAACAGGTTCAGGGAAAACAACATCTATTCGTGCTTTATTAGACCACTATGTATCACAAGCAAATAAAAGAATGTTAGTGTGTGAAGATACGCAGGAGCTATTCCCAAAAAATGACCATACGTTAGAGTTAGTATCCGTAAGAAATGATGACCCTAAATTGGAAATTACATTGCAAGAAATTATCTATACTGCATTACGTTTAAAGCCGAAATATATTTGCGTTGGTGAGGTTCGTGGCTTAGAAGCGGAAAGTGCGGTAGAGGCTATGGAAACAGGTCACAGTACAATATTTACCATGCATGGTGGTAAACCTATGAATATTGTAAACAGGCTTGTAACGAAGTATCTGAGTGCTATGCCAACGTTAGGCATTGATGTAGTAGAGCGTATTATAGGTAGTGCAGTGGATTATATCGTATTACAAGATGACATCCCTGATATCGGAAGAAAAGTAACAAGTATTACAGAGGTTAGCTTTGATTTTGAAAAAGGTAGAGTCGCTTTAAAAACGATTTTCGAATATGACTTCTTAAAAGGAGACTTTGAAATGGTCAATAAAATCTCTCAAGAAAAAGCAAAAAATATGCTACGAAGAGGCGTGAAAATTGAGACATTGAAACCTCTTGTTGAGGGATGGTCTGAAGAGTTAAAAATTGCATAAACATGTCTTACTAAAAGAGAGCTTGTTCTTTATGACAAGCTCTTTTTGTAGAACGATATTCGCCAATGAAAGACTATTAAATAATTTTCAAAATGTAATAATAAAATAAAGAGATGCTGAAAAGGAACATGAGCATAAAAAAATAAAAAGGTGGTGTTGTATATATGGGATATGCGATAGTTGTATTTACAGTTTTTATGTTAGCCATTATTTTCATTTCTACCAAAGAAAAAATGAAAGAAGATAAATCGGTGTTAACAATGAGAAAATCTCAAGCATCTTCAAAGTTAAGGGAAAATGCATTGAAATTAAAGTTAGAAAGAATGGTAGAAACAAAAGCGAAAGTTTCCACAAAGAATACAGTAGAAACGATGTGTTTACAAGCGGGGTATAAATTGACATATGGTGAATTTAAATTAATGTCGTTCACATCTGCTATTGTACTACCAATCCTTGTACTGGTGATGACATCAAACCCAATTTTAGCTTGCTTATTTATTATGGTAGGGTATATGATTCCTGGTCAAATTATTGCGTTTATTAAAAATAGACGATTGAATATGATTGAAGAACAAGTTGGTTCATTTATGAATTTAGTCGTAGAACGTTATAAAGCCCAAAATGATTTCCCTAAGTCTATAAAAGAAAGTCTATATGATTTCAAGGGGCAAGAACCTATGTACAGTGAAATTAGACAAACTGTATTAGATATTGAGTTAGGGATACCAACAACAGATGCAATGGATAACTTAGCAAGACGTACAGGAAATAAATATTTAGAAAGATTATCTAACTATTATCAAATTGCCATGACCTTAGGTACAGAGGATGCAAGAGAAAACTTATTAGGTGAAGCATTCCAACAATTTGAAGAGAATCGAAAAATGAAATCTACTCTAAAAAAAGAAATAGCAGGACCTGTACGAGAAGCTTATATTATGGTTGCGGCCATTCCTCTGCTTATTAGCTATCAAATTGCAACCTCTGATAGTTATGTAGATTTTATGTTAAACACGACACCAGGGAAAATTGGTTCAACTGTAATTTGTGCAATCATTATGGGTTCTATTTGGTTCATTAATAAAAAAATTGGTGCACCATTAGAGTAAGAAGGGAGATGTTTTCGATATGGTAATAATGAAGTATATTTTTATGATTTTGGGGACGATATGTTTTCTGTTTTTTATTCGAAATGTTTTCATGTTCCTTTTTCTAAATGAAAACCATTCAACACATAAAAAACGGTTAAAACAACTACAATTCAATAATAAGGAAGAGTTAACAAATGATGAGCAAACAAGAGCGTTTATCGACAAAGTAACAAGACCTGTATTGAAATACGTTGTACCTAAAATGAAAGTTAGAGATAGTCAAGAATTGGAAAAAGATTTAAAGTTAACGAAATGGGATAAATACTTTAATGCGAGTCAATATATCGCAATGAATATTACTTTAAAAATTATAGGTGTAGTTGCTCTTATTGTACTAATACCTGTATCCGTTCCATTTGCATTAATATGGTTCTCTGCCTTTTTCTTCTTATTTGGATTTCTGTTTAATAATTCAGTTACAGAAGCGAAAGAGAAATTGCTTGGAGGATTTCCAGATTTCATTCGTATTACAAGAGGATATTTAACAGCAGATATTTCATTTACAAAAGCTGTTGAGGGTAGTATTCCTTATGTAGGTGACGCATGGAGACCGCTTCTTCAAGAGTTTATTGTAAATTGCGATATCCATTCTGTAGAAAAAGCAATTGATAAATTAAAAGACCAAGTTGATGTGTTTGCCGTAAAAGAATTATTATCTCTTGTACGCTTAAACTTAGAACAAGGTGTTGACGTTAGAGAAAGTTTCGAAAGACAGATTGATAAAGTAAGAGAAATGCAACTGGAAGCCATTATGAATAAAATTGCGAAACGACAATTGTTAGCGATGGTATTACAGGGACCTCTATTACTTACATTAATTGGTGCTTTTGGATTACCAACATTCTATTCTATGACAACTCTATCATCTATGTAAGTTATGTATTAGACAAGGTTCGGACAATAGTTCGACCTTTTTTTGTTATAGATGTTATCTATTTACAGTAAGATACATCAGTAAAAATAATTAAGGTTATAAACGATAGTAAACAGGTATTGAACAATTATCAGACGGTTTAATCGTTATAAACAAGATATAACTTTAATACAATAAGATAATAAATCAGAGAGGGGATGTTGCAATGAATAACTTAATGAATCGAGCAAAATTTGTATTAAATGGAGAAGATGGTGCGTCAAACGTAGAGATTATCGTTTGGATTTCGGTAGTATTAGTATTAGCAACTGCATTATTTATCTTTAAAGATAAAATCGTTGGCTTCTTAGGAAAAGCAGGTGGAACTGTAGATAAACTACAAGTTAAGTAGTTTAATATAAGCCATAAAAATCACAAAGAAGAAACAGAGGTGATAGAATGAATAACTTAATGAATCGAGCAAAATTTGTATTAAATGGGGAAGACGGTGCATCTAACGTAGAGATTATTGTTTGGATTTCGGTAGTATTAGTATTAGCAACTGCATTGTTCTTATTTAAAGACAAAATCGTTGGCTTCTTAGGTAAAGCGGGCGGAACTGTAGATGGCTTAAAAGTAGCTTAATACAACGTAAAAGGAGCGTATAGGTATAACGCTCCTTTTTTTATAGGAAAAGAGAAAGGGGTGCGAATATGAGTAGATTGAAAGAGAAGTTAAAAGAACAAAAAGGATTTGGTTTGTTTGAATATGTAATAGGCTTATTAATTTTTGTTGCTCTTATATGTTTCTTATTTGATGTTGTTACGATTACCTATAAACAATATGTTGTATCACAACAAACAAATGTCATAGCACGTCAGTTAGGTGTACAGGGAGGAATTGCGAATCAAGTACCAAAAGGCTTCCCAGGTGGAGATAAAGCGTATGTAGATTCAAGAGAGCTTGTGCAACAAGTGAATGACCATCTTGAGGGAATTGGTATAAAAAGCAATAAATGGGACCTGAATTTAATTCGATACGATAAAAATGGAAGAGTTGTAGAGACAAAGAAATTAACAACTGCCACAAACTTTAAAGTAGATTATCAATCTGCAATGGATATTGAGTTGACTTATAAATATAAATGGAACGTTTGGGGTCAAATCATTCCTGGTACATCAGATGAAAAAGAAGCAATACAAAAAAGATACGTAACATCCGAATTTAAGTATAACTACGATGTTTGGGAAGGTGAAAGAAATGAGACGAATTAAAAAAACATTAAAAAATACAAAAGGTGTCTTCTCTATCCTAATTGTAATAACTGTATTTATTGTTCTTTTAGCGATTACAGCCTTTTCAGATATAGCATCTAAATCTTGGGCTGTAAATGAAATCCAGTCTATTATGGATACATCAGGGATGAATGCCTTACAAACGACTGTAGATACAAATAAATTACGTGATGAAATATTCTCCATTGATAAGGAAAATGAAATAGACACTGAAATCAATTCTGTAAACTTAACAGATTATGAAAGAAAGATATCTGCTAAATATAAAGAAGAAATTCGAAAACACGTAAAAACAAACAAAAACATTGTTGCTTTAAACGTTGAGCAAGTAAAAGTGGATTGGGGCAATGATACTTGGGGATTAGGAGAAACAAAAAAGAAACGTCCTCAAATTGTTTTAGATACAGTGAGTAAAGTCAGAATTAAAAACAGTTCATATTTCGATGATTTAGGTGGATTATCAAAAGATATGTATAATGCACGTAATGGTTCAAACTTCACAGTAACATATAATGGTCAAAAGGAAGATGGTACTGTGGAATTAATTATTAGAAGTGTTACAAGAATGGTATACAGATAAAAACATCATGTGAAATGGTGTTTTTTTATTAGACAGAATCAAACAAAAATTAGGTATGTACTTGCTTCTAAAAATCTACTATAAAATAAAAGTTTTTAGGAGGGGATTTTGTGCCTGAGATACAACAATTCTTATTAAATATTAAAAATGAAATATTATATGTAAACAGTCATATTTTTATTGTAGCCATATTGTTATTATTTTTATTTATAGCGACTTATACGGATTTAAAAAGCATGAAGATTTATGATAAGTTTAATGCAGTGTTTTTTGCAACTCGATTATTAATAATTATTCTACCGTTTGGAATTACTTATCAATGGACCCATTTAATTGGTGGTCTGATAGGAGGTTTGTTCCTATTAATACCTGCAATGGTATTAATGCATAAAATGGGTGGAGATATCAAGTTCATGTTTATATTTGGGATGTATTTAGGAGGCTACTACACAATCGTCTTATTATTGTTATCTTGTCTCATTCACTTTATTTATTCTATTGTATCTATATTTATATTTAAGAAACAGAACAAGAAAACAATGGTACCATTCGCACCATTCTTCTGTATTTCGTATAGTATCTTAACTTTAGTAGGCTTTCTATATCTCTAATATATAGCATTCGGTTGTACTTTTTTTACAAAAGTCATCGGATGCTTTTTTTATGAAATGTAGTCTATATAAATTATAAAATTTTTATTTTTTATATTTGAATAAAACGATTACATACTGTAAAATAATCCCTATATATAAATATAATGTTTTTAGAACATGGGGGAGAAAAATGAATAAAAATGAACTCTTAGAAAAAATGAAGGAAAGGAATAGATTGTCAAAATCGGAGAATCAATTAGCTGTAGATACATTTATTAATATTATCTATGAAGCATTGCAAAATGGAGAAAAGGTATCTTTAAAAGGGTTTGGACAATTTGTAACAAAAGAAAGAAAAAGTAGGAGCATTAGAATCCCCTCTTCAGAAAAACAAGTGAGAGTTCCTGCAAAGGAAATTCCTGCGTTTGAGCCAGGTGAAGAATTTAAAAGTAAGGTGGAAAGAATAATTGAATGAAGCGTAATAGAACTTAATAGAGCATGAAACGCCTCTTTTTTTTATTGACTATATGATATGATTTTTTATATAGAAAAAGGAAGGGTGTGAAATTCATGATAAATATCGTGATTAGTAAAATGAGTTTTCAAGGAAAAACATATATTAAAGTTTTTTACGTTATGAATGAACATGTTATGAATATTAAAGTTTTAGAGAAAAAAGATGATACCTATAAATCGGTTAGCGTGGAAAGTTTAGGTAAGACGAAAGCGTTAAAATTGTTAACAGAATCAAAAGATGATGTTCATGTAGACCCAAAAGAATTAATTGACGTGTATGAATATATGGACAATGCTTTTGAGAACGCAAAGCATCAAATGATTAACCATGTGAATCAAATGGAGTCATGGGAACTACTTTCGTTTAATGAAATAGGAGGTCAGTATTTCGCATTAATTGATGACAGAAATACACCTATTCATAAGATGTTTGAAATCGGAGTTGATGATGTTGGTCAAGTTGATAGAATGTCACCAGTACCTTATTCGCATATTCATGAGTTAACAAAGCTATTGTTACCTGAGTTTCTAAAAAATAATAAACGATTCTTATTACATACCTCAGAAAATCAATACTTAGGAATTATAAAAGAAGGAAAAGATGTTGTTGCGTGTATTTTTTCTCTTAAACAAGGCGTGGAAAATGGACAAGAGGGAATGATTTATGCTGATGGTGCTTTTGCATTCAAAGAAACATCTGAAGGATACATGAGATATACAGAGTTCCCTGAGAAAATTGAGAAGAAAATTGAAAAGAGCTCTAAAACATTAATGAATTTCTTAATTGAATTATTTGAAAAAAAATAAGAGCAAGGGAGATTCCTTGCTCTTTTACTTATTAATCATATCTCTTACATCAAAATAATCTATTCCAAAAGAAGCTAATTCTTCCTTTGAAATAATATAGTTTGTAGTCGTATTTACATCAACACCACTCTTTTTAAATGCACGAGTTGCGATTCTTCTTGGTTGTCGAGATAGGGATGCAACGAATTTTTTTAAATTAATTACATGATAATTGTGCATGGTGTTTCTATATTCGTTAAGTAACGCTTGTCGCTCTTCTTTATCTGTTAAAGAAAAGATATAAGCTTCTAATGGGATTGCTTTTACTTTCTCCACTATGTATCAGTCTCCTCTCAAGTAAAAAGTGCTCTATAGAAGAGCACTACTTATTTACTTTATTTGTTTTCTTTATTAGTTTCTTCTTTTTTCGGTTCGACTTTTTCTTCTACGACTTTACCATTCTTGTCTACTTTTTCTGTTTTAACAAGGTCATATAGTTTGTTTTTACCGAATGCTGTATCCATTGTATCCTTGAAGATTTTCTCATCAGTTGAACCAATCCATGTATATGAAATTTTTCCTGATTCATCAATGAATACAAAGCTTGGAACGAGTTTTAAGTTGTAATTTTTAACAATAGATAAATTATCTCCGTTATCTTTTCCTGCAATAGAATTCTCATTTACTTCGAGATTCAAATCTTTAAAGAACTTCTCAACATCTTCTTTTGAATCTTTTGGGAAGATAGGTAGAAATACTACATCTTTATAAGATTCTTTTACTTTTGCTACAGTAGGCGAACTCTCTTTACATACAGGACAATCATCTCTCATAAAATCAAGAACAACTTTTTTTCCTTTTAATTCGGATAGCTTAACTATTTCTCCTTTGATGTTCTTATATTCAAAGTCAGGAGCAGTCTTACCAATAGACGTCAAAGCAAAGTCCATTGCCAATTTATCAGGGAAGTTTCTTTTGAATTCATTCATCCCTTTTTCGCTATAAGAAAGAAGAATTTCTTCAGCAGGTTTAGAATAGTCCACAGATACTTTTCTTTCTTTATATGTTACTTCTTTTTGTGTTTCCTTTTCTTTAGGTGCTTCTTTTGATTGACATCCACCCAACATCATTCCAACAACTGCAAACGCCATGAGTCCCATAAAAGACTTACGAAATTTCACATTATCAACTCCTTTTATTATGTAACTAAATTCTAACATTATCATTAACTATAGTCAATAAAATTGATGGATTGATGATTCTTACTAACCTACTCACATATAATATAAAAATTATAAAAACAGGTATTTATATAAATTAAATTTATAAGGAGTGGGGTTTTACAATGGGAAAATTACCAAACAGAATAGAAGGTTACAATCCAGAATTAGGGTTAAATGTTGTGGGATATCGTCTTCTTGGAAAGACTGACCAGTTTCCGATTTTTTCAAAATCTGCGGATTTCTTTTGTAATGGAGAAATTTTAGATTATAAAACATATTACAAAAGAGTATTAGAAAAAGGATATGGGGTTATATACAATGACTACATTATTTTTAAGAAAAATGCAGGTTCAATGGCATATAAAGATTTCATTAGAGAGTACAACTCTAAAACAAATGAAGGGAAAAGTTTCATGAATGGAAAGTTATATGATGCTTTGTTCGATATATACAACTTTGAAATGATAAAAGGATTGTTGTTATCAGCGAAACATAGTTTTATGAGCGTGAATCAACTAAGAGAAAAGTTATGTCAATTTGGTGACCCAACAACGATGAATAATCTATTAGAAGAGTGCTTACAATAGCACTCTTTTTGTTGTTTTAGTTATTGTTTTTGTATAGAACATTGTCAGTCATATTTACTATAGTTAATGAATAAAATATGGTTTATTGTAAAATTAATAACTTTGGAAGAGGGGATAAACCATATGACACACTTAACAGAAATGGAAAAAGAAATTATTGCAGTAGAAAATCAGAGGCTTGTTTATTATGTAGTAAAAATGTTTGAGAACTCTCAAATTGACCCAGATGAATTGGTAAATGCAGGGATGGTAGGGTATGCAAAGGCCTTAAATGCATTTGATACAACTCGTGAAGTAAAATTCTCTACATATGCTATTAATTGTATTAAGAATGAGATTTTATTCTTTTTAAGAAAAGAAAAGAAACATAGATTGAATAATGTTTCTTTAAACACTGTTTTATCTGTTGATAAAAATGGAAACGGTTTTCATTTAGAAGATATTGTTGCGGAGAAAAATAACGGGGAAAAGTCTTTAGAAGATAGAGTAGTAGAAGATGACCACAAGCGTTTGATTCGAGAAGCGATTAAGATGTTAAATCCAGAAGAACAATATATTATGACGTATCGTTATGGTTTAGATAAAAATGGAACAGAAAAGACACAAAAACAAATAGCTGAAGATATTAACATGAGTCAAGCGAATGTATCTAAAATCCAAAAACACTGCTTGTTAAAAATTAAGAGATTAATTAAAGAAGAAAAGGTTGCCTAATAATATTTTTATCAATGTACAGTAATAATAAAATTACTGTATTTTTTATGTCCTTAACTATTTCTGTTTTTTTGTAAGGGCGATTTTTAATAAATGAATTAAATTCTTAGATGAATAAAATATCTTGTATATAGGTTTATGTTTCGGAGGGGTTTTTCTTTTTAAAAAAACAGGAGGAATTTAATCCCCCTGTGAGTTACGAAATGCCAATTTAAATGTAATGATGTACGGTATAGTAAATAATAGCAATTCTACGAATATACGTCCCCACCCTAACAAGTAATAGTAGTGAACGAATAGAGAACTGTTGATGTACAGTGGAATACCTATGAAGAATACGCCACCACCACCAATATAAATATTACATAAAGCCCAAACAATTAGACTTATGATATATCCGTTTAATTCTTTTTGAGATTTGATTTTCAATCTCTTTATAAAAAAGAGCACACATCCGATTTCTAATCCAATACAAATTAAAGATACGACTCGATGTGATTCAAATACAATAGATAAAATCCAAAACGCTATGGTCATCAATAAATAATAGCTTGATAATAAAATGAAATTATTTACATGCCGTTCTTCGATTTTGCTAAATGTGTTAGTCATATTTTTCACCTCTTATAAAAACAAGGAAGCTAATAGCCCCCTTGTTTACTTTTTACTGTTTCCAGTATCTGTTTTTGTTAGTTTTGTAATTAACTCTTCCAGTTTTTTTGAAGTTTCTTTCAGTTCTTTAAGAGTTTTTTCTGATTGTTCATTCGAATACTTTGCAGTAATATACGCATCAATATGTGTTTTTACAACAAGGGCAAAACGTTTGAGGTCATCACCTTGCATTGGGATTCTAACCAGTTGTTCAGGAGTTGTGCCATAACGAGGTACAATTAAGCCTTTCTCATTTTTTTCCCCTTTACCAAGTTCTGCTTGGAAAAGGAACGGAAGTTTAGAACCTGGGAATAACTTTAGAACACGAGATTCACTCATTCCATCTTCACGCTCTTTCCCACGTTGTTTTAATGATTCAGCAGGTGTTCCACCCATATCATCAAAGATTTTACCAGGATACTTCGCACCTTTTGCTTTTTCATTCTCAGCTAACTTATGGATTTTTCCTGACATGATATCTGCGGAAAGAACTAAGAATTTATCAATGTCCATATAGATAGGGATTTTGGCTGTGTAGCGTTCTCCTGCTTTTTTGTTTTGGTCATAAGTAATGAAATTCATATAGACCTTTCCGATGTCAAATCCTGTGTTTAGAACCTCCATGAAACAATCTCTTCCATCGAATCGAATAATTTGTAACGGATTA
This sequence comes from Bacillus sp. CCNWLW194, assembly GCF_037120585.1. Classification (NCBI taxonomy): domain Bacteria; kingdom Bacillati; phylum Bacillota; class Bacilli; order Caryophanales; family Bacillaceae; genus Bacillus; species Bacillus sp. CCNWLW194. The sequence continues at coordinate 465,176 of NZ_JBBBBL010000004.1, read as the reverse complement.
GTTTCTCTTGCCATTGTTACATCAGCTCCTCTGAATATTAAGTTTTTCATCAATATGTAAAAGTAAAATTGGTTTAAAACAATTCATTTACTATAATTGATTTTGTTATTTTTCTTTGACAATAGTCAATGAATTATATAATCTTATTATAGTTTCTGATTCATGAAATTACAAGGTATTATTTTATAATTTGAGGTGTTTTTTAGTGAACTATTATGAAGATGAGATAGCTTTATTGCTAAAGGAAGAGCTAAGTATTCTGTATGGTATCAGTAGTTTTGATGTGCTATATCGTTATGTTGTGTTGCGATTTGGATGTGATAGTATAGATGATAAAAAAAAGAAAGAAGTGTTTATATATAAAAAGAATTTTATTCAATTCATATTGAATGAGTTACAGATTGAGGTTAAAAAGGATAACGTTAACTATAAGGGAGAGTTTATCTCTATCAATCCGATTATAGGGAGTTGTTTTGCAAATGCTATTGAAGATTGGTGTTTTTCATCAACGTTCTATCCTGTTACAACTGAAGAAGGTTTATCACAAGATGTAACTACGTATTTGTCTGATTTGGAAAAAGACTTGGTGAAAAGGGCTAAGAAGAAGAACAGGAAATATAAGAAGGAAAGTGATTACTGGTATCGAGTGAAGTACGAATATTTGATGTTATTAAATGAATTGTTTCAAGTGCAAATTTCAAGTCCAAATAGAATCAGAGGATTTGCTTGTGTTGATGGTAGGGTGTCAATTGAAACCTTAGAGAGTCGTTATAGTCGAATGTTTATATCTGATGTTCAATATAGTTCAAATGTCGAGTTGATAACAGAAGCGATGTTGGAAGAATATATGAAGCGTAACTTATCGTTAGTAGAGAGTGGACTTAAATTAATTGCTACTCAATACATGCTTCCAAAGGGAAGGATTGATATGTTAGCGAAAGATTCGAGCGGTTTGTATGTAATTATTGAATTGAAAGTAGAGGAAGATACTGACATTGTATGGCAGAGCTTGTATTATAGAAATGAGATTAAAAGAATAAAGAATGTGAACAAAGTTAGGTTCATAACTGTCATGCCGAAGTGTGAGAGTCATATTTTCGATTCCTTGCAATCTGTTGGTGGTGTGGAGATTTTTGAGTACATTCCAACGATAAAAAATGAACAATTAATTAAGGTAGAATTAAAGAAGAAATCTACTGACTCAACAAATATTAATAAAATTGCATAAATGGAGGTGTTTGTATGTTGATTCCTAAAAATGTTCATTCATCATGGGATGAGTTTTTGACAAAGGATAGAGAAGCAGAAATAGATGCTATTTTTAGTGAAATAGAAAAAGACTTTACACCTTCCAACCCAAAACTTGTACTGAGGTTTTTAGAGAGAGATTTAAGCAAAGTAAAAGTAATTTGGCTTGGACAAGACCCATACCCGATAGAGGGGAAAGCTTCAGGTCGAGCGTTCGAGGATGCAACGATAAAGGATTGGGGAGATAAAGAAGTAGGGAAATCAATTGAGAATATAATTAGAAGCATTTATCGAATGGAGAATAACATAAAAGATTATAAAGAGGTAAAGGCATATAAAAAAATCCAAAAAGAAATTAAGAATGGGGAGTTTGAAATCAAACCTCCTAAAGAATGGTTTAATTCTTTAGAAAATCAAGGTGTATTGTTCTTAAATGTATATTTTACCTGCAAAGTTGGTTCAGGTAATGAAGGGACTCATAAAGGGATATGGAAAGATTTTTCATTTGAACTGCTTAAGTATATTAAGAGTAAGAACCCCGATATTGTTTGGTTCTTATGGGGAAATCCTTCGCGAGAAATTGGAGAAAGATTGCAGTTTGTGAATACTTATTGTGGTATTCATCCTTCACGTCAGAACATAGCTTCAGGAGAGGATATATTAGATTTTGAGGGATTTAGAGGGACAAATCATATGATTAATTGGCTTGGAAAGTAGGAAAAGAAGCAGAACTAAAATCTGCTTCTTTTTTGTCTTTTAATCTACAAATTCAGCTAAATTCTCATTGATTAGTTGGTAAATCGCTAATGATAAGAATCCAGATAAGAGAATAAATACGTAGAAGAATAATTGATTCCATAAAAATCCTGCTCCAATAGCACATCCAATAGAAAAGATGAATAAGATGAAGCATGTAAATACTGTGGATTTTGTATGTTTTTTTATTTCATCAGGTAGGTGACTATGTACCTTAAAAGTTTTTGTTAAGTTAATAAGTGTTAAAATGATTGCCATGCAAGAGATGGCAACTAATAGTACATTAATGACAAGTATCAGCATATTTCATTTCCCCTTTCCTTTCATAGTTATATCCCTATTATATGATTTTATTATGGGGTTAAAACTTGTATGTTGTTTGACTACAACCTGTTATTTCATTGACAATAGTCAATATAAAATGTATCATACGTGGTGAAGAAAGACAGTAAGGAGATGATAGTATGAGTGAAGAATACAATGGAGATTCCATAGAGATATTAGAGGGATTAGAGGCGGTTCGTAAACGACCAGGTATGTATATTGGTTCAACGAATACCAAAGGTCTACACCATATGATTAAGGAAATCACCGATAATTCCGTGGATGAAGCAGTAGCAGGATATTGCGATGAAATTATTACTCGGATACATAAAGATAATTCTATTTCTATAGAAGATAATGGTCGGGGAGTCCCTGTTGATGTACATCGAAAAGCAGGGTATTCAACTGCAAGGGTGATTTATACTATCCTTCATGCAGGTGGTAAATTCGGTGGGAATGGATATAAGGTGTCTGGTGGTTTACACGGTGTAGGTGCATCTGTAGTGAATGCATTGAGTTCTTATTTAGAAGTAGAAATACATAGGAACGGAAAGATATATAAAGACCGCTATGAAAATGGTGGAGTCCCTGTTATACCGTTAACTGAAAATGGAGAACTTCCTTCAATTGGGGATACAGACAGACGTGGTACAAAGGTTCGTTTTTTACCAGATAACACAATCCTTGAAACTACAGAATGGAATATTGAAACCATTGAAAAGAGATTACAAGAATCTGCATTTTTAAATAAGGGATTGAAGTTTGTTTTTATAGATGAAAGAACAGGATATGAAAAGACCTTCTGTGAAAAAGATGGAATTGGGGGATTAGTGAAGGAAATAAATCATTCAAAACCTACATTAACAGATGTCATATCTTTTTCAGGTGTATCGAAAGATATTGAAGTTCAAATCGCTTTTCAATATGTACAAGAATATAACGAACATCTTATCAGTTATTGTAATAATATTATTACCCCTCATGGTGGAACTCATATAGTAGGTTTAAAATCAGGTATAACACGATTAATTAACGGTTATGCAAAAGAACTCGGTCTATTAAAATCGAAAGACAACACGATTGATGGTGCTCATATCCGTACAGGAATTGTGGCTGTAGTGTCAATTCGTCATTCGAACCCACAATATGAGGGGCAAACAAAAGAAAAGCTTGGCAGTACGGATGCGAAGGGTGCCGTAGAGGAAGTCATTAAAAATGAAGGCTCCAAGTTCTTTGACTTACATGTAGAAGAAGTTAAACGGATTATTGAAAATGCAATGAGGGTGTCCAAGATTAGGGAAACAGAAGAGAAATCGAGGGATAATAGTCTCCAAAAGAAAGATGCCCAATTACAGACGAATGGAAAATTAGCATCTGCTTCTTCAAAAACACCTGTAAAAAAGAAAGAGATTTACCTTGTAGAAGGTGATTCAGCAGGTGGGACAGCAAAACAAGCAAGGGATAGAAAAACGCAAGCTATACTTCCTGCAAAAGGTAAGATTATCAATGTGGAAAAAGCCAGAATTGATAAAGTTCTATCAAATGAAGAGATTCAAAGTATTATAGTTGCAATTGGTGGGGGTCACGGGGAGGCCTTTGATATTTCGAAAGTTAATTATGGTCGAGTTGTTGTTATGACAGATGCCGATGTAGATGGTGCTCATATTCGAACGTTATTGCTTACTTTCTTCTATCGTTATATGCGTCCTCTTATTGAAGAAGGGTATGTTTGGATTGCAGTGCCACCGTTATATAAGATTGTATATGAAGAACAGAAAGGAAGGAAAAAGGTTGAAACAGAGATGTACGCTTATTCAGTTGAAGAATTAGATTCGATTATGAGTGCAATAGGGAATAAAATAAAGGGTATTCAACGTTATAAAGGATTAGGGGAGATGTCTGCAACTCAATTATGGGATACGACATTAAATCCCGAAACAAGAAAGCAAATACAAGTAAGGATAGAAGATGCGAAAGAAGCAGATGCTGTAACGGAACTATTGATGGGTGACAAGGTAGCACCGAGAAGAGAGTTTATTATCAGTGAAGCTCATAAAGCGAATATAGATATTTAAAAGAAGGAGGAGAAATCTCCTTCTTTTTTACTAACAGCTATTTACAATTGTATAATCTTCATAATAATATATATATGTATACAAAAACTGTAAGTGCAACCTAATTAAAAAAATAACATTTTTAAGTAATAAATAATTGACTAATGAATGTTATTGAGTTACAATGAAATCAAGTTAGAAAAACAAAACAACTTTTAAAACTTTTAAGTAATAAATAATTGACTAAATAATACTAAAGAGTTATAATAAAGTTAAGATAAGAAACACGGAAACAATAAGGAAATTTAATTTTAATCAATTAATTATTATAAAAATATATTAGGATAATATAGGAGGAAACAAAAATGAAAAACATCACAAAAGGTAAAGTAGTAGGAACGGCATTAACAACAGCATTAGCTTTCGGAACATTAGGGGCTTTAGGAACAACTGCTCATGCAGACCAATTAAAAGATTCAGAGGTAAACTTACCAAAGACTGAAATCGTAGCTCCACAACATGCTCAAGTAGCACCAGTGAAAGAAGTAAAAGAAGAAGCGAAAGTTAAAGAAGTGAAGGAAACTGCTAAAGAAGTAAAAACTGAACAACCACAAAAGGCAGAAGCGAACAACGTGGTGGAAAATAAAAAGCAAGAAGTTAAGCAAACGGTAAAGCAAGAAACAAAGCAGGAAGTTAAGCAAGAGGTAAAACAAGATGCGAAGCAAGAAGTAAAATCAATTGCTCCACAAAAAAATGTAGTTGCACCTCAGCCGAAGGTAGCACAAGCACCACAACAACACACTGTTAAAGATGTGAAGTTCGTAGACCACTTCTATCGTGTGCAAGGTCAAGACCCGAAACGTCAACCTATTGAGAAATTTGTTGTAAGTGGTTTAGGGAATGGTGTAACAGCGAAAGTGTTACATTCATTTGAAGCTAATGACACTGAATATGTAAAAATTGAAGTAAAAGATGGATTCGGAAATACTATCACACATGATATTCCTGTTTCTGTAAATACAATGCCTGTCATTACGTTAGACAAACATAGAGTGCTTGTAGAACAAGGTCAAGGTGTTAATGTCTTAAATGCGTTAGGTGCAAAAGGTTATGATGAAGAAACTGGTGTTCTTAATATTAAAGTTACTGGTAATACAGATACATCGGTATTAGGCGAACGTTCACTTAATTTAAAAGTTACTGACAATACTAATCTATCGGTTTCTGAAAATGTTATTATGAACGTTGTTCGATTTAAAGGTGTTCTACAAATTGAACAAAACGAAAATATTAATTACATTGATGCTACTCGATTTGTTGAAGGTCTATCTAACACAGCTCGTGCAATTATCACAAATGTTGACGAAGTGAGTGGTATGGTAACTGTAAAAGTAACAGACGGTGAAAATTCAATCTCAAAAGCAGTAAAAGTAACAAAAGCTCATGTAAATGAAGAACCAAGTATTAGCGTTGAAAATGACTATGTATTTGCAAAACAAGGTGAGGTTAAAGATATTATTGCATCAGCGAAAGTAACGGCAAGTGACCGAGAAGATGGAGATTTAAGCAAATCAATTAAAGTAAGTGGATTTGACCCTCAGGCTTCAGGTGTACAAACAGTAACACTTACTGTAACTGATAGCGAAGGTGCGACTGTGGAACGAAAAGTGTATGTTCGCATGATTAATTTCGTAGACTCAATTAAAATTGAAAAAGGATTTAGAGTGGAGAACATCGCTAATGAGAAATTAGTTACAGGTCTAAAAGGTTCAGATGGTGTTTCTATTAAGGATAATGGAAATGGAACAATTACAGTTTCTGTAAGAGATAATGCCTTAAACACTACAATTCAATCTGTTGTAAAAGTTGAAGTAGAAGGTAATAAAGAAGAAGATAAAGGTACAAACGAAGATAAAGGCACTAATGAAGACAAAGGTACAAACGAAGATAAAGGTACAAACGAAGATAAAGGCACTAATGAAGATAAAGGCACTAATGAAGACAAAGGTACAAATGAAGACAAAGGTACAAATGAAGACAAAGGTACAAATGAAGACAAAGGTACAAACGAAGATAAAGGCACTAATGAAGACAAAGGTACAAACGAAGATAAAGGCACTAATGAAGACAAAGGCACTAATGAAGACAAAGGTACAAACGAAGATAATGGTACAGTAACGGAAGATAAAGGCACTAATGAAGACAAAGGTACAAATGAAGACAAAGGTACAAACGAAGATAAAGGCACTAATGAAGACAAAGGCACTAATGAAGACAAAGGCAACAAAGATGATAATGGTACAGTAACGGAAGACAAAGGCACTGTAACAGAAGACAAAGGTACACAAACAGATGATGTTGTAACGGAAAATAAAGATAATAAAATTGAAGACAAAGTAACTGCTGAAAAAGAAAACAAAGAAGACAAAGAAACAGTAACATCTACTAACAATGAAGGTAATGAAAAAGTTGCTGAAAAACAAGTGGATAAAAAAGAAACTGTTAAAAATGAAATTAAAAAACCTACTGATAAAAAAGTAGAAAAAGATACAAAAGCGACATCTAAAGAAACTGCGAAAGAAACGAAAGTAGAATCTAAAGATAAAAAATTACCAGAAACAGGCGGTGACCAATCTACTGCTATGGGAAGTTTAATTGCGGGTGGATTAGCGTTGCTTGCGAGTGTGGTAATGAGACGTAAATCAAAAAAACAAAACTAATTCGGTAAATTAACGTAAGGTAGTCCAGTAAATGGGCTACCTTTTTTGTGTTTAATTAATTTATTAAAGGAATGTGTCTTTTGAAATGAGAGGTGTGATAGTTATAAGTTTTATTGACAATAGTCAATAAAACTATGTTATAATTACTCTATATTTCGTGCATGTTTATATAGTGTGATACGAGTTCTATAGAATTATGAATAAAAAATAAATGTAATAGAATGTGTTGATAGATAGCAAGTTATATAGATTAACTTGTTGTAAAATAAAAGGAGTTGATACAATTGGGAGGAAAAATTGAAACTATATCATATACAAAAGAAATGAAGAGTTCATTTATAGATTATGCTTTGACTGTAGTTACAGATAGAGCATTGCCAGATGTTCGTGATGGACTAAAACCTGTACATCGTAGGATTTTGTATGCGATGGGTGATTTAGGGATGTATCCTGATAAGGCATATAAGAAATCAGCACGTATTGTGGGGGAAGTAATTGGTAAATATCATCCCCATGGAGATACAGCAGTATATGAATCAATGGTAAAGCAAGCACAGGATTTTGTGAAAAATGCTCCACTTGTTGATGGGCATGGTAACTTTGGTTCAGTAGATGGAGACTCTGCGGCCGCAATGCGTTACACAGAAGCGAGGTTATCTCCTGTAGCAATGGAAATGATACAGGATTTGTCGAAAGGTGTAGTTGATTTTAGAGACAACTTTGATGCATCTGAACGAGAGCCAGTTGTATTACCTGCGAAAGTTCCAAATCTATTAGTAAATGGTGGGGTAGGTATTGCGGTTGGTATGGCTTACAAAACACCACCTCATGGTGTAAATAGTGTTGTTGATACATTGATTGCATATGCAGATAAAAAGGATATTGATATAGAGTCATTAATTGATATATTGGAAGCACCCGATTATCCGTCTGGAGGTATTATTACAAATAAGAATGAACTGAGAGACTTATATAGAACGGGTATTGGTAAGGCGGTAATAAGAGCCAAAATAGATATAGAGGATGCAGGATATGGTAGGACGAATTTAGTGGTAAAAGAAATTCCTTATCCATATTCAGGCTCTAAAACGAATTTAATTAACAAGTTAATAACAATGGTAATTGAAAAGAAATTAGAGGAAGTTGTGAATGTAACAGATGAAAGCGATAAAGATGGCATTAGGATTGTATTGGAAGTGAAAAAAGGTGTAGATATAGATAATTTATTAAACAAGCTGTATAGCAAAACACCTTTACAATCAAGTGAGTCTTATCAATATTTAGTTTTAGTGAATGGAGTTCCAACTACAATTAATTTAAAGGATTACTGTAAGCATTATTTTGATTTCCAAAAAGAGATAACAAGAAAGAAGTATGAATATCTTCTTATCAAAGCACAATTTCGAAAAGAGATTTTAGAAGGATTAGTAAAAGCAGAAGAGGTAATGGATACTATTCTTGAAATGCTAAGAGGGGCAAAAAAATCTAAAGAAGCGAAAGCATGTTTGATAAGTGGGGATACAGAAGGAATTTCTTTTAAAACGAAAAAGCATGAAAAAATAGCGAAAGGTTTTTCATTTACAGAAAATCAAGCACAAGCAATTTTAGATAGGCGTCTGCTAAAACTAATCGGATTAGAAGTTGAGCAATTAAATCAGGAATATAAAGAGGTACTTGCTGAAATGGAAGAGTACGAATTGGTTTTAGGTAGTGAAAAAGAGATGTTAAAAGTTATTAAGAAGTATTTAAGGGGTTTTAAAAAGGATTTCGGAAGAGAGAGACGAACTGAAATTCAAGAAAAGAAAACAATTGAATATGTAGAAGAAATAAAAGAAGAAGATGTATGGGTATTGATTGATAAGTTTGGATACACAAAGTCAGTAGATACAATTTCTGTTGAAAGAAGTTCAGAAGAAACGTTGTCTGAGTATAAACAAGAGATTCTAACAAAAAATACATCTAAGCTTTCAGTTTTTACAAATCAGGGACGACTATATCAAATTAAATTAGCGGATATTCCGAAGGTAAAAATAAAAGACAAAGGTGTACCAATTCAGCGATTAGGAAAAATGCAAAAGAATGAGTATCCATTATACATTACAACAAATACTGAATTAGAAAAAGAAAGAGTAATCATGTTAACAAAGACAGGTTTGATTAAACAAACGTTATGCAGTGAATTAATTTCAAGTCGTTCAGTTGTAGTAGCGACTAAATTAGAAGAAGATGATGAAGTTATTCAAATAACTCCAATTAATGAAGTAGATGAAGATGTTCTTGTGTTTTCGAAAAAAGGTTATATCTTACGATTTAGCATTAATGAAATCCCTGTTCTGAGGAAAAATGCAAAAGGTGTTAAAGCTGTATCGCTTATGGAAGAGGATGTAATTGAAGGGGTTTACATTGTAAATGAAAACAATAAAGATGTGAAACAACTAAATGGAAAACAGATAGAATTATCGAAGGTAGAACGAAAGACGAGGGGTAAAAAAGGTATTAAGTTTTAGTGCATAATAAAAGGGTTTGTCTCTAAAAGGTAGAAAAGAGATGAACCCTTTTTTCGTTGACTATAGTTTATTAAAATAAGATAATTTAAGTACAAAAACAATAAAAGATAGAGGTGTCATAATGAATAAAATTACAGTAAAAAATACAGAGGATATTCAAAAATTATATGCGGAGATGCTATTGACTCCATTTATGATTTACTCGATGTTAAACAATCAGAATCAATTAGAATTAATGTGGACTAATCAAGAAGGTTATACTCGAATTTTAAACGTTTTATCCAGATATATTACAAAGGCAGGATTCAAAAAATACTGTGAAGATGAAATGAGAGAAAGAGAATTTGAAGAAGCATATATATCAGCTTGTTTAAGTCATGAATTACTCCAAGAAGTGGAGCAAATGTCCCCGCTTGTTGAAACTACCAGTAACAGGTTGAACGGGGTGTTAGAATCACAAAAGAAATTGGATGTTGAAACATATATTTTATTTAATACTTCTGAACTAAAAAGAAGTGCAGTTTTATTTGTGGATAGTATGGAGAATGCATTAACAAATGTCGAACAAGATGTAGTAGAAAAAGATGTTGCTTTAATTTGCTTTCAAACGTTACTGAATAAAGGGAAGTCATTACGTGCATTTGAACATCTGGAATTATTAGTTATAAATGAGCGAGTTGAAATAAAAGATTCAGATGGTGATATTTATACGTCTATTACAATGAAGGAATGTTTTGGGATAGAGTTGTATGATACCAGAGTGAAAATGAATTCGCTAATTCATGATTTGAGTTTTGTTACGGCACTTGCATTACTAATGGAGACAGAATCAATTACTATTTCTTATGCAAACCCAGAGTTTTTAGATTTATTAAAGACATCATTTGATGAATTTGGACTAACAATAGAAGTTCAGGTTAATGACTAAAATTATTGCATGTGGAATAGACCAAGGTTTGGCGAACTTGGGATATGCATTTATTGAATATGATATAGATACAAATCAATACACGAAACTTGATACAGGAACGCTAAAAACAAAATCCAGTGAATTGTTGGAAGATAGACTACTTACCATCTATGAAATGATAAAAACTTACAATCTTAAATATAATACAGATATCATAGCTTGTGAAAAGCTATTTTGTAATCCCAAACAAAAAAATGACAATAGAAATAAATCTGCATCTATTATGACGACAAATATGGTTACTGGTGTTGTATTTCTTGTAGCAGGAGAATTAGGTTTATGGATTAAAGATTTTGTTCCAGGTACAGTGAAAAAACACGTTGCAGGGTATGGGCGAGCAACAAAAGAAGACCTGCAAAAAGCAATAGAAGATTTTTGTGAACAACATGGGATAAAAGCCAAAACAAATCACGAAACGGATGCGATTGGTATAGCTTTAACAGCCATTAAAGCATATATCGAAGAATTTGTAAAAAAAGGAGCGTGAAAGTATGGATAGTACAAAAATGAAATATTTATTTCAAAAACATAAAGATAAATTACTTGTAGGATTAAGTATAGCTGTAACGATTGGGATTGGAACTGGTGTGTATTTTGTTTTCTTTCATAACAATGATACTAAAAGTAAAAATGAAACACTCTTTGATAAAAATATTAAACTGGCAGATACGATTGTCACAGGAGACAAAAATGGGAAGGTGTCATTATTGGATACAAAGAGTGGAGATGAATTAGACAATGTTTCTTTAGGCGATGGGAAAGGGAATGAATTTAAATTTGCAAGAAGTAAAAATTTAGAATCTGTGTATGCATACAATCAGAAGAATCACACTTTTTATGAAATCACAGTAAATGAAAAGCAGTTACATAAGAAAGAGATTGTATCTGTTTCAGATGCTTTAGTGGATTTTGATTCATTCCAATCAGATGGAAAGAATATTGTATTCTTGTCAAAAGATAAAAAAGAATTAACGCATGTCAAAGATAAATCAACGTATAAAAAATATGCATCTACTGAAGAAGTAAGTGACTTTTTAGTTGATAAAGGACAGTTGGTATTTGCTACAAATAGTTTCATTCATAGTGTTGATTTAAAAGATGAGAAAGAAAAGAAAATTGAAATTGGTGATAGTACAACAGGTTTATTTGCAGTTAAAAACGAGATTATTGCCTATAACAAATTCGGAAATGGAAAAGAAGACTCCATTGTGTTACGTTTACGAGCAGATGACTTATATGTAAAAGAGATGCATAAATTTGAGTCTAATCGGGTAGAACCATTAGTCCCAGATGGAGATGATGAAACACTTATTTATTCGCAAAAAGTAAATGAGAAAACACATCCAAAACAACTCATCCAAGTTTTAAATAATAAGGATAAGTTTAAGAAAGATGTACGACCATTCCAGACTCCTAATAATCGTAAGATTGTTGATTATGAAAAAAGTAACAGTGTTGCTTCGAAGGGATATGTGTATTCTAAAAAAGGAACTCGTTTAGAAATTACAGATATTCGTGGCGAGAAAATTGCATATACATTAGATGTTCCGAAAGAATTTGCAATGCCTATCATTCAATAGCAACAGGGAAGACAAGTAGAATATATCGCTTGTATTTTTTATTGACTTTAGTAAAAAAGTGTTTTATCATTAACTTTAGTTATAAAAAACTTATAGATAAAATACAATACATATAAGTATATAAATTAGGTATTTTTATAAAATCAAATAAAATCTGAGGAGTGTTATTTATTATGGCAGAGAGAAAATATTATTCATTCGTATCATTTCGAAATACTGAGGAAAACAAAGCGTTTGGTGCAATTGAAGGTTACATTACAAAACCTGTGGAATTAGAGGATACTACTAATGGCAAGAAGGTAGCTAAAGTTTCAATGGTTTCTCAAAATGTAACGAAGAAAATTGGTAAAGCTTTAAAAGTCGAAGTACAAGAAAAAGACAGCGAATTTATCAACATTACAGGTTGGGAACAATTAGGTGAACGTATGTCTAAAGCAGTTCAAAAAGGTGACACTGTAATATTTACTGGTGATTTAAAAAGTCGAGAATATAATGGCAACAAATATTTCGATTTAACAGCTTGGGATTTCACGATTAAACGTAAAGGTAACGGAAATCAAAGTTCTAATGAAGAGCCATCGGGTAACAATATTGGTCAGCCGATTGATATTGCTGATGACGACTTACCATTCTAAGTAAAAGGGATGTACAAAGGAAAGAGAGTAAGGACATGTCCCTTGCTCTTTTCTTTTGCATAATTTAAACAGGAAACGTTAAGGAGAGGTAATTATTATGAAAATGAATAGAGAAGAATTTATTGAAGAAGTTATTGCGAAGGTGAAACAACTTCCTATTTCAAGTGTGATGGAAACTCGCATTGATGTAGTGAGACGTGGACATTCATTTCAAGCCAAATGTCCATTTCATAATGACAATAAATTAGGTTCCTTTTCAATTAGTAATAAAAAAGGAATATTCAAATGCTTCTCCTGTGATGAAGGAGGAGATTCGGTAAAATTTATTGCGAAGTATGATAAGATTTCATTTGGTGCATCAGCAATTAAAATTGCACTGGAATTTGGTTTGATTACAAATGAAGAATATAAAGAAGCGTTTGGTGATAAAGCAGAGGTAGATGTTGCTGAAACAGTAAGAAAAACTTACATTGCATCTATGGATAAAGTGGATTATGAAGAAGAAAGAGCGGATATTGAAGTTCTTCATAATGTGTTTTCTGTATTTAGCAAAGGGATTTCTTTATGTGAAGGACATGATAAGTTAACGGAAGAACATAAAGCTTATTTGAAAGGAAGAGGCTTATCGGATAAGGATATTGAAGAAGATGGTTACTTTTCATTCCCTGGAAGACATTCTGCTTTCTTGACAAACTTTTATAATACAATGTATGAAGAGTTTGGTTATACGCCAGAAATTTTGAAGGATATCCCAGGTTTCTTCTGTACAGAAAACTGTAAGATGGACTTTCAAACGAAGGATGGAGAAATTACAGTTCCGATATATGCATATAGAAGACAAGAAGGTATCTGTATCCCAATGAAGAATGCAAAAGGTCAAATTGCAGGAATTCAAATTCGTTTAGATGAAGTGAAAGATAGTTCCAGACGTTATATTTGGTTCTCATCTACATTTGCAGATGCAGAAGATAGAAGTAATATGTACATCAATGGAACAGGTGCAGGGGCTCCTTTAGATGTTGTTTATCCAGAAAAGATAAAACATACAACATTATTTATTACAGAAGGACGCTTCAAAGCAAGAAAGATAGCAAGTACATATGGATGTATTGCTATTTCTGTTCAAGGTATTGGTAACTGGAGAAATATCGAAAAAGAAATCAAAGATATTGAGGAAAGAACGGGATATGATATTAAACATATTTGCATTGCTTATGATGCTGACATGTCATATAACATAAACGTCTATAATCAATTCAAAAAAATGACAGATAAATTAAAAGAAGAGTTTGATAAAAACATATATGTTTGTATGTGGGCAACTGAATTAGGAAAAGGGATTGATGATATTCTTGAGAATGATAAAGGGAATATGATTGATAAAATGGAAAAAACTCAATTTGACAGTTACTATGCTCAATATGTGAAGATGGTGACTGACAAAGAGGGGAAGAAAGCTTTTAAGGAAAAACCCAAACCATTATTAAAAGCTTACTTTGATAGAGAAGTCCTACCTAAATTCAACAAATACAAAGATATTGTGTAGACCGCTAATATAATGCGGTCTTTTTTTATTTAAAATATTATGTTTATAAAATAAAAATACTTTGTATTTTCTATTGTATTTCATATTAAATATAAAATTATAGATTTGTGAAATGTTATATAGATAACATTATTTTAATAAAATAAGAGGAATATATAAAACAGGTAAATGATGAATTTTAACTTAGGAGGTTAGTTTTCTTAGCAGGTTGTATTAAACAACAGGTATTCAATCAATTCTTGAAAATCCATCAATTTCAAGAGAATTTAAACAATTAAAAAGGGGAATTTTATTTTGATTAATGTAAATACGAAAGTAAAAGAACTAATTGTAATTACTCTAAAGGAAGAAAAAGATATGATTTTAGATAGAGTGAAAGGATATAGTCATACTATTAGTTCTCACGTATTACGTAAAATAGTTGCAGTTAATCCTTGTGTATTAAATGGGATTAATTACTTCATTAACACACATATTCATATGAATTAAAGTGATGTGCAAGACTATAAATTTATTATAGTCTTGTTTCTTTAGAAAGATATTTATAGTGTATAATAATAAAATCAGCAGGTATAAAGGAGTTAATTAATATGAGTTATGGTGCTTTTAGAAAGAGTATAAATTCAACGAGAATTGAAAATGATTTTATCGCATTGAAGACAATACAATCTATTGAAGAAAGAGAGAAAGCTCAGGAAATGGTTGAATTTAAAGTTCCTTTGTTTGATGAGGTTGTTGAAATTTGCGATGAATATGGAATTAATCCTGAAAACATGTATGTTTGTAATAATATTTCGAATCCATATTGGTATTGGGATGGAATCATATTTGTTTCTGTGTTTCAAATAAGTAAACAAGCATTTGAGATGTTTGAGATGGATAAACGAGTTAAAGTAAAAGAAGATATGGTCAAAAAGGCTTATGAAACAAAAGATTTTTATGAGGTAATTGCTTTTACGGAAGATTTTTTGAAGCCTTATATATTAAATGATATTTATAGAGAAGTACCTTGTGAAGAGAGATATGAACTATTCCGAGAAATATATACTTATATAGATTACAGTCATAAAGTCATAAAAAAAGAAGTGATAGATGAGGCGATTTCTTGTCAAACAGAAGCATTTAAGAAAGATTTAATGCTGAAATTGAATTCGTTAAGTAATAATGATTTCATCACAGTTTATAGAGGAGAAGGGACATATTCTATTTCTCATGAATCTGCAATGAGTTGGACTACAGATATTAATGTGGCCAGAAGATTTGCAGTAAAAGGTAGTGTATATAAAGGTGAAGTATTAAAGGGAAATGTAATTGATTATATAGAAGATAGGAATGAATCTGAAATACTGGTGTACCCCTCTAATGTTATGAACATAACTGAGGTTACAGAGAAAAAAGAATTTGATGTTATGAGAGAATTGAACTTAATGCAAGATGAAGGATTTACGGATGAATTCGCTATGTATAGAGATACTTTTGTATTGGACGAATATTATCACAACCCATCGAGTGTACATGGTCCATTACATGTGAAACGAGTTTTACTTCATGTATTATCTTTAGCTCGTACTTTAAAGTTATCAAGTGTAGAAAGAGCAATTTTAGCGAATGTAGCTGTTTTTCATGATATTGGTAGGACTCATGATGACCATTGTACAAAACATGGAGAATGGAGTTTAAAAAAGCATGAGGAACTGATTGAAGGGAGTTTTCCGTTTATTGGAGTGAATTATGTTACACCACGAACGGAAGGTCGTATGGATTATGATATTGAGTTTTTAACAGATGAAAGTATAGAAATTGTTAAGTTTATTATAGAGTATCATTGTAAAGATGATAAATTAGCGAAAAAGCACTTAAAGAAATCTAAATCTATTTTGAAAGAGAATAAAGAAATGGCTTGGAATCTTTATGAATGCTTTAAAGATTGTGATGCTTTAGATAGAGTTAGACTTGGTGATTTAGATGTAAGTTATTTAAGAAAAGAAGAATCAAAAGAAAGAGTTGCATTAGCCCATCAATTATTAACAGGTATTCGTTAAGAGAGATATTTCATCTCTCTTTTTTTATGTCCTCGAACAGAAATGATATTGAAGGGAGAGAGGGGATGTGTTATTTTTGACTAAAGTCAATAAAAAAGAAAGTAGTGGGATTAGATGTGACCTTTTAGAAAACAAGAAACTTCTCAAGTTCAATGGAAAGAACGAGTGAATATTAAAGACGATGAAGTAGATGAGTATGAAGAAGATGGTGATGATAAAGAAACATTGTCTTTCCTAATTCATTTCACGAAAAGTAAAGTGTATGTGTATGTTGCAGATGATGAGTTCTATGAAGATGAAGGAGTCATGAAGACATGTGGTAAGGATTACTGTGTGTATCGCTTTATGGGAGAATGTGTTTCCTTGCAAAAGAAAGTCTTAGTTTCAAGAACTGATACAATTAATGAAGTTTTAGATATGTATGATTTGAAAGAGTCAGAGAATACACCATATAAGATTATAGAAATTGAACCATATCAGGATGACGATGATGAATAAAATGAAAAATAGAAGAGCATACTGATTTTATGGTTGAGATGGAATGCATGTCAACCTTACATCAAGAATCGACAGAAAAAAGAGACTGTAGCAAACTACGGTCTCTTTTGTTTATTTGATATAAGAGTGCATTTCCATCAATGTCATTTCTGTATTCGTTGTTCGATTCAAATAGACAAGTTCTGCATTTGTCCTGTTAACTTCCTTCATAATTTTCTCGTAAAATGTATGATTAAAGTAATGTGTATTTACAAACACATAGTCCATGTTTTTAATAAATGAAATACTCTTGTTTAAACTATCAACATCTATTACTCGAACGTGAGGTAAAGACTCTCTTATTTTTAGTTGCCAATTCGGATGACCACCAAACACAGCTATTTTAACTTTCTTTAATGAATGGATAACGTCATCAAGTTTTATAGTATCTTGAGGGATGTCACTATTCATGCCATAAATAAAACTTCTTAAAGAAGAGAGTTCTTTCTTTTCTTTAGACAACGTTTCAACCTCTGACTCCAGTCGAGCGTTTTGTTTATCTAATTCTTTTACTTGTTTTTCCAGTGCTAAACGTTGCTCTTTCGCCTCTTTTAATTTGAATTCCGTTGTTTTCTTTAATTTCTTTAAAGATTCTTCTTTTTCTTTTAATTTTTTCTCTTTTATTTTATTAGCAAGGTACGTTTCTTCTTGCTTATCCTCTAAATATAGTTTTTTAAGGTCTTTATACATTTTTGCCATAGCCATCATGTAGAGGTATGCAGGTAACAGTAATTCGAATTTATTGGAAACATTCTCGTTTTCAATGTCTGCAATTAATAGCTCTTGGAATGTTAATTCCATTTCTTCTCTTGATAAGAAAACTTTATTTTGTATTTCTACAGGGTCTAAATCTAATGTTTCTATCCAGTTACCCAGTAACATAAAATAAGAGTTCATTTCTTCTTCTTTTTCGGGTAAAAATTTTCCTTCTTTTTCACTTATTCTTTTTAGATAGTTCACTGCCAACCAATGGAATAGGGATTGATTGGCATCTATTTTTGTTGTTCCAAATTGCTCCATGCATTCTTTTACACCTGCTTTATTCTTTGCTAAGAAAAATTTTTTAGACTGGTAAGAATGAGGACTGTTTAGCATTTCATCATATGTACTTAAGAATTCTTCAGGTATCAAAGCTCGCTTTTTCCATACGGATGCCAAGTAAATACAAATGGCAACAGAATAAATGAAGTCAACAGTGTACGGATTATTCCCCCCGCTTTTTTTCATAATATAATCTGTGTAATCAAGAAGGTTAAATTCAGACCTTTCATTTACAAATCTATAAGCCCTACTATATCCCTTTTTAATAATGGTTATGAGAGGTTCCATCTTTCTTTCTTCAGAAATGTTTCTACTATCATTTTTACAGTAGGCATAAATCCCAATAAGTTTTCGTAATACAGCTTCCGTTTCAATAAGGTAAATCTTTAATAATGGTTCTTTTGAATAAGGACTCTCTTTATACGCCTGATAATATTCCCATTCATTTTCTTTGTATTTTGCATGAATAAGAGAATGTGCATTTGGAGCAGAAGCTAAGGCAATAAACATGATGAAGTCAATATCAAGTTTATTTCGTTGCATATAATAATAATCATTTAATAGGGGGTTCGTTCCGTCATTTAAATTTATGTGCATGTAATCATCTCCAGGCAATAGTCATGATTTCATTGTATGAAGAAGTGAGACGTTCGTCAAACCAAATAAAAAAGTCGTTAGTTACTCTGGACTAACAACTTTATATTCATGTATAGAAGTGTCAATATTCTTTGTGGTTTTATCTGTGATGTTATTTGTATGACTTGAATAATTGATGACTAAAAACATGGAGAATGCAATGACTAAAGAACTGATAATCATAGATTCAATTGAAACATAACCTTTTTTATTTTTTAATGTATTCATTTTATCACCTCTCCTTTTATTGTTTATATATTATATGCGATAAAATCTGAAAAAACAGAGATTTAGGGTGAATATATTTCTATCATTTAGGAAACTACTAAGCACTCATTGAATTGACTATAGTTAATAAATTTAATACTATAATAGTATACTGTTGAAAGAAAGGAGGCGGTATAGATGAATCCGAATGTTGCTATTTTTGTGATGATTGGTTGCTGTATTGGTTCGTTATTAATGGGGCTTATTTTTGGCTATTTAATATGGGGATTTAAAGCAAGCGATTTAAAAGATGAATTAGAGGAAGAACAACGATTAGCGAAGATTGAAAGAGATAAACAAATTGCTGAAGTGGAACAATTAAAGAAGTTGAAACTTGAAGCTGAAACAGCGGTTTCTAATCAGGTTGAAAAGATGAAAGATATGGAAATTGAAAACAAAAAGTATGAGAAAGAGTTATCTGAAGCGAAATCACAACTTTTCGTATATGAAAAGTTATCACAACAAAATCAAAAATAGAGTGACTACAGTTGTAGTCATTTTTTGTAAAGAGAGGTGTTAGAGATGAATAAACAAATGTCTATTAATCAAAAAAGAGATTTAGACTTAGTGAGGCGAATTCAGTACCAATTAGAACTATATGGAATTCGAAAGGATATGTCTCCAGAAGAGCTGTCTGCATTGTTAGAGGAATTGGCAACATTGTCAGTAGATGTTGTTAGAGAGATGAAAGAGTTAACGGAATAGAATTTTTATATGGAGGAATGGATAAATGGTGAGGAACTCAAATGATACAGTGGAAGCAGGAATGATATTTTTCGCGTGTATGATAGTTTTTGCTTCAGTTATAGTTGGGTATCTTTTTTTAACGAAATTGTTAGACGAAGAGAATAAAAAGATTGAATATAAGCATGAGCAATCCCATAAGAACGCTGAAATATCAGAGGATTTAATAGCTAAAGAACTAAATACAGAAAAGAAAAAGTTTATACTTTCTGATAGAGGGGGAAAGGTGTTAGGTGAGTCTTATTCAAGTTCTTGGATAAATAAAGATTTGTCAGGAAATGTGAAGACAGATGACGGTGAATACATCGTGTATTTTGACACAGAGCAGGTAAAAAAAGAAGATGTGGAGATGTACAAGCCAGTGAAAATAAAAAAGATAGTCAAGGAGGGGTAAAGTGGATGGAAAACTAAAAAAAACGCTAAAGGAAATACATAAAGTACATCAAAAAAGAAAGAAACAAAAAGAAAATCCGAACAAGTTTTGGAATAAGTATGAAGAGGCAATTCAATTCCTAATTATTTTCTTTTTTACATTCATAGTGCCCTGCATTGTTGTTTATGGAGCTATTCATCTTATTGAATGGATTAAGAGCATAATACATTTCTAATGAGAATAATTTTCCTGCACATTCAAAATCAAAAGCCTTATAGTTGTGTATAAAAATAGACCATTGTTTTCATATGGTCTATTTTCTATGAAAATAAAATTGACTATAGTATAAAGTAAGTTATATAATTGACTATAGTAAATAAGAATGTGAGGGATAGAAATGTTATACGATTCATTAATTGGTAAGAAATTTGTAGAAGTAAAAAAGAAATTGCTAAATAGTCCTGATTTAAAACGATTTCCTTTTATGATTGCATTCGAATTAATGAAGGATGGTTTCGTTTGTATTTCTGAAAAAGATGGTGTGAAATATACCGTTTTGAATGGTTGTCTAAATAAACAAAATGAATTTGGTGCTTGGGAAGTTAGTTTGTTGTCCGTGTGGCAAGCAGATGGACTCTGGTATATAGAGCCAAAAGAGGATTTGACTGATGAACAAGAAGATAAAATTGAATCTCTCTTTTCTTCAAGTGAGCTGATTCGTCCTTATATTTCTGATGAATCAGAATTGGACTCTATGACATTAAAAGAATTAAAAAACAAATTAGCAGAGATGAAAATTCTGTTTGATAAAGGAAATTTAATGAATGCAACGGACTTTGTTTCTGTAAAAATGCAGAAAGAAATCATTGAGAAACTAATCTCAAATATAGAGAGTGATAAAAACAAATGGGAACAAATCAAAAGAATTGCATAAAGGAAGAGGATGTACTATGAAAAACATTACGATTGAACAACTACATGAATTAGATTCTTATGATTATGCATGGTTTGCTATTAAATTTATGGGTCATAGGAATTATAGAAATCCAGAATCTATGGATAAGCAAGTTTCCAAATCTTGTACACCGAAAAAAATGAAGGAATTCTTAGAAAGACAAGGTGTAGTTTCATTCGAAGAGTCAGATGATATTCATTCTCTTTGGGAGAAAGTAAAAGAAACTATTAAGCAACTAAATAAATAGAAGGTTTGTAAATTATGAAAAATTCGTCAAATATGGGTTCGAGTAAATATGAATATAATCCTGAAAAATTTGAAAAGGATGTTCTGAATAATGAAGAAAGATATCATGGGAAATTACAGGAGATTAAAGAGGAGCTTAGTATATTACTGAAAAATGAGCCTTCTCGAATGAACGAAACATTCTCCATGATGCTTCAATCCTTAAGAGAATTAAAGGAAGAATATCATTTATAAAAATAGTAAAGGTGGTTGTAACGATATGAATATTGAAATGGTTATTAACGAGGTACCTCTTACAGTTGTTGCTGATTTTGAAGGTATAAAAAAAGACCTGGAATTAAAGAAGGTAGAAGTACAAGAGGCAGAAGAACTATTTATGAAATTACATGAAGTTGATGAATATGCAACGAAAGAAGAATCTTTACGTGATATTGAACAAATGCTGAAGTTTGTAAATTCTCTTGAGCATAATGAAGACGCATTGATTGAACATGTTCGTGATGTTCGAAAAAAGAAAAACGGGAAGTTTTGGTTGAATTCAGGGACAACACTTTCTCGATTAGAGTGTGTAACAGAGTATTTTACAGATTATACAAATGCATGGAGCACACCGCAATTACGACTCGAAGTAATTGATGCTGATACATGTGAATTAGTCTTTAGAAATCGAACGGAAACATTATAAAAATGGAGTGAGAATTCATGGAACAAGGACAATATAAACATGTAAATGCATTGGTTGTGGAACGTTGTTTAAATTGGACAAAAAGAACAGTTCCTAACAATGACCAAGGACTTCCTTATTATGCAGAGTTTTGGGTAGATAAAAAAGGTGACAAGATGGAGCCTACAAACTTCTGGGGTCCTGCCTCTAATGAAGGTGATGGTATAAAATTCGCATCCATGCTATTAGGTATGGGATACATGGTAAATACATACAGGATTAGGGAACATCATACCATTGTTGAAATAGTTGAGGATAGAGAAGGTGGACAGAAGTGGACAGCAGAAGCAACTGTTTGGCAATTGGCTTTGTGTTTATGTGCATTGAAAACGAAAAATGTAGATGTCTCCGCATGGGAAGATAAAGAAAAGAAAGGCATTGAATATGGGATTGAGTTTTGTCAGTAGTATATTGGAGGGAGTAGGGTGATGAATAAAGTGAAAAATCTTGTAATTTATACAAATAAATATTTTAAAGATGATGAGAAGGCTTTGTTTGATGTTGATACAGAAACAGTCCTGTTAACAGGAGATTATTATCATGACAAAATTGATTTTAAGATAGAAGGATATCTACTGGCCTTAAATATTAATAAAGATGATGTTCCAACGGAGGAAATTGATAACTCCCACAAATATTTCGAAAAATTTAATTTTATGGAGGACTAAACAAACTAAGAAGAGAAAGATGCTTTTTCTAAAAACGATTAAATAGAAACTTCTACGAGATGAATAATAAGAACAGTAGCTTTCTTTATGTATATAAAAGGAGCAAAGAATCATGAGAGGGAATAAGAAAAATACAATTTATCACTCTGTTTTTTATTTTGATAAAAAAGAAGAGTATGGAGTAGAAGTTAGCTTTGAGCCCTATGGACTTATCTATAGGGTTCTTTTAAAAACATGTAATGTCTTCAATAAAGAAGATAAGTCACATCATTTTTATTTGCTACGAAATCCATTTTCTTCTCAAATATTTACAGAGAGAATTCAAAAAAAAGTAAGTTTGCATCTAAGGAAACTTCATTCGCATTATAAAAAATGGGGGGTTCCAGAAGATATAGTTGGGTTTCCGTGGAAACAAGAAGAAGAGAATTAAAGAGGTGAAAGTTATGAAGATAACAACATTCAAGGAGAAGCGGTTCAATTGTAAGTTTTGTGGTAGAGAAATGAATACAAATGATAGAACATATAGAGCGAACTCATTCTGCTCTCACTGTTACGAAGAGAGATTAGCTTCTTCAGGTGCTATAGACTTACGGGGGAATCATCAATCTCTACAAATGGATGTTGATTATTCTGAAGTGATTCCAGTAGATAAAGAGAAAGCATGGTGTAAGAAAGAATGAGTTACGTATGACAAAGAAAAAGACACATGAAGAATTCGTTGAAGAGGTTAAAACCTTTGTAGGGAATGATTATGTTGTTATAGGAACCTATAGGGGAAGTAAAGAAAGAATAAGAATAAAACACTTACTTTGCAATCATGAATGGGATGTGTTTCCGTATCAATTTTTGCATAGGAGTAAATGTTCTCACTGTGGAAAAGGTAGAAAGACAAAAGAACAATTCCAAAAAGATGTTTCAAATCAGTGGGGTGATGAGTATATTGTTATTGGAGAATATATTAATAACCGCACGAAAGTACAAATGAAACATTTGGTTTGTGGCAGGGAGTGGGCATTTACACCTTTGAATTTAAAAAAATGTAAAGGATGTACAACTTGTAATAGTAAAAGAATCAAAAGATACAAAAAAACACATGCCGATTTCATAAAAGAAGTCTATGAAAATGTTAAAAATGAATACAAAGTTTTAGGAACTTATAAAAATAATAGAGAGAAAATATTAATGCAACACACTACATGTGGTAATGAGTGGTTAGTCACACCTAAGAACTTTTTAACGAATAATAGCAGATGTCCAGAATGCAATTCTAAACAAAAAGGGATAAAAGATTTTAAAAAGAAAGTAAATCAAGCAGTTGGTGATGAATATATAGTTGTTGGTGAGTATATAAACAATAAGACAAAAATAAGAATGTTGCACAGAAAATGTGGTGAAATAGTTGAAATTGCACCTAATAATTTTTCAAAAGGGTGTCGTTGTTCTAACTGTTCATCTAAAAAAGCTAATATCAAAAAACGGAAAACACACGCAGAGTTTGTATGTGATATTTATCGTTTAGAAGGCGACAAATACACCGTTATAGGTATATATATTGATTTCAAAACTCATGTGTCTTTAAAACATAATGAATGTGGTCATATATGGGACAGTACACCACATAATTTTTTTGCAGGTAGAAGATGCCCGAAATGTAGAGCAAGTAAAGGTGAAAAAGAAATAGAAAAATTCTTACAAGAGCATAATATCGTTTATAAATCTCAATATATTGCACAAGGGTGTAGATACAAAAGAGACTTGAGATTTGACTTTGGTATTTTCAGTAATAATAATCTTGTGGCCGTAATTGAATATGACGGGCAACAACATATTACGCCAGTCTCTATTTTTGGTGGGAAAAAAGCTTTTGAAACTTTGCAAAAACGAGATGAGATAAAAAATAATTATTGTAAGGTAAATGGGATTAAAATGTTTAGAATACCATTTTGGGATATAGAGGATATTGATGAAATTTTATCTGACTTATTTATACCTTTTATCAGAGAAGCGGAAAAAATAGCATAATTTCCATACTTTATATTGACTATAGTAAATGAAAGTGAGAAGATATTGCTAAGATACTTGTACATAAATAAATAATAAATTTAGGAGAGATTTCATATGTTAGTAAAATTACCAGTTAATGTGTCAGCAAATTTGCCATTTAATGTGTTAGCAGATTTACCATTTCATTTATTAAAAGAACTACGAGTAAAACACTTTTCTCATAATGACTATGATGGGGTTGGTTGTGGCATTTTAACAAAATTAGCATTTAAGAACAGGAACGTTCGTTATTTAGATTATAAGCGAGTAGATGAGGAAGTTCAGAGGTTTATCACCAATGGCTCTTATAAGAAATATGATGTTGTTCTTATCACAGATATTTTTATTAGTGAGGAAAACTGTAAGGCGTTAGATAAGTTACATAAGAATAAGGACATCATTGTCATTTATATTGACCATCATGCAACAGAGAAGCGACCATGGATTCTTGAATATGAATGGGCATTGATTGAATCAGAGACATCTAAAACGAGCTTTTCTACACCTGTAGATGAAAGAATGGACGCTAAGACATCTGCTACCTCATTGTTGTTTGAATACTTCATGTCTCAAAATGTAAAGTTCAATGCTAATCTAAAGGCTGTTAAGAAATTTGTTGAATCTGTTCGAAGATATGACACTTGGGAATGGCATAAAGTGTATGACGATATTGAACCGAATAGATGGAATGCATTACTTTATTTATATGGTCGTACAGATTTTGAGGCGATGGTGTTGGAAAAATTAAAGACAGAATATACATTTAATCAATCGGAGTTAACAATTATTCAAATTGAAGAGAAACGAATTGAGAATTATATTAGAGGAAAAGAACAAACAATCATTGAAAAGAATATCTTGGGTCATACAGCAGGAGTTATTTTTGCAGAACAGTATCATTCTGAATTAGGAAATGTTTTAGCTGAAAGAAGACCTGATTTGGATTTCATCATTATTATTAATCCATCTCGAACAATTAGTTATCGAGGGGTGAAGGATGATATTCATATTGGAAATGATATTGCCTATGTATTCCGTGGTGGTGGACACCCACAATCAGCAGGTTCTCCAATTGATAAATATCTAATAAACACATTTATTGATATGTTATTTGGAGAGACACAAAAAAGAGATAACTACCCTTTATTAGCATAAAGGGTAGAATTCTAATGTATTTTTTGAAAAATAAGATATATTTATCTATAGAGGATAGAGAATGTTTAGGTATATGGTGGATTTCAAATTTAAACATTATTGATACTGACACTGCACATATAGAGTATTTTGTATTGGGAGTCGATAATGAACGTTTTTTGAAGGTAGTGAGAAGAAATTTTCTACAAAGAATAATGCGGATTGAGATTTCTACACTACTGGATAAAGAATTAAGCCTTTTAAAAGAATCCTTAATTCATTGGGAAAAGGAGTGTCAGCGGGTCAAAGAAAATGTAGAATTTTCATCTGATTAAACAAAAGTAAATTCATTGTCCGAGTGTATTTATGCAATGATTTATGATTTTTTGACTAATTGTTATTAAAATGACTATGACAAATCCAATCATGGATTAAGAAGCATTAGCCTATATAACTTTGTGTTATTATAATCTATCAAAATGTATCGCTCAAATTAGGGTTTAACTAAATGTTATTACGATTATCGTGGGATACATATCAAATCTGTTTTTTAAAATTTTATAACAAACTAATTGTTATTTAAAAGACCAATTCGAAGGGATTAGTGGGATTTTAAAGGAGTTTATTTTAACTATGTGTTATTGAAATATGTGCATGTTACGGCGGTCACCTTAAAACTATTTTTATAGAACTAAATGTTATTTTAAGGTGAAATTTTCGGAATGGATTATTTACTTTATTTTTAGGGAAACTTTATGTTATTCTTCCAGAAGAATCTTTATTGGAATTTTTGAAATGTAGCAGAGGATAAAAAATAATTCAAACGAATGAAAAACTCACTATAATTCAGTGAGTTTTTCATTTATTCCTGAGTAGTTATAGCTTATTCATTAGCAATCTAAAATAAAGAAATGATTAAAAAAGAGGTATTGCAAATCAATTATTTAAAAAGGGGGGTTATAAAATGAAAAATAAAATGTTTGATGTAGAGAAAGTTATTGCAACTGCTAAAGAAATGGGGATGGATGTAGAAATCAATTCTGATAATCCTGGATTTCATTTTATATCAGAAAATAAGGAAGAACGAATCGTTTCGTATGATGATGTTTTGATGAGGATAAACCTATTACAGAAACTAAAATAATAGATATTTAATGTGATTTTATTATTGGTATAATAAGAGAATAGAAATGAATAAAAAGGGGTTTTATAATATGAAAAAAGAGAATAAAGAATTATCATATATATTGGATTATGTCTTTGAACATTATTTGGACTGTGACCTTTCAGATGAACAAAGAGAGGACGTTGAAGCAGGATATAAGCAAATTAAGGGTATGATAGAACAGGCTGATAAACAGGGGTTTCTGCAAAGTGTAATTGAAGGAAAATGGTTTCAAACCAAAACAGAAAATAAACGAGTTTTCCTTGTAAAAATACAATTGGCCCATTCTGTGAAGTTAGATGGTGGTCGTAAAGAAAGAGAATTAAAAACTTTATGGTTATCAAAAGAAGACCCTGAAGGAATGGCGTTTAGTGATGTGAAAGAAAGCTCTTTTGATTTCAAAGAAGGGGTTTTAACAATTAATGAAGCATCATCTTATAATTTTGGTTCGATGGAGCCTGGTGATGATTGTATTTATGATGAAAATGGAGTGTTAGATGAATTTAAATTACAGAATGTTGTAGTTAGAAATAGTCGAGATGGTTTTGTTTATGAACCGGAATTTATTGAAGTGTGGAATAGATTAAAAGAATCTAATCTTGATGGGATTCCTGTATTAAAAACTAACTAATAGGATAGTAAAAAGTGTGAATATTAGTTTCGCACTTTTTTTATAAATAAAAATGGAAAGAGGTTGGACTATATGGAACTACAGGCAAATCATGTACAAGCATTAAGAGAAATAGATGGTGGAGCAACAATATTTGATTTTTTCCTTGCTAAAGACCTAAGAGAAGTACAAAAGGTAGATAGTGAATTGTTAACGATTGTAGACAATATGAATGAACTGAGTAAGATAACAGGAATTACATATAATGGGGCAGAACGTCTTCCTTATTTTGGGGCGATTTTAACTCAAAAGGGTAAGGATGTAATCTATAAATAGTATCTTTGATTATATATAAAAGAGCAGATAAAATGTCTGCTCTTTCTTGTGTTTATGCAATTTGTTTTAATTCATGAGAGTGGTTCCATGAATATACATAGTCATCATCATTCTCTTTAAATCCCATTCTCATCCAGAATGATTCTGCTTCAGATAAAGAGTAGAGTAATAGTGTTTTGCTTGCAAATACACCTTTTAAAAACTGAACGATAATATTTCCTATACCTTTTCCTTGATGTTTGTTTGCCAAAAATAAATTTTCGATGACTACAGTGTTTTCTTCCTCATGAAAGAACGATAAATCAAACGGCATGTCATCTTCTCCATAATCTTGTTGAAACGACTTGGAATTAAATTGTTTTAACTGTAAGAAGCCAATAAATTTATTATTTAAATAAATGATTGAAATGTTTTTGTTTGAAACATCTTCCATAATCCTTTTTTGTATAAACTGAAAAACCTCTTTATCAAATTCAAAATCTAAATTTAAAGGTTTTAATGAAAGTTTTCCATTAGTAAATGAATGAAAATTATGGTTAAATACATAAGCCATGATAGTATCTCCTTTTTATAGAATCTAATTGATTACCTGTTTTATAAACTCTATAAATCATATGTATTTCAAAAAGGAAATATAAAAGACAGACCCAAAAAAAGAGTCTGTCTATTGTTATAATTCTGTATGGGTGATAGTGCCTGTTGAATTTTTGCCACTGCGATATTCAATGGTATTACTTTCACTAAACGCTACCTGAGGTTGAATGTTTTCTGGAAGAATATATCGAATAGAAAAGTCCCCATTTTCTAAGTGTTTAATAATGAGCTGTTTTTCTTTGACATCTGGAGAACTACTAATATCAATATAATAACGGTCTTCAGGAAAAGTAAGATAACCATAATGTTTCATTTTGTCATTATCTGTAATCTTAGTATCATTTTTCAATTCGTATGGTACTAAGAATTGATAAGTTCTGTCACCTTGATTATCCGAAATGATATAAGAATGTGGGATGTCTGTATAAGTTCGCTCTTTCCCTTTAGGGATTGTGTCTAAAACTTTATGAGTTAACTCACGAGTCATCTTGTCGTACTTTGTATAATTGCTTATTTCTTTTTCTGCATCTTTAGATAAGTCACTGTCATTTCCACACCCGCTAATGAGTAACAAGGATAGAGCTGAAATGGCTAAAAATAAGGATTTTCTTTTCATCGTATAAATTCTCCTTTATTAAATTAATGGATACGTGTTAATAGCATGGGTAGTTGATACTTTCCCATTTGAAACTTTATATTTAAGTGTTTGCGTAGCAGTGAGTAGCTTCTCATCTTTTTCAGGAACCAGATATTGAACAAAATATCGAGACTCTTCTATTCTTTTAATTACAAGCTTTCTTGTATTTTCTTCTGTTGAAACAATAATATCAATGAATGCATTGTAATCATTTACTGTTAACTCTGTGTAATGCTTGCCTTCTGCTTTATCTGTTTCTTTCGCTTCTCCCGTAAAATCATAAGGAACTAAGAATGCGTATGTTTTTGTGCCATCTGAATTTACAATTACTGAAGCATTTCTCACATCTGGAATTTCTTTGGTATCTCCTATAGCAATACTATTCAAAATAGCTTTTGTCATAGTCGCTGAAATGTTTTCAAATTTTTGATATGTAATATCCTTTTTCTCTTCAACGGGTGGCTTGTTATCTATCTCGGTGGAGATAGAATCACATCCGTTCAGAGCAAGTAATGTACCAATTGAACAAGCGTATACCATCACTTTTTTTAGATGTATCATAATCCTCCTTTATTTTTATTGACTATAGTTAATATAATATCATATAATTCAGATTGAATACATAATGGATTAAAAAACAGAAGATAAAAGGTAGGGAAATACGATGAAAGAATTAGGACGGTATTTTTATCAGGTGTTTAGAAAGTCAGTCTTTGAATTAAGTAAACGTGGATATACGACAACTGCTTATAAGGCAAATGCAGAATATAAGAGAAGACCAAATAAATTCCCATTTATTGCTCCCTCTACACTGTATGTATTAGTGGGAACAGAGGATTCAAGAGATAATAATTGGATGGAGGTAGGAGTCGCTGAACAGCCGTTTATTGAATTGCTTTCTTATGTGATTACTTCTAAAAATAAAAAGAAAACATTTATGAAACTATTGAAAAGATTAGATGAAAAACCAACACCAAATAGATTTGTAAATTTACTACATTTTTTTAAAGCTCTAAAATTTTCATATGAAAAAGAAACGGGAAGTTTAGAAGAATTTGAGATTTTACAGATTGATAATGTTGCAATGCATAACCAAGCCAATGCAAGTGTTGTTCGCATGAAATTAGAGAAAGAACAAGCGTTATATCAAGCTTGTTTAGATAAAGCGGAGTTTCACAAGCGAAATATCAAGATGTATGAAGCAAGTTTATTGAATGGGGTTAAAGAATGAATATAATTCTATTGATAGAATACCGATAAACTGTTGATTTCTACTTAACAAGCATTAATGTTATTTCTTACTTCGGCAAAGATACCTCTACTTTTATGAAACCCTATAGCTAAATTGTGACAGGTACTATTGAAAACTTGAAACGTTATAGCTATATGGTGGCTACAACTCTTGTATTCGAGGGTATAAGATATAGGTTTTATTATAAACTCTTATGTTATTTCTATAATAAAAAGAAAACATTATAGAAGGGAAGGGATACTATGAGGAAATCACCTGTTGTAACAACATTGAAGTGGGTTACATTTGGAGTAGAAGCCTTTTTTGCTATTCCGATTGTAGGTGGAACGTTTATCTTGAGCTTCTTATGGATACCACTATTTATTGCTTTGCTTTTACATATTGCAACAATCGTTATGTGTAAAAAGGAAGAAGGTTCGATTGGGGGTAATGTGGTAGGTATTATTGCATCTGTTTTAGGAGCCATTCCATTCTTAGGTTGGCTATTACACCTAATGACAGCAATCGTCCTATTGATTGAAGGTATTAGAATGTCAAAATCAGAATAAAGCATGAAAAAAGCAGGTTGTGATTTAATTTCATGACCTGCTTTTCGTAGTGAATGATAAAGATTACATCTCCATCATTTTTAGTAACTCTGGTCTTTTACGCCAGTTTATCTTTTTAATTGTTCCTGCTTTTGTGTCAATCTTGAATAGGAAACCTTTACTTGATTTAAGTTTTTCACGGTATTGATAAAGAACTGCCTCTAACCAACTAACATCTTCATCTGCAATGATATGTGTTGCACACATTGAACACATCCAGTAGAATTCATGTTCTTCTTTTTCGTAAGCCTTTGTTAATCTTTGTTTATCATGAACCTCAAAATCATCCATATGAGACTTCATTACCATTTTTACGATAGCTTCCATTTTTACGAATAAATTATTCATTATAAAGCGCTCCTTTAAAAATAATTTTAATAAATACCTGTTTTATATAATCTATATATCTTATATAATCCGTATATTTTATATTCCTAAACTTTATATATATTTATGTATGTATTATACGATTATTAGATGTGATATCAAAATAATTCAGCTCTCACCTTGTTGCTGTGGGGAATATTCTTGCTAAATATGATAATAAATGAGAAAGAAAAGTAGAATAAGAAGAATTTATAAATTAGGTATATATGTACGTATCAAATGATAAAGGGGAGATTAAAATGTTAATAGTGTATGCTTCAAAAACTGGAAATGTAAAAAGATTTGTAGGAAAGACAGGGTTAGAAACTGTGCAAATTAGTGACGGATTACTTGTTAATGAAAAATATGTACTTATCACTTACACAACTGGTTTTGGTGCAGTTCCAGAAGAGGTATCAGCCTTTTTGAAGAAAAACAGTAAGAGTTTAGTAGGAGTAGTAGCGAGTGGCAATCGAAATTGGGGAGATATGTTCGGAGCAAGTGCAGATAAGATTTCAAAACAATATGGGATTCCTGTATTGATGAAATTTGAAATGTCAGGTACAAATAATGACGTAGAGATGTTCAAAACAAAAGTAAGAGAAATATCTCATGACGTTTTACAAGAAGCGGTTTAAGAAAAAGACTTCATTCTCTTTTTAGGAGAAGAAGTCTTTTTTATATTGAACAATTAGCTATTAATGAAATTCTTAATTTTCTCTACGGACTCTTTCTGATAAACGGTAATACTGGCAGTTGAGTATTTGTGTTTTCGAAGATATTTCTTATCTATATCTATTATAGATGAAATGGAATTCACTAACGATTCATAAAAAAAGGGCTCAGAATTAATAGTCAAATATCCCCGTTTGGATGCAAAGCTCGAAGAACCTTTTAGGTAACCTTTTAGAAAATGTTCTAAATATTTTTCTTCAAGAGCAGGAAATGTCATGTCACTTCTAAAATTTAACCCTAATTTTTTAAGAGAATTATACAATTTTAAAGAACAAATTCTATCTTTATAACAATTATCTGCGGAGACATAAAGCAATTCTTCTGTCTTTTTGTTTGTCAAAGCCTGAAATATTTCTTCTAATATCGAGACTCTATCTTTTTTTACAACCATGGATAAGGAATAAGATTTGTAGTGCTCCAGTAAGTTTCCAGAACTAAATACCAACCCTAATATATAAGCTTTATAAGCTGAGTCAATTTCTTCAAAAAACTCTTCATCGACTTCATATTTTCGAGAGGATTCACTATATGAGCGAATTTCAACTCCTGCGTCATTTAAGTAATTCAATATGGCTTGTCTGGATACACCTGTCTTATCGCTAATATAAGTCAAGTCATATCCTTCTTCATATAAAGATTTAAAAGTAGGTAGTAAATGCATCAACTCTTTTTTCCGACCTTGCATCTCTACTCCTTTTTCAGTACGTAGGATTTTGCCAACAGATACAGCCGAAACGTTGTATTTTTTGGCAATAGCAGATTTGCTCCATCCTGATAAATAAAGTTCATACCATTCATCGGCATATTTCTTATGAGGAGCCTTTTCTCTAAATGTAACGACACCAGTCAGATGCTTTCCTACAGTTGCTTTCGACACACCATGTTTTTCACCAATTTTCCGAAAGGATGCTCCTGCTTCGTATTCTTCTTTCCATATATAGATTAATTCAGCCGTTATATCCTTTTTTGTCATACTTTCAACTCCTGGTATACATCACTAATTAACTTTATTCATATAACTACACAATAAAATCATCACATTATCTGAGATTAATCATAATGCATTATAACTCCTAATTCAAATACATAGAATACAGAGATTATACAAAACAGGTATTTTAAAAATTTGATAAAACAGGAGATGTTTATTTTATGGTAACTTTATTTCATTGTTCAAATCGTGTATTTGATGAATTTAAAATCAGTAAGGAATTAGCGGTATATAAAGAATGTGAGCTAACAGAAGGCTATGGTATTTATATGACTGAAAACTTTTCAGTAGCAAGTCATTATGGGGATTTTGTTTATTCAGTTGCCATAAAGGAAGAAGATGTTTTTGATAGTACATCAAAAGAGGAAATACAGAATTTATTAGATAAGGTAGAAAAAGAGGTTAGAATCAATTTAGCTGATTATATGGATGTAGATGATGTGATTTTGGAAATTTTAGAAGGTGAAGCATCTGTAAGAAAGTTGTATAAAGAGTTGAATTTGCGATTAGATAGCAATGAATCTTTCTTTTCAGATTTTGAAGACAGAATTACATATGAATCTGATTGTATTCAACGACAAATTGAAGATGTTGTAATAAAAAATCTGAATAAGATAATTAAATATTATAGTAAGACACAGGGAGACGTGTATATTTGTCATAAGAATCCAGAGGTTTTAGAGATTGTTAATATGCAAGAAAAAAAGCTTATTGCATAGAAAAATTGGAATTAAAATTTTAAATATATAATATGTAAATAAAAAAGGCATTCGCTTATTGCGAGCCTTTTTTGTTTTGCGTTCAGGTTTTCATCCCTTATTTTGCATGTATAGAACAAAAGACATGATTGCCAATTGTCGTTACATATGCTCTTGTACGTTCCATCCAGTTATGAGGAGCGTATCGTGGGTCATAGAAGTATACAGTACCTTCAGGTAAATTCCTTACACCTTTGTCGAATACTTCTGCTACTGCACGTTTTGTTTCTTCACTTGGCGTTCGTTTGTAAATAGCACCATCCATCCAAGGAGAATACTGTTTAGGAGCTTTAATGACTTCCATCACTGTATCAGGAAACTCTGTTTTATCGTCTACTCGATATGCAATAGTTGTTGCAACAGCTATTTTTCCTTCATATGGCTCATCGGCCGCTTCAGCTTCTACTAACTTTTCTAACCAATAACGTTCGTCTTCCGTCATCTCGATAGAAGCGCCTTTATTAATAATAGTAGTCTTTGAAACTTCTTTTTCTTTTAGTTGAGTTTCAGAGATTTGTTCTTGCTCTACAGCTTGTGTTTTTTGAACTTGTTTTTTCTCTTGAACTACTTTTTTATCAATTTTTTCAACATTTTGATTTTCTTTTTGCTCTTCAATATGTTGTTCAGGCTTTGGAACCTCTACATTATCGGTTCCTTGAGTGGTATCTTCGGGTTGTTGTACTGGTTGTGGTTCAGTTTGTTGCACTTCTGGAGCAGGTTCAGGTGGTGGTGGTTCAGGTTTTTCATGATTAATATCACATTCAACAGGAAGAGGCTTTACCACCTCACAACCCTCGATAGGCATATATTTTTTAACCATATAATCCTCGATAATATCTTTACCTTCATCACTAATCTCGCAACCTTCTATAGAAGTATGTTTTTGCGTAAATGTTTTCTCTACATTATTTATGGGTTCTTTTTTTACAGATTCATGATTAATTGGTTCTTTTGATTCTGCATGAACGATATGAGGGAGTGTACATAGTGAAAATAGACCACATAATAACCATCTTTTTTGTAATTTCATTATTACCATCTCCTTTCTATGAATTAAAAATATCCATACTTTAAGGATATGTATTTCATTGACAATAGTCAACGTAAAGTTGGTTCTACTATGCGGAATGTTTTGGGCTAAAATGCAGTACATTAATATGTATAAAAAATAAAGATTGGGGTGACTTCATGAAAAAACAGTTTATTATGCAATGCTTTAAACACGCTATTTATGTATTATCATTCTTTTTTATGTTCTTAGCCTTTCAAGGGGCAATTCCTTTGTACGAGAAGTTATTCCGATTTGGCATCGTATTTTATTTAGTGGTTTTATTTAATTTATTTTTTGATAAAAAACCACCAACATATTTTGCCATTATACGATTCTTTTCAGATGAATATGAAAAAGAAAGCAACGAGGAGTATTTGAATAATTTAGTATCCATTTCTCACTGTGCATTAAGTGGAATGGGACAAGTACGTCAAAATAATTTATCAACAGAGGAAAAGAAAAGAGAATTTGATTTAAATATAAGAAAAGTCGAAGTGAGTTATGAAAGGATTTGCGAATTAAAACCTCCAAAAAAATATGCTGAGAGACATGATGAAATCATGCAGGATATTAAGGGCTTCTTATCTTTATATCAAAAAGACGAAATGTACACAGAAAGCAAGTAAGGAGGTGATACTATGAACATGATTATTGTATTCATCATTATAATTGCCGTACTTGCCATAATTGGGTTTGTCGTGAAAGAATTTGCGAAGTTAGCTTTAGTCGCTATGGCGATTGTTATTTTATTTGGAGCAGGATTTGTTTGGGGACCAAAAGACTTGAATGAAAAATTAGGGTTATCTGAGCTTTTAACCGAAGACTCCTCGCGTGAAGTAAACACATTTGCAACGGAATTTGATAAGAAACGAGAAGAAAATAAAATTGTTGATACACAACACATTGCAGATAAAACAACTGAAACTGGTGAAAATGTAATGACAAAAGCAAAAGATAAAGTGGTAGAACTGTTTCATTAATGAAAAATTGAATATAAGTATAATGAAATGTATATGATATAGGGTCATGACAAACAAGGTGCCAGGAGCGAATGAACGGAACGTCAAAATGGTTCTGACGCTCCTGCTCAATGTATTGTTATAACAACCGAAAGGGGGAGACTTCATGAAAAGAAAAAGAACGATAAAATTTTCAGAAGTAGTTCCTATGTTGTATCCCCTAACAGGAATTACAATTATTACATTTGATTTATTTACAAAACGAGAAAACGTAGTCATAGAATGTTATGGATTAGCATTTTTTTTATTTATTTTCAGAATGGAATATCTGACATTTAAAGAAAAACGCATAACAAATAACACGAATATGAACAGCACTTAATTATATAAGATGAAAGTAAAGTCAGCGAAAATGCGGGCTTTTTTTATTTGCCAAAAGTAATAATTCATTGAATATCTCCTATGAAATTTAATTAATATAAAGGGAATATAAAAAAACAGGTACTTTAATAACTTGAACTAATACCAAGATGTTAAAATTTGACATTTTTATTTTTGAGAGTTAGAATGAAGTTATCTTCATAACTTTGGTTTAATCATCAAACAGGTATTTAAAATTAAAAAGGAGTGTACATAATGAAAACAGTTAACACAGTACAAACAGAAGAGATTTTACAAGGATTACAAGATGATGGAGTAAATGTAACTGTAGAAAATGTAGATGAATATTTACAGAAACAAGGTGTTTTAGTAAAAGTTCATGTGGGACGTTTACGTAACTATGTAGAAGTTACACCTGGATTATTTGGGGTAGATGTAAGTCAATCTGAAGAGTTGGGTTCTTTCTTTAAGAATTATATTCGAAACGGAAGATTGAATTTCATTCCAAACGATTATGAGAAAAAGCTAAGAAGCATTGAAGCAAAAGTGAGAAAAATGAAAGCAAGTATGGCAATTGGTTATGATAATGAATATTTACCAATTGAAATATATAAAGATTTTTCAAAATACGTCAAGGAAGCAAGAGTTGAGTATTTTGAAGTGAGAGACAATATCTTAGCTAACTGGATTCAATTGATTAAAATCTTTGAAGAATCATTAGAAAGTAGTTTGGAACAAATGGGAGCTTTAAATAAAGAAGGCATTAAAAGAAGTATTATGAGTCGCATTCCATCAGAGGATAAATACGCTGAAAGCTTTTATTTACGAACAAGCTTAAAAGCATTTCCTGTTATGGCGAATGTAAACTTATTTGATGATGATGTGGCAGAAGAAGTAAGAGAAAGTCTTCGTCAAGAAAGTGTAAGAAGTGTATATGAAATTATGGGTAATGTATTAAATGATGCATTCCAAGTTGTAAACCGTTCATTATGTGTTTACGAAGAGAATCATCGTGTAACAAAAACAACATTAAACAGTATTAAAAATAATTCATATCAAATTAAGAAAAAGAATTTATTTAAAAATGCTTTTGTAGATGAGATTGCGAATGATATGTACACTTTATCTGGTACACCTCAATCAGACCTTTCGGAAGCAGGGGAGATTTTGTTAGCTAAAATTTATGGATACGCTTATGAAATTGGTGTTACAAATGAAATCGACATGAAGAAGAGTATCTTATCTGAAGAGGAATTGGAGATTTTATGTAGTACATTTAGTCAACAAACCAAAGAAGCAATGAGCATGTAAGAATATAGGGAAAAAGACTTTGACATCTGTCAAGGTCTTTTTTGTTGTCACTAATTAAACGAATAAAATCACTCAACTTTTCTATAATGAGTTAAATAAATTTTCAGATTGGAAAAGAGGTGATGGGTATGAATCATTGTGTGCTTTTTTCAACGATTTCTGCATTGTCTTATAGTGGTTATATTTATTCTTCAATGAATTGTGCATCTATATTTACGCAATTTGTATTTCTTTCAGTTAGTATTGTCCATGTATTGTTTGCGGTATACTTCTTAATTAAAGAAGCTCAAATGAATTAAATCATATTGACTATAGTTAATTAATGTTTTACTCTTAATATAGATTAAATATATGGAGAGTGAATAGGATGCAACAAAAATTAAACAAAATTCTTGAAGAAATCAAAGTAGAAACAGATAAATGGAAGTTAAAAGCTTTACATGAAGAAAAATCATCTATTTTAGAGGAGTTAAAGCCTTCCACAAAAGAACTTATTATTTACTTTGAGGAATCAGAAGTGGCATTTGTTCCAACTGGATTTACAAATATGGAAGCAATTATTGATGCTATGCAAACCGTTCCTGTATTAGTGGAACGAAGAAGTATCCTTGAATACAATGCGGTGCAAAGACATCCCATTCCGTATGTAATTGTAAAACATCAAAACAAATACTTCTTTATTATTCGAGAAGGTAATAGTGGTGAAATTCGATTGATTGGAAAAATGGGGATGCTTGGTGGTCATGTAGGTGAAGAAGATATCCACGTAAGCAATAAGGATGTAGACCTGTTTAAAACGATTGAGAATGGTTTGTATCGAGAGTTAATGGAAGAAGCGGGTATTACTTCAGAAATGATTGAATCTATTCATTTAGAAGGGTTAATCAAACTATCTGGCGGTGTAGAAGATGACCATTTAGGGTTTGTTTATATGGTAGAATTACGTACAGATGATATTCAAAGCCAAGAAGAAGGCGTGATTAAAGGACTTTGGGTAGATAAAGAAGACCTACCATCTATTAAAGACAAGTTAGAAAATTGGTCTAAAGTTGTATACGAAGAAATTCTCCAGAAAAAATAAGCACTGATAGTATCCGTACAAGAGACTGCAAATATTGTTTTGTGGTCTTTTTTACATGATAAAAGTTCTATAGCGTGAATAAATTTTGTAGATAATTAGAATGGGAGAGTGGAGTTTATGAAATTAAATGAACAGCAAATGAATTTATTAGTAAAGATACATAGCAATAAAGACCTCTTGGTAGGTTCTCCTAAGTATTTGGCGATGGATGATGATGGAGAGTTAAGGTCTTATGTAGGAGGTATTCCTACTAAAAACATGCATGGTTTTTGGGGAGATTCTTGGAACGCTATTCCGTTTGATTCATATTCTCAATCAGATGCAAATATTTTGTCTTTTATTCAAGTGAATCATGACGTTCCGTTCGATATCGAAAAAATGCTGAGAACTGGTTTAGTAAAAACAACGAATCCGCATCCTTTATTAGATGTACTTAACGAGTGTCAACTCAAAACGTATAAGAAAGAAAAGAGTGATATAGGTGGTTTTATTGAAGAATGTCTTTGTTATGACGAGGTAACAATTTTTGGGGATGAAGATAAGTTTTTCCCTGATGGATGTAAATCGAATGTTCACTTTTTTGATAAAGAAATTTTTCAGAATTCGCTTAGTAAAGGAGTAATTATGTTACTATCTCGCTCTAAATTAATTGTTGTAGATGCTACTTTGCAGAATCAAGAAAGTTCAATAACATTGAAAAATGCTAAGGAACTAAATCGAATTGGTCATTCAATTATATTCATTGAAGAACAAGAATAGACAAGGATTTTTCTTATCACAAAGGTCTTACATGTATTGTATAAGACCTTTGTTTGTAATAATTAGATTTACATAGTAGCTTGTCGTTTTAAAAGTGTGGTTAGTCCATCTAATTGATTAACCACAACACCATCAAAACCTAAGATGTTATCTTGTGCTAATTTTTTCAATTTATCATTAACAACACCTGACATTAGACAATTTTCAAAGCAACCTAAGTCTTTATTATAAGCACCAAGAACTATAACACCATATTCAGCTAACATGCTATCAAACTTTTCTTCAATGAAAATTTTCCCATAATATACATCGTTCATAGTTAACATAGAAATCCCTCCTGATTGTATAAGGTTACATATTTTCTGCATCTCTTTTTAATAAAGTTTTCCATAGAAACGCCTTATTTAATGTGTACTTTATATTATATATTCGAATGTGCTGAAAAATAAGGGAGTGAATGAGGATTTCGTTTGCAAAGGGAAAGATATATAAATATTTCTATTAATTTGATTATAAAAATAAGGGGGAAACAAAAGTGAAAGGGTTTGTTTGTATTACATCATTTGAGAATTTACACGACTTTGACCTACACCCATATGCTGTGCGTCTGCATATTACCCGAAGCATAAAACAAGGGATTATGGTTGGAAAAGGATTTGTTCATGTACCACATCTATCTCCATCCTTACATCTCTTTTTTCAAACAAAAGATAAATGGAAAAAGTTAAAATTTACAGAGGAAGAGAAAGAGAAATTAGAAAAAGGAAATACAGGGACATGGTATGATTTGTATGAAGAATCGTTTATTAAAGAAGCAACAGAAAGAAAGGACTTTCAAAAAGCGTATAAACGTCTTAAAGAGCGTTTAGAGGCAGGAGAAAATGCAGTATTGGTTTGTTATTGTGAGAACAAAGATAAGTGTCATAGGGGGATTGTAGGGCGTTTATTAGAAGAAGATGGTTATCAAGTAATCTATCAATAATAAAAATAAGAAGGTGAACCCATGCGTTCTAAAATTGTGCCGAAAGAAATGATACCTGAGATTACAAGAGGAGTATTTGTCGAATATGAACCAGAGTTGCCATATCCATTTGTTCACTATCCTACAAGAATGGGAGTATTTCATGCCTTCCAACAAGAGAAAGATGGTCCTTTATTTTATTGTTCGTGTCAAAAGCAAGGTGTTGAAAATTATTTAAAAGTAAAAGAACGTTTATCGTTTAGTGGTCTTCCGAAAGCATCACAGTTAGAATTAATGGAAATCTTTATTCAAAACATTAAATTCGAAGATAATTTATGCCACATCTGTAATAAAGTTTGTCCGAAGTATGGACATGGAAAAACAATGAATGAAACAAAGTTTTATTCTATTTATGGATATTATATAAAGGCATTGTCCTATTCTTATGGATTAGATAATAGATTTAGAGATATTTGCTACCCGAAGCATATTCCTGGGGACATTGTCCCGCTTCTAATTGCAGAAGAGCAATATGGGGGACGACTGGTTCTGGACGAGCAATCCTCTAAAGATTTCAAACGATACTGTGAAAATGTTATAAGAACTCGAATGGGGTACTTTGCAATAGGGAAAAAGTGGACATCTGAAATTAAACTTTTAGAATTAATTAAAGGGATTTTTCCTGGATACACGGTTATTCATCAATATGAGTTAGACCATCTAAAAGCGGATATCTATATTGAAGAATTACAGCTTGTCATTGAGTATCAGGGGGAACAACATTACAAACCTATTCCGTTCATGGGTGGAGAAGAAGGACTGAAGAAAAGGCAGGAAAGAGATAAGGAAAAAATAGATTTATGTAAGTATTATAATTTGGATTTAGTGTATGTAACATATTTAGATGAGTTGTCAGAGAAAGTGATAAAAAATAAAATATCTCCTTATTTGAGGGAGAGAATAAATTGAACGCAGGTTCTGTATAGAATCTGTGTTTTTTATTTGATTTATTGCTAAATAATCCTCTATAAAGATGATTTTGTTAATAGAGGATAACAAAAAGGCATATATTCTATAAAACTTCTTTTTATTGACTTTAGTCTATAAAATAAATAAAATTAAATAAGGGAGTTGATGTCGTGAATAAAACTGTAAAAAGGTGTCTATTAGGGATTCTAAGTATAGGTGTGTTAGCCATTTCTGTAGGTTGTGGGAATAATGAAGAAGAACAAAAAACACAAACTACAAAATTAACACAAGAGCAATTGCAAAAAGTTTTAGATTCTCAAAATAAGAAAAAAGATAAAACAGAAGAAAATAAAGATGATAATAGCAAAGAAAAAGAAAAGCCAAAGTTGGTAAAAGATAAATTCATAAACGAAGTGAATTTAATGATGGGTGGGGAATACATCAAGAAAATTGATGTGGCTGATACTCACGCTACCTTAACTTACTATGATTCTTATCAGTCTGTCGTCTCTGAAAACTCTGCAATGAAAGATTTAAAAGAAGAAACATATAAAGAATATTGGAGTACAGGAGATAAGATTGATAAATTGTTTGTAATTGAAACAACGAGACTCTTTAAAAAGAATCCTGCGTTAGAAAACTTAGAAGTTATCCTTCCATTTGAAGGGAAAACATATGAGGCTTCTATCAATAAAAAAGAATTAGAAAAAGTTCTGAAAGTAAAAATGGATACTTTGAATGAAAGTACAAATTGGAAAGAATTTACGGATAAATATGCCTATGGATTAGATAATGTAGAGAGACAAAAGGTATTCAAGCACTTTGTTACGATTGAATAGGTGTATGTAGAGAGTGAAAGGAGGTGGAATATATGATACAGATGCATCAACCAAGAATGAGAATTCCTCATTTCACAGTCCATTAGGTGGACCAAATAATGGTCCCTAAGAAAGGGATGTGATATATATGAGTAGAAGTTATAAAAAAGTACCATGTGTAAAAGATAATCAAAAAGCAGAAAGAAAATTTGCCAATCGAAAGGTTAGAAAGTTTAAAGGTGAGCTTGCAAACGG
The DNA here is from genome assembly GCF_037120585.1 of Bacillus sp. CCNWLW194. Lineage (NCBI taxonomy): Bacteria > Bacillati > Bacillota > Bacilli > Caryophanales > Bacillaceae > Bacillus > Bacillus sp. CCNWLW194. The sequence goes on along the minus strand of NZ_JBBBBL010000004.1, from coordinate 422,850 downwards.
AAGTGCATATAAAAAACTATATGACCAATATGACATTTGTGATTGGAAAGTTACCTATTATTACAATACATATGTTAAAGATAAAGAAGCAGAAGAAAAATCATTATTAAACTGTGGGCAAAAATGGTCTTATTGTGATGATTATTCATATAAAGATTGGTACAAACGATACAAAAGAAAATAAAGGAGCTAATACATGAAAACAATTCAAGAAATACAGGACGAAATGCAATCTTGTTTCTTAACTATTAGAAACTATAAAAATGCGTTCAATAATAAAAAAATTCCTGAAGATGTCCTGCAATCTGTTGTCTTGGAAAATGAATCAATGATACTATCGCTTAATTCAGCTTTGGAGATGACAGCAGAGCAGGAGATAAGAGATAAGATTAAAGATTTGGATACCAACGAGAATGCTATACGGGATTCTTATAAGCAAGGGGAAATAGATAGACAAGTCTTTCGTTCGGAATTGTTGCAAAATAGCTCGCAAATTTCAGCTTTGAAATGGGTATTAGGAGAAAATGATAGATTTGATTAAAAGAACAGTAAAAAATTACTGTTCTTTTTTATTATGTATAAATACAGATGCAATAAAACCAATTGTGGAGCTTATAAAAACAGTTGTAGATAATACACTTACTCCTATAATAAACCAACCATCAAAAAGGAATGCAGACACATAAAAGGTTAAGCAGGACATAGCAATAAGAATTGTAGGTAGCACAAACTTTAGACCTGGCTTTTCAGGATATTTTTGTTCGATAAAAGCAGAGAAAGAAATAATCAATATAAATACAATAAGACCAAGAAGAATTATCTCGAAAAATCCATCCATACTATCAACTCCATTCTATACAGTTATACTTATTATATGGGGAATCAATGAAAGATAGATTGTTGTTTTTAATTATATTACTATATAAAAGAGAAAAAACACCTTTTGAGATGCTTTTCAGTGCTAACTTGTAAGGAATAGTATAATCCAAGGTATAAATATGATAGATGCAATAAACACTCCTATATGTGCGAATAAACTACCTATATTTTTTGTATTTGAACGTAGTAAGTAAATAAAATAAATAAGAGAGAGAACAGGGAATGCTAATACGAATAAACTAAACATGGATTTATTCTCTGCAAAAGGAATTGCAAGAGCAAAAATTCCTGATATCCCCACGCCTCCACCTAAAATTAAAGTTAGTAAAAAATGAATAAACTTGTTTTTATTATTCATTTTTTTATTTAAGATTCTGCATGGCATATAACTGCTCTTGTGATAGAATCATCGTTCCAATACATTCGTTATCTTTAAAGGAGAAAGAATGGATAACGCCATCTGCAAACACTTTAGAAAGCACCTCTGTACCATCATGTACACCCACACTTTCATATCCTGCTTTCTTTAAATTCTCATACATTTGTTTTCCGTCAATTGCTTCGTTCATTCATGACACAACCTTTCGTTTTTTCTTTTTTAGTTCTTCATTTTCTATTGCAAGTTATTTAATAATCTTCTAATACTTTTCCTTCAGTAATTTCAAGACTCTATGTATCTCATCATTTGTTAAGGCTTTTATATTAGGAGCATATCCTAAGGCTTCATTCATAACGAAATATTTTTCAGGAAGTGTAAAACCACGTTCTTTGAATTGTTTTTGAACTTCACGTCTTAGGTCATTTGTATTTTGAAAGAACTCTACCAGTAACATGTTGTATCCTCCTTTTATTTATAAGCGGTTGCTAAACGTCTTTTTATCCATGTGCTTATATTGTTTTTGGTCGTTGAATCCATTTCTCTTCTTTCAACATAAATACATAGTGTTTTAACGTCATATTTTCGGTTTTCAAGCTCTTTTAAAACATTCTTGAAGTAATCATTACCGATTAAGTCAAATGCAATGAGAGAGCCATCTGACTTGTTGGGATAGCGTATCATCCACTCTTTTGTTTGGTAGTTCCAGTAAACGGCCAGAACATTTTCCTTTCTAAAATGACTTGTTCGTTTTCTCGGATGGGATTCAGAAAATTCGTTTGTATGAACTCGGAACAAAAAAGTAGAGAGGTCATAATTTCTATTTAATAATTCCTGTAATAAAGAAAGGAAGAAACGTCTTTCAAGTAGTTGAGAATGTAAATAAGAACCACTTCCTGACCTTGGAAAATAAATCATCCAATCATTTTCTTTTTCTGACCATTTAAAACCTAATGTAGTCTTCGGGTTAAGAGAGTAGTTCATCGTACTTTTACTCCAAACTCTTCTTCAATTCGTCTTTCCATAATTTGAACTTCTTCATTCTCCGTCATATCATATGACCATCCTGTAAACAGTCTTTTTAAAATATCTTGTTTTGAAGAGAGAGCATCTTGAAAAGCTTTATTGCTTTTCTCCTTCATTTCTCGCAAGTGTGTTTCTGCTTCTATTTTGTCAAAGAAGTAGATTGTCCCAATATGATTCGCATCAAACCCGACACTATAATATTTCTCTTCCTCAGATAAGCATTTTAAATTCCATTGTTCATCATGATAAGGATTCGTTAATTTTCTTACTTTACATGGTTCAACTTTTTTGCCTCTATATGAATCCATGATTACGTATATAATCATGCCTTCTTTTAGCGGATATTCTTTTGTCATTTCATTCACTCCACTCTTTTTCGTTTCGGAACTTTCTATTTAATGTACTTGTAGAAAGGGTACTAAGGATGTCTATTAATGTAGAGCATAAATCATCTGCATATGGGGAGTCTTCATGCTTTAATGTCTCTTGAATAGCCCAAGCGTCATAATCTAAATAAGAGATATCCTCTTTGGGAATAGGTAGTTTTGATATGATAGTCTCTAAATGAGCAATCCCTTTATTTAACATCCACTCCGTACATAGTTCTGCTGAACGAGGCATCTCTAATTTTTTCACCTGTTCAAAGAAGTTCGTTATATTTGTAGATGTATGAATGTTGTAATACTTCATGAGTGCTGATTTATATAAGCGTAAAAGATTATTGAATGAAATATCGCCTGGATGTAATAAGTTAGATGATGTTGAGATGTTGAACCAATCCCTAATATCATCATCTTTTACTTCTATATTCTCTTTAATATTTATCCATATCACTGCACCGAGAGGGTGAGAGTAAGGAATCGGTTTTGGAAAGATAACCGGATTTCTAAAGACCCATGCGTGAGTTTTTTTATAAGGTGGTTCTGTATCTCCAGTCACAGGGATTTTATGGTGTTCATGAGTGCTATTAAAGGCTTCTTTCGTTAAAGGAATACAATCTACTAAATCGACAGTTCCAAATACCATACCTGAACCACTTTGAATCAACGCAATTGTTCCTCTGATTTTTGCATTTCTGCTTCGAATTTCCCAATCTTTTTGACCGCTTAATATAAGATTTATCCAATGTTTCTTAATTACAATGCCTTTCATAACCTTCTTTCACCGTCCTTTTGTTGATAATATTATAGTAACAATTTAGTTAACTATAGTCAATGAAAAAAAGCAACACCTATTAGGTATTGCTTTCATTCTGTTATGCTATTTTTTTAACGCTTTGATGAAATTCAAAGTATTCTTCAGGTTTTAACTGATGTGGAGAATCTAATAAAGTAGCACTTCGATAAAAACCGTTAGTTAATAAGTAATACATTACTCTATTATCTACTTTCTCATTTTCATATCTATTTAAATAATATTGAAGTGAAGAGTGATTTTCCTTTTGCTTCGTTGGATGCTTTAATTGTTCTTGAATTGCGTCACATAATTCTTTATTTCCCCAAAATGCATCCTCTTGTGCGAATAACAGATGAGCATAAGACGCTCCTTGTAAATATGGGTTACGCTCTAATGCCACTTTGAAATAATTCTCAATGATTTGCATCAGATTTTTATATCTTGGGATACCAAAAACCTGCTTGAATAGATTTTGAGCACAGATAAAATTATCTCCTTCGATTTTATCAGCTTTTTCTTCAATCAGAACACCATTCATATAGTGTCTAAAATAGCCTGTATCCGTTACGCTATGGAAATGGAAGACGATGAAATCCTGCAAAGGAATTCTTTCTGATAATTCCTTTGCTAATGTCTCATCAGCAAATGGTGTAATTTCGTGATTCAAAATACTTCCGTAATTGATAACCTTGAAATTATATTTTTCATCTACAGGTAGCGTGACTAAGCACTGACTTCCGTAGTTAACTTTTAATTCGTTGTCCTTTAAAATTTCTAATGTTTTTTCTGCTAATACTTTGTTTGAAATAGAACCATGAACCATGATTCCGTAAAATTGTCTACTCATATATTCATCCTCCTTCATTTTATGATGCGGTTGCTAATGGTTTATATTGATGATTCAGTTTTAGCACACAAGGGAATAATTTATCTATTTGCATAAACTGATTAACAGGAAGTCGATGAAGCTCTAATTGAGATGTAAAGATTACTCGTATGCCTTTCTCATTTAATCGTTCTACAAACTTTATAAATGAGGGGAAAGGTACTTCATTTAGTAGTTGCATTCCTTCATCAATCATTACCGTTTTTATTCCACTTTGAATTATAGTTTCAAAACTACTTACAAATTCCATGAATGAATGTTTGACTTCATCTAATGATTTTGAAAATGGATTAATTTCAACGATTTGAAATAAAGAACCATCAATATCATCATTTATTTTGGTAGAAGAAATCGTTCTACCATTAAATGTTGTAACAGGTGTTTTAAATTCATTTATATTAGGTGTTAGTAGTAGGGTGTTTTCGCTTTTCGTTAATAAATCCATAAGTGATTCATTTAAGAAAAAAGTCTTTCCCACTGCGATACCACCTGTAACCAGTAAGTTTTGATTTAAGATATGTACTCTGAACACAAGAAAAACCTCCGATGTGTATTTATAAGTTATATTATAAATAAATTATTAACTATAGTCAATAAAATTAAAGGAGGTTTGCTCGTGTGTATTAAATTGTAAGATTTCTATAATCCAATGTTAATTGGAAATAATTATTAGGTGATAGATAGGTGGGAGCATCTTTTAATGTTGCGTCACCCTCGAATCCATGCGTAAACAGATACATTTTTTCTAACGCTATATTTTTATTTGACTCCATTATGTAACGTTGATAATAAGGTCGAACGATAGAAGGCGGGAAACTGTGGGAACCTTTCAATGTACCTAATTCTTCATCCGTTACATTAGGATTTTGAATCAACGCTTGTACTTGTTCATACAATGCTCTACGCATCGGTCTTTTTTCGGATACAGAAGAGAAATGCAGGTGAGCATAAGAGATAAGAGAATAGGGATTTCTCTCATGCAGAAAAGAAAAATAAGAATCAATTGATGATAGGATAGATTCAGAAGCAGGGAAGTGTAAGGTATCAGTTAATAACTGTCGTCCTATTTCTAATTTATCGAGTTCTGGACTTTCAATTTTTTGCACAAGGCATCCATTTCTAAAATGCGAGATTAACCCTTGGGCAGTTCCGTCGCAATAATTGGCAATGATAAAATCCTCATTTCTAATTACGTTTGATAATTTCAGTGCGAATTCCCTGGGTGTAAAAACAGGAGATTCATAATTTCCAATAGAATCTAATGAGATTTTTTTGAAATAAAAATCAGGTGAGGGTGGGGCTACCATTAAAACATGGCTGTCCATTATTATCTTTGGTTCATCCTTAAGTATTTGATGCGTTGATTGAATTAAGTCTTCATTTTTAATTGTTTTTGGTAGTAATAATACTTCAAAACGCCAACCCATTTATATTCATCCTTTCTAATTACTGCTTGGTTTCATTTTCTTCCTCTATTTTGCGAATGATAGAGGAGATACTAATGTATGTATCTTGTGTTATTTGATGAAACTCTTTGATTAACTGTTTTGCTCTTTGATAGCAAGAAGGGCAAATATAAATAAATGTACCTCGATTAGAAGGGATTACACCCCATCCTGCATCTATTAGTTCTTTATTTAGAGAGTTTTTATTTGCCTCTATACTATGCTGTCCACATGTACAAGTTACTTTATGCATCATTCAATCTCATCCTCTAAGAATTGGTCTATAGATATATAAGGCTTTTCAAGAAGTTGATGCATGGCTACAGCATGTTCTTTTGCTTTAGTCCAACACGTAGGGCACAAATGAATGCACTCTGCATCAAAAGTAAATATAGTTTAAAATCCTGTATGTAAGAAGATATCTCCAACAGATGCGATACCTCTATCAATAGTTTTCTTCTCTCCGCATTTACATGTAATGGTTCTCATTAATAACTACTTCCTTTCTTTACATTTCTTTATTTTCTGAACTGGTTACAACTGATAAGCAATCAGCAGGAATAGGGGAGCTTAACCACACCTCGTCACCTGCATATTCAAAAGTTACGCCAATATTCTTGGCCATAATGGTATCTACTTTTAATAAAACAGGAAACTGATTGCGTTTCGCAGATTTATTTGCAAAAAAGGTTGTTTCTGCTAAGTGAACATTTACTCGTTTCATTGGCAGTAACCCCAATTTTTGAATAGAGTCCAAATGTTCCATACCAGTACCATGATAAAGAATATCTGGCAACACTCGATTTTGCTCTTCATCACTTTTTACCGAAATACTATGACCGTATCGAGCTTTTATTTTTGTTCCTGTAGAGTCGAGTTTGTAACGTTGTTTTTCGTCTGTTTTAACAACCTCTAAAATCATCTCAACAGTCACAAGATTAGCCCATTTTTCATTCGAAGAAATGGCATTTAATAGTTCATCAATTGGTGCATAACCATATTCATCTAAAGAAACATGGAATTGAGAAGGGGAATGACGAAGGATTTTACAAAGGAATCCACCGAGTTTATTTGCTTTTGTTTTTGATAAACGAGCCATGTGTAAAATACAATCCTTTCTTTAGTGGGGTTTTTTATTAGGTACAAAGAATATTAATAAGGGCATAGCAATAAAACAGACAAAAACATTTATTGTGAGTGCATAATATAAAAATCCATTATGAAACAAAAAAGATTCAAGCTCTTTATCATTCATTAACAAAAGAAATAGGGAGCTGAATATTACAGCCAATGTTGTCTGTAATAAAGTAAGATATGTATTTTTACTGCAAAAGTATAACTTTATTAATTGAATTCTATCATTTATAGAAGTCACGTCCTTTATCAGTGTTAATCGTATATAGCTATTGTAAAACGTAATTAAACTATTGTAAATAAAATATATAAAATAAGTAAAAAATATATTACTTAAATGGACAATCATTATTGTTTTTTGAGATTATATAAAATAAAAAACACCGTATTACAGTACGGTGTTTTTGTAAGAAGTATATAAGTTTATACTCCTATCTCCATATTGGATGTTTACCAATTAATCAACATTATATCTTACTGCAAAGAGAAAAACAAATGTTAGTTAACCTTGATTTTTCCGTTCTTCTTTAAGAAACGTAGTAATTTTCTTTCTTTTCTTTCAAGAGCCTGTTTTTCGGAGTTATTCATATCAAAATTATAGTTAAATTGAGAACCTGAAATTGTTTTGTTAATTCCTGCTAACGTTGTTTCAACTATGTAATTATGGCAATTTGGACATTCTTCTTTAACTGAGATTAACACACTACTATAATTAGAAGATTTCTCTACTAATGTAGACCCACAAACCATGCATACATTTTGTTTTATTTGTTTTTTCTTAATTCTCTTGTTCATCTGCTAAAACATCCTTTCAATGTATACAAGCTGAACAATGTATACACTTTCTTTTTTCAGCATATCGAGAAGAAACTTTTTCGTCAACTAATTTATTGTATAGATGTATTAGATTTATGAGATTTTCTCTAAGTTTTTCATATGTAAAGTAGAACCATTCTTGCTTTTGAATTGCCCGTTGCCTACATAACTTTCAATGACATGTGTTTTACCACTTATTTTGTTAAGAACTGAATCCCCTTTGAAAAACGGATATTTATCAGAATTATCTTCTTTAGGTTCAAAAGTTTCTAAAATACGGATGGCGAATTCAATTTTTTTGCTATTTAATTCGCTTTTAGGAATTAATAAATTTTGAATAATTTCCGTACTTGTAGGATTTTCCCGTGCTTGTTTCTTGTAATTCTCGATATCTTCTTTTATACACTCTAAGTGTTTATTAAGTATCATAAGAGGTGCATCTAATGTACCCATTCTATTCACTTCCTTATTGTTTTTAATAAATTTACAAAAAGGCATTCGGATGAACTGTAATGCCTTCTTTTTAGTTATTGAGTTATTCTTTTAATCAGTTCAGGGATAGGAGGGAGCAATACAGGTAGTTTTTCTTTAAACTCCTGCCAATTGTTCACTCGCGTAATATCCGCTGATACCTCTTGGTTCCATGGTTGATTCATACATACAGTAACACGCCCTAATGAATGAAACTCTTCTAAATTATGAGGAGCATCATCAAATAGTAATGAACCTGTTACTAAATATTTTGAAGAAGTAAAAACAATGTTCTTTTGCTGAACAAATGGAAAATATTTCTCCACCCATTTTCTTTTATCGTCAGCAGGGTTAGAGGTTTTACAATACTTGTGGCAGTGTGCTTCGCCATTAGCATGTCCTCTTGGGCTTGCTGAGACTAATACGATTTCATAGGTATCAGATAGCTCTTGTAATACGTCAACAGCCCCAGGCAAGGGTTTAGGATAGTGTAAGTATAATCCTGGATGTTTTAACAAGTCATAGATTTGTGCCCCGCAATAATCTTTCGTATAATGCTGAACATCCCAACTTAACAATTGTTCTTTTTTTAAATTATCTTGATAATGATTGTTGTAAATAGATAACCATTCATCTACAAAATTAGCAATCGTATCATCCATATCGAATAATAAGATTTCTTTTCCTTCACTTGTAAAAAATCGCTCTTTACCTTTATAAAATACTCTTTTAATCATGCTTTTTTCCTTTCTCGTATCCATACAATATCTATTATAAAATCAAAGAATTTCAAACATTACTTCGAATAAAACGTCTTCTTCAAAAACAAGTTCATCTGAGAAGTTACCCATGCCTAACTGGAACAAATTAGTTTCTCTATTATAAGAAATATGTAATGGTTCCGTAGGACGTGGAGTGTCAAATGAATCAGATTTAACATCGACACTTACATCGTTACAAGTTACTTTTGCAAGAAGTAACATTCGTTGGAATAGAGCTAATTGAATGGAAATCTTTCGTTCTGAATAACCTTCTGGTTCACAGCTATTTTCGCTACGAAATACAAGTCTAATATCTTCATCACCTAAGTATTGAATGACTTTTACTGTGTCATAGAAATCATATATGTGTTTGCTTTTATTCTCTAAAGTTACGGTTATTTTTTTGAGTCAACTCTTATCCCTCGCAATCTTTTATTATACGTTTAATTATATATTCGCATTTAACTATAGTCAATATTATGTTATATTTAAGTAAATAATAATTTGCGGTGGTGTAAACAGTGGAAGAACTAATTTACCTAAAAGGAGAAAACAAGACAGAAATAACAGCAATGCATATTGCTCAAGAATTAATTAATAAAAGCAAACCAAATACTAACGAATCTATCACACATCTAAAATTGCAAAAACTGCTGTATTATGCACAAGGATGGAATTTAGGAATTCATGGTGAGCCGATGTTTACTGATGATATTCATGCGTGGGTACATGGACCAGTTGTTCCAACCATTTATAACCGATTTAAGCGATATGAGTATTTTGAAATTGGGAAGATTAATTGTTTCTGGGATGAAAAAACAAATAAACCATTTGTAGACCATGAATTTAAACGAATCTATTGTTCTAAAGAATTATGGTGTCACATTATAAAGTCTGAAATCATGAATAAGTCCAAGGAAAGATTTTTTAATTTTGGAAGTAAGAATATAAGAGAAGAGAAGAGTGAAGAAATTATAAGGGAATTGAAAAAATATCAAGATTATAATTTTTATCCAGAAGGAAGAGAAATAACATGATTAAATCACTATTATATAAAGGACTTACCAAAGAAGGGAAATGGGTACGAGGTAACTTAGTATACACAACCGATTGCGAGAAAGAGCATCAGGCAATTATTATCCCTACTGAAAATAATGGTATGTATACACAAGAAAATACTTCATATCCTGTTTCAAAGAGTGATAAAGAATACTTAAGAAAGATGGGAAAGGAAAAGTTTGAATCGACTGATTTAGGTTTTGAGAAATGGTATCCAGTTGATATTAATACTGTAAAAGTTATTAATAAGATAGAAAACGAAAGTAACGCTGACCTACTCATGAAGAACGACAAAATAAAAGTTACGAAAGAAATTGCTGATGCATTATCTGAACTATTAAATATGTGCAGAAATGATATAGTTTGGGCAGTAAATGAATATTTTGATATGCGTTTTGAATGGGAGGAGCAAGGTGATGGACTTAAAGTTCTTACTGAATTAGGGACAGATAATTTTATAAAAGCGATGTACTTCGGTTATGAAGTTAAAAATGAAAGAGCAGAAAATGAAGTTGAATAGAAGTTGCTTGTAAAAAATTAGTACAGTAACCAGTATCCTTAAACGAAAAAATCACTTTCTCAATTATAGGAAAGTGATTTTCAAGGAGAATATGTTATACTTCTTGTAATGTGATTATTAACCTAATACTCTGGCAATTTAAAGTGATATCGGTGCGCTTGATATACTTATGCGTAGAATTAGACTATTTATCCATTATAATCATAAAAACAATTTATAACAATGATTAATTTTTATATTTTTATAATAAAATTTACGAATTTATTGCAAGCTTACAACAACCACAATCGTACAAATAATAGTTGTAAAAAAACAAGGGGCTAATTAGGCTCCTTGTTTTTGTTTTGCAACTAAATCTTCTGCGTAATAGGGTCTCAATATATCTTCAATTGTAAATTCTTCATTTTTATCTCTATTGAAAAACAGTTCGAATGGTGTTTCAGATGGCCTTTCTAAACGTAATTCAAATGTATATGGTGCTGTCATGATACTTACGGCACAATCACTGCCGATATAGCTACCGTTATCTGTTTGGATATGCTTTACAAATATTGATATAGTCAGTAATAACTGACTGTTATGTAAGTATGCATCTAAACATTGATATAACTGTTCATGAACGGAATGACCATTGTCTTGATATTCTGCTTCTGTAATTAAATCAAAGTTATCTTCATAAAAATGAATGAGTCGAGGTAGCCTATCTCCTAAGTACATTTCCTTCCATAATAAATTTGATTGCAATAGAAGTTGCTTGTGATTTGCATGACGATTTCGAATGGATGTTATATGTGAGCCATAACCAGTCCCTAAATTATCAAAATCAAAATCAATTAAATCTTCTTCACCAAAAACACGCAATTCATCGTTTTGCAACTCGTATATATCAAAGAATAAACCTGCGTAAAAAGCGAGTTGAGATAAATCAAGTTCCTTTCCAACAACTGCTTCAATAAACATCAAAATATGTTCTAATTTTTCTCCAGTCATTTTTGTAGCAAAGACCTTTTTCATTTTAGGTTCAGTTTGATGAATTGTAAATATTTTAAACTTATTTCCATATAATCTTTTTCCATTCACTGTTTTCATTACAGGGTTTAGCCCTCTGTAGTAGGAGTATATAGCATGAAGATTTTCTCTGATGCATCTTGCATTGTCATCATCGTCTTGTAGAAAATAATTACTTGCTTGTATGTATCGTTGCAAAACTTGCTTATAGGATTCCTCAGAAAAGGAATCTAATGATGTATCAATCCCTTTTAATATCGTTTCTTTTGCTATTTCATGAACAGAGAAGAAAGATTTATCTCCTAATTGATTGTATTTCATATTGAATTCTTTAATTAATTCAAGCATTTCTTTATCCATTATCATCACCTCAATTTTAGTTTTTATATGTTATTGATAAAGATAAGTGAATATTCCTCATACATTTCTCTATCGCATATTTATAAATCAAAGGAAATGTTCTTTTAACTTAAATAAAAAAGAACCCTTGGTACTATCATTTGGGCTCTTTAATCTGGTCTTTTATGGGTGCTACAAATAAAAAAAATATTAAAATACTGGCACTTGAGAAATAGGAGATGTCAAAACATAGATTTTCTCTACAAATTCTCATAGAAGAGCAGAGAACTAAAATGAAATAGATAAAAAACAGAAGTTTAATAGAAGAGGGGAAGCCCTTGATTTTTTGTAAATCTATTTTGTCTTTCATTTTTATAGATTCCCTAACCGATAATAGTTTCCATCACGCTTTGCTCTTAAATCCCAGACTTTAGAATAGGCTTCCTTGAACGTTAAACCTTTTTCTAATTGTACAATTTTTCCTAATTTGTCTTGCATGAGAATCCCATCTTTTTTTGGTTCTGTCATGTTATTCATCCTCTCTGATATATCTAATCTATTAAAATTATAAACATAATCATTTGCTATAGTCAATTAATAAACTTAATAAACTTAATTAAGTAAAGTATTCTTGATATTAATAATTGTTTCAAAGATGCGTTTTCTAATAAAAAAGACCTTTTCTATGAATATAGAAAGGGTTTTTTACCAAAAAATTCATGCCGTTATTTGGCTGGAAGAAGAGTATATGACGGCATATTCTTTTTTTGTGTAAAGATATTCATATCGAGCGTTGGTAACTGCACCGATTAAGGAAAGGGTATTGCCACCTTTGTATTTTTCCTTGCTCTTGATATTAGACGTTTTCGGTAGTACTGTTCCTTCTATATGGACAGTTGTATATCCATTATCTTTCCTTACAATAACGTGTACACCATCCCAATTCGAAATCTCTGAATGCATTTTGTAAACGGAAGCATGTTCTGATTTACTGAGTAAATGAATCAAATCAACCATTTTTATTCTCCTTTTTTTCAGAATCCTTATTTTTATATACAAAGAAAAATGCAAGAATGCAAAGCCACCATAGGAATATAGCAACTGCATAACTCTTTACAGCATCTTTGAAGTTAGAAGCTCCAAGCATAAGATTGATACCTGATTTTTCTTTCATAGTTCGTGCAAAAATCATAGATAATAAAAATAAAAACCCTGCCAGTAAATATAATTTTCCGATAAACACCAACATAAATATCCATCTCCTTTCCTATTAAACCCATCCACCACGTTTAGACATGCAGATGAATACAAATAAACAAAGCCACCATAAGAAAATAGCGAGTGCATAACATTTTATTGCATCCAGGTAAGTGTCTTCTCCGATTTTAAAATCAGGTTTTTCCTTATCTCTAATAGCCTTTGTAAATATCATTCCAAATGTAAAAATAATTCCTAAGGATATATATATGATGCAAATTAGTTTAAATAATTCCATTTCAATCACCTGCTTTCATATTTTTTTAAAGCCATCTACCACGACTCTGTGCAATAATGGCACAAGCAATGGCGATAGGCCATGCAAAAATGGAAATGCAATAGACTTGTATAATATCCACGAGTTTTGTTTCGCCAAATGTAAAATCTGGTTTTTCTCTATGACTAATGGAATTAAGGATAATACCTACTAATGGAGTTAGACATCCAATTAATAGATAAGTTTTTGCAATGAAAAAGAATGTATCCATATACATCACCTACTTTCTATTCTTCGTTTAGCTTTTTCATAAATCATGTCAAATCTCATTTTCGCCAGTCTTCTCTGTGCAATAGGGATATTAATATTATTTATTATATGTAGATTACGTTCTAATGATTTTATTTCTTCAATTGATACGTAAACCTTATTTGTCATATCCATCCTCTACACTTTCAGGTACTCGTTTAATATCCATATAAAACGTTCCTAAGAGTGGGTCTTTCGAAATAATATAGACTCTTGTTCCCGCATATGTCACGTTTTTAATGGATTCATTATCTCTCAATAAATCGGATATTTCTTCTGCTAAATAAGACCGATGATAAAGAGAGTTAATAGATAAGAACTCGCTTTTTGTAATTCGAGAATCTTCACGGTGATTAATTTTTTTAAATAAAATAGAATCATCCTCATACGAAATATTTAATACCTCTGCCCATTGTTTAGGAGTCAAGATAATAGGGGAAGAGGGTATATCTGTCCCTGAATTTGTGACATTCACTTTCTTTTTACCTAAAATAGATTTTAAAAATCGAAACATCAGAACCAACGCCTTTCCATCAAATACAAAACCCCTCCGAAACATAAACCTATATACTTAAATATTTTTTTCTTAAATTGAATTTATTTAAATAAAACATAAAGAAACCATTTACATAAAAACAATATAAATAAAAAACGGTTTTTGTTATTTCTGGATAAATTAATATCCTTATAAATAGATTACTATTTTTCGTTGACTATTGTCAATTTAATTTAGGTCATAGAAATAAAAAAGTCCTTCACATAAAAAGGTGAAAGACTCATTGAATAATTTATAGTAAATGTTAGTTCGTAAGAAAAGACCCTTTATAAAAAGAGTCTTTTCTTACGAACTTGTGGTAGATTGTATTTTCGTAGCCCAGAAGTTTAATACGTTTTTATGAACACTTTCATACAAATTATAGCATTTTTAATGAGCGACATTCAACAATATTTCCTTTATATATAAAGTGCCTTTATTCTGAAATTATTTCTTTTTCGTATTGAAATTTGATGATTGCATTTCTTTCAAAAATGCAGGTAAAATACAACTCCATATAATATGCTCCTATTCAAGGATTTCAGTATATAATGCTTCAACTTTTTCAAGATGTTCTTTATCCATAATACGACCAGTCTTATTAAGGCGAATAAAATATTCTAATTTCTGTTTTTCTGTTAGTTCGTTTTGACTTTCGGCTAATGAAATGGAGTAGTTCGCAAAATGATTCTGGTCCCGTTGTGTTAATTGGCTAAAGTACTTTCCTCTGTAAGTGAATCTATCTTCAAAAAACTCTTGTAATGCAGATAGCCGTTGTTTTCCATCTAACACTTCATACATATCGCCTTCGTATCCTTTAAAAACAAGAACGAATTTACCAATTTCAATGTGATTAAAAATGCTATCAATTAAAGATTCTTTGTCTTCTTGAGACCATACATAATCTCTTTGATAAAAAGGTGATGTATCAATACCTAAATGGTATAACTTGTGAAGAAGAGAATTGATAGTTACTTGAAAAAAATCCAAACGAACATTATCTTCTTTAACAAAATTCGTTGCAGATTCATCAGGAATAGCTCTTACCTTCATCCACTCAAACCAAGCGATTCTCTCTGTATATTTATGTTCTCCTCCAACTCTAAAACTTTTCTGATAAGAAATTTCATAAAAACGACCATCATCGTAAACAGCTTCTACTTTTGCATTTCTTAAATGACTAACATTTACGGTATCTCCAATTCTATGTTGATAAGTAGGAGTGGGAGTGAATGGCCGACCTGTTCTAAGCTTATGTAGCTCTATTTCTCTTATTTCTTCAATTGTTAATGGTTTGCTTTCTTCTGTTTTTCGAGTTTTTCTTGGCATGTTTATCACTCTTTTCTTTACTAATTAACTAAGTAGTATCCTTAGTGCAAATACCTCCAAAACTTTTTCTGGTGTATCTGGGTTGCAAGGCACAAAAACTTTATATTTCTCATTTTTAAAAATAATATTTACATATTTTCCGTACATGTTATCTCCTTGTATCTATCTGTAAAATCTAAGGTGATTATCACCGATAGTTCTGTTTGTCACTTTATATTTATGATATAATCATTAAAAACTATAGTCAATAAATTTGTATATAATAGTAAAAAATAAATTACTGAAATTAGAGAGAATGGAGAGGTATTCTTTATGAATGAAAATCAAGCAAAAGCAAAAGAGTATATTAGGAAACTATCAAAAGGATTAGTAAAATCTTTTTGCTATACGATATTGGTGAAAAGATTTAATCTATCAACGCAAGAAGCCATTGAAGTATGTGAAGAGCTTGTATATGAGGGATTATTGGTTCAGAAGAATGATATTTTATGCTATGAATGTTATCGAGTAATGGACTCGTATGTAGAAGGTGAAAAATCAAAGATTTCATTTCCCTATGATTGTGATTTATGTGGATTTGAACATGAAGAAATAGAGGATGCTTTAGAAAAATCGGATTCTTATCAGTTTGTCAAAAAGGGGGCGTGAGAGATGAAAGAGTTTGCATTTGATAAAGAAAAAGAAATTGCATTAGCTGAACAATTAGGTCTTACAGTGAAGTTGAATTCGGATACGCCTGGTATTTACTGTAATGGTAAAGAAGTGAATGTAAAAGAGATATTCCCTGAATTAAGGAAATCAGAAGAAGATAAGTGTCTAATTTTATCAGAAGATGAAGCGGTAAAACATCAATCAGAATGGGAATACCCTGTTCTAATTCGCATTGCAGATAAAGATGGGGATTTACCTCCACTGGATAATCAAAATCAATACAAAGGGATATTAGAACTCTGTTTCTATGATTTACGAATAACAGAAAAAGAATGGAGAGATAGAGAGTTGGAACAATATCCTATTTTTACAGATTTACAAGCATATCAGTTATTTTCATTCGTTAGGCAACATAAGGGGGCGGATTCCTTTGTAATTCATTGTGGAGCAGGGGTAAGTAGAAGTCCTGCAATTGCAATTGGTGTAGCAATATATTTGGGGGATACGGATTTGGAAAAAAGGATTATGGACAGCAATAGATATTCTCCTAATCAACATGTATTAGATGTGATAAATAAGAAAATGGATGAAACTATGTTATGAAGATAACTTCAGAAATAAATTTTATTTGAGGTATTTTCTAAAACGATTAAGAGGTGCTAAACATGACAACAAGCATAAATAAAAACAAATTAAGAGAAGTTGGAGAGGGATTTTTCCCGATTAGTAGTAAATTGCATGTACCTATTTTTGTGAGCCAACAAAACAAAGTAATTATACGAGATAAAACAGGTGTATATATAAATCAATTTCTTCCGTTTCCTACAAACTTACTGGTTGGTTCTGGAAAGAAGTGTACTTTAAACTGTATAGGTAAATCTTCAGATTATGAATGCGTACTTAATTGAAGAAGTTAATAAACAAACAATGCTCTTTCTGTTGATTATGATATAATAATGTAAAATTTAACAATTCAGGAGGTCTATATGAATAAAGATGAGAATGTAGAGTTAAGTAAGATTATAGAGAAATATCAATATGAGAAAAGCATTCGCAAACATGCAGAGAAATATTTTGATTATTATCAAAGAAGTAATATTCACAGTAAAATTAAGACCAATGATGATGTGTTATTGGAGAAAAAAGGGATTGAACATAGACTGCAAAGTTATAAAGAAGTATATCCTCTTGTTGCCGAAGACATCGCTGATATGGAACGGTCATTAGCACTATATGAAATTGCAATAGGGAAGGTAATCCAATGTCCTTCGAAATTCTCTTTTACTGGACAAGAATTATTAGATTTAATTTCAAATATATCAGTATATGAAAAAGAAATTGCAGGTTTTCGTATGAAACGTGCTTATCATGATTAACAACAGATTAGAAGAGACCTACTCAGGTCTCTTTTTATTTTCTATAAATTAATGGTTTCAGTGCAAAAATCGTTTATTCCAGGACATTTTATTTGTGCTTAGAGCGACTACACGAGTTGTTAGAGCGGAAAAAAGTTATAACATTCCTCTTCTATTTATATTATTAACTAAAGTCAATAATTAAGAAGGGGGAATTAACATGAAAAATAATAGTTTATTTGTTGGAACTGATAAGGAGAAGAAAAAGAAAGTCTTTTTAAAAGAATCGAGTAGAGGACTTAACACCTTGATTGTAGGCAGTGTAGGTACTGGAATATCAGGGATGTTTCACATACCAATGATAAAACAAGATATAGAACAAAAGAATCATGGTGTCACAGTCTTTGATAACCAAGGGGATGTAGCAAAGGTTGCTTATACATTAGCGAAAAGTAATCGAAGAAACGTGATTTATTTTAGTCCCTACCTTAAAAATGTGAAATTTAACCCATTAAGGGGAGAAGAAGAATTCGTTATTAATCTAATAAAAAAAATAGTGAAATGGGAAGGGAGAGATACCCCTAAATTTTTCTTAGACACACATGAACGTATATTAGAAGCATCTATCAAAATTCTAAACAAAATTTTTGATAATCATATTACATTGCAAGAATTAAGTGATTTTGTTAACAATACAAATAGAAAAGGAAAAGAATTATTTGATTTATATTGCTCATTAGAGGATGCTGATAGTCTTACTGTATTGTGTATTGGAAAATATTTTGAAGAAGGCAGTAAATCATTTGAGCATAATAGTGGATTGAGAATGATGTTGTCTCGCTTAACATCAAACGCTAAAGTTTCTCACATTTTTAATACGAAGGAAAAAGGTGAGTTTGAGGAAATTGATTTTGTTAAACACATCAAAAACAAAGAAGTTGTTATCTTTAATTTGGAAGGGTATTCATTAGATAAGGATATTGCGAGAATGCTCCCACAATTAATATCTGGTGTATATAAACAAGCATGTATTTGTAACAAACGAAATAATGGAAAGAATAACAATAATTTGTACGTTAAAGATTTAAATGCTTGGATGAATGGCTTTGAGGATTTCTTTTCAATTAATTATGCAATGGATGTTTCAATTATTGCCGATATCCAAAGTCTGTCATTACTAAAAATGAATGTTTCTGATTATGAGAATTACTTAATTGCTAATTTTAAAAATTTCATTTTGATGCCAGGTCTAAATCCTCAGGATATAAATGTATTCAAAGAATATTTTGTAATGGGTAATGAAATTCCTAAACTATATTTGTTAGAGCATGGTGAATTCTTCTTTTATCATTTCAATGATGAAGTTCCAGGGTTTGTAGAAAAAAGATTTTGTAAAGGAAGCCTTTTATCAAAGGAAGACCATGTTTTTATTGATAAACGTTGGAAACGATACAAAAGGGAATTTGAGAAATTAGAAAAAGGAATTGCTCATTTATAGAGCAATTCCTTTTGTATGTTTTAGATGATAATTTATTTATTATTCTTCTTATAATTTTTAATAGAAGCTATCATGTTCTCCCAATGTTCAGTATGTAGTTCATCGCTTTCAATGGATTTATTTCTTTCTATTTTGTAGTTATTCTCTTTTACTTCATTTAACAACAGAATTAAATCATTAATGTCTTGTTTATTTAGAATCATAGGTCTTGAATTTTTGAATAGGCAGAAACTGCCGTCAGTTAGGTCATGAATAGATAATCCTTTCTCAGATGAATCATTTAATGATAAATATCCATTTCCTTTTTTAATTTCATTCATAAGTAGCACTCCTATAGATAAATAATTTATTTCTATTATTATAGCATGTGTGTATGAATTTGAGTTCTACAACAAAAAAGCGTAATAAAAAGAACCTTTCTATAAAAGGAAGGTTCCCAATGTTTTATTAACTCTTTAGCTTTGAATAACTTTCTGAAATTTATCAATACTACAATCGCTACACCACTCTAAATCAGCACTTTTGGAAGTCGCCAATTTGAAGCATCTCTTTTTCCAATTGTAATTGAATTCGAAGGCAAATCCCACACGGTTACCATCTGTAACAATTTCCTCTTCTTTTATATCAGTTGTCAGCCTATACATCCCTGTTATTATTGCACGATTAATACTATCTTTTTGTTCTCTTGTATAAGAATTATATGTATCCCACATAGTTACATACTCTGTATCATGCATTTTACGTTTAGATGGTGTTTCGCAGTCCATGTAGTATTTTACGGCAAGCTCACCTTCTGGAAATTTATCTCTGTTTATTTTATGCAGTACCCACACAACAACTTTCTCATGTTCTGGTAAAATTACTGGTACATTCAATTCTTTTTTCATTTTATTCGCTCCTTCATTGTATAAATCTCTTATCCTATGCTTCTTCTTTTAAAGTGTACTTCGATAAATCAATATCTACTTTATTCCCATTTTTATCTTCAACCCATTCGCCTCTATAGTAACAATTTTTCATATTTTCAATGATTTCATCAATAGAATCAAATGGCATAGATTTTTTGTAAGTTCCCTCATCTCCCCATTTTGGTGTGTTAATCCAACATAATGAGTAAGAATTTTTCATAATAAAACACTCCTTGTAATTATATTTTTTAAAAATACCAGATATGTAAACTCTTTTTATTATAGACTGTTTAGTACTTTATATTAATATTAATTGATATATAAAAGCTACACTGAATACAAAGATAGAGAGCATGAGAGCTCTCTAATCAGAAGGTTTTATTTCAGGAACAACGGCCACTTCAACATCAATTTCAAAAATTACATAATTCCCTCCATCTGCTCCACGAATGACTTCTCCAATTACAAATGGACGATTTTCAGTAGGAAATGAATATTGACGAGTATAGTTGTTACCATCTTGTTTGTATACTGCTACTGTTCTTTCTGTGACCATATCGAATCACCTCTTTCTTTTTTATTAGTAAAAATAGTTTCTATTTCTTATACGCATTTCGTAATCGTTTTACGCTATATTTCTATTCGTTTTATTAATCTAATATTATCTTTGCCAAATCAGATATTCGAATTACATAGGGTAGGGATTGAATCATTTCTTTATCTTTTTGATTATCAATATCTACTCGCCATAAATATAAAGACTTGGTGTATTGAATTTTGTTAAAGAACCATCCTTGCTCATTTAAAAACGAAATAAATTGATTCTCTTGTTGTAAATCAATCTCAACTTTCAAACTAATTTCTGCTTGGGAAGGGTCATTCACTTTACGCCACCTTACAACCTTTTTTTGATTGTCAGAGTATGCCCATTTAACCAATAATTCCTGTTGAATAGAAAGGATAGACGTTTCTAACTCACGCATATTTTTAGATGTAATTTTTTCGTCATGGAATTTACCGCATCCATCAAAAAATCTAATTTTTGTTTGCATTCTATTTTTCACTCCTGAATAAACGTATTACACACTCAAAATAGAGAGCCATGATTACAATATTTTTGACCGTTAATCGAATTTGAACTTTTAATTTTTATAGATTTAGTTTATCATTATTTATATACTATAGTCAATGAAATAAGAGGTGTTTTGATTGGTTAGAATGAGTGATAAAAGTAGGTTGAAATTCATTTTTAAGTCCTATATGAAAGACAAGGGCATCGGATTGTCAATCATATTTGGAGCCGTTATAACGATACTCCTCATACAAATATATACAAACACAACGGATTGGGTAATGATGACAATGCTTATATCAATTTTAAGTATTGGTTTCGTTATTGGGTTTGTTCATTGTTATAAGATAATTTCGCCTATGATTGACGATTATGAAAAACGTATGTATTTAAAAGAAAAGTATCCAGATTTATTATACAAATTCAACAAAATTAACTAAGAGGGAGATGTGCATTATGTGTAAAAAACAAATGATTGTTTCACCGCAATTCACAAGAGATATACAGAACTGTTTATTTTGTAATGAGGTAGCAGAAATGCATGTGCAGGTAATAGATATGGGGTTTAAAGTATCAGGACATTTTTGTAAGAAGTGTGTAGATGAAATGGATTCAGAACAGATTGAGTTTTGTCCGTTTCAAAATCTTGTATCTGTTTTAAGAAAAAAAGGAATGCAAGAGTGGATAGTGGTTACGAATAAAAAATATGAAAATAATAGTGTGACTTTTAAAAAGATGCGTTTTCGTAAAAAGTCGAGATATTTTGTCGAAATAGAAGTCATATGTAGTGGAGAATTAAATCACACTCTAATTCATGAATCTGATTTTAAATTAATGTTAGAAGATATTGTATATGGAAATTGGTTCATTGAAAAAGAGAAAGAGGGCGGGAAGTAATGAATATCTTAAGTTTTATAGCAGATGTGATAGCAGAAAGATGCATGGGATGGAAAGAGATAGAAAGACCGTTTAGTGAGGAGAATTGGAATCCTATTCGTGTATATGTAGATAAAGAGGGACGAGAAATCATGGAAGTTCGCAAGTTTAATCCTTTGAGGAAAGAAGGGCAAGCTTTCATGATTTTAGATGAATTGAAGAAACAACATGTGAAATTCTCAATTGGAGTGAATGAAAAACAAACGGCCTATAATTTTAAAATATTCGATAAAGGGAACAACGTTATACATGAAAAAGAACATGTAGACATAATAGCTGTTATTTGTTTAGGAGTTCTGGCGTGGTCAGGTATTACTATTACATCTGAAATTGCTGGGGCTGTCGATATTGAGGTTATTTCCTAAAATGAATGAAATGAAAACCTATGATGTAATTCTACATAATACGAATGATGAAAAAAATGATATAGATTTTTGGATAGTTATAGAATGTTTGAATGGTACAAAGTATCGAATAGAAGATATCTACCTTTCTGTAGATGATATAGATAATACATTACAATTGATAAGAAAAACGATGAAAGAAGCAATACAACAAAAGTTGCCATTGTCCATTACTTATGCAAGAAAAGATTGTGATGAGAATCGCTATTTTTGTATAGATGGAAGTCAAGTTCTTTCTTTTCAAGTGCTTGCTTCAGGTATTAAGAGTAGAAAACAAAAAAATGTATCTTAAGAAAAATCTAACATGTATTACATAGAAAGAGAGAGATTCATATGAATAATATAAAAATACCTTACTTTGTAGCTATTAAAATACAAGAAGCGAAACAAAGCGTAACATCTACTGTTGATGTTTTGAAGAATGTTTACAAGGTATCTCAAGACAATGAGGAATTAAAATCCTGGTTGAAAATCGAAGGGAACTCCGTCAAATTGTTTATCGCAGTTGAAGAAGATTATGATGTTGAATACATGGACATTTTTGATGCTATAGAAAAATTAGAAGCAGGATATATTTGCTGTTGCATTCAGGCGGGAATAAACAAGTATTGCCGATTTAATAGTGAAAGAGGGATTTATGAATACTGGCATAAAGAAAAAGATACTCATGTAGATGAATGGAAAAAGATAAACACAGATTCTCTCGAAAACTTAAAAACGGGTTGGTATGTAGTTCCAAAACAATGTGCAGAAAAAATGTTCAAAAGTGAACCCGTTTAATGAATTTGTATATTTATTAATACATATTACTGAATAAAAAATGAAAGGGGTTTGATAATTATGTATGAATATGCTGAGAAATACGGAAGTATATATTTGTTTGATGAAAGGGGAGAGGTTCTGTTTGAAATGAAAGAACCTGCCATTCTGTTTGATAGAAACTTCTTTACTCGTCATCAATTAGGTAATAAGAAAGACGTTGAAAAGTATTATGAGGACTGCATAGAGAAGTGTAGGGTCGCAAACAGCACCTTATATGAAGATTGGATGATTATGGATTTACCAAAAGATGTAGAGTTGCTTAATAAGTTACTACATACGATTGATTACATGGAGGTTTTCTTACGGAAAGAGGGTTTAATGAAATTAATAGAAAAACAACAATAGACAATAAAGGGAGGGATAGAAATCATGGAATGTTATCATAACGCAATTTCACTTGCAAAAGGATACCCTCAATGTTTGGATTGTGGCAAAGAGTTTAAAAATGGAGAGTTAGGGAGAATCCGAAAAGAGCGGGAGGGCAAATGTAATCATCCACGTTTAGAGCATGGATATGCATCTAATCCACCTACGTCTTGGTGTCCTGATTGTGGAGGGTATTTCAGCGATTTAGAACTTAAGAAGATGAAAAATAAGCAGTTAAAGAAAGAGGAGATTTAGCTGTATGATGAAAGATTTTAGGGGCGTTGAAATAACGCACGTTCGTACAATAATGAGAATGAGAGAGAATGGGAAAATCCTCTTGTTTGAATATGACAAGCAATATGCAATTGAAAAAGTAACGAAAAAATATATGTATGTTCGAAATGAGTTAGGGAATTTAGACTCTTTTTCTTTGGATATGATGTCTCCTATATATTATGAAAGATTCTTCATTCCTGTAACACCAGATAATTTTTATGAAAGATTTTATGAAGCACAAAGAAAAGGAATATAACAAAAAAAGATGACTTATAAATAGTCATCTTTTTTATATGCTCTGTACATCTTTTAAAGATATTCCCTGCCTTGGGAATCTATCTTTTATTTCCTTATAGCTTTTTAATGGTTTTCTCGGATATAGTTTACTATCAATTTTCCCAATCCTCCATATATTATTCGAGGTAAAGAAAGCATCAGATATGGGTATCTCAGAGTTCATTAACTTAGAAACAGTAGTCTCATTTACTTCGCTGAATAATAATTCTCGAATGGTTATTACTCCAAAATTACTTTGTTTTGAAGTGTCTTGTAAAAGATAAACCAAATACGTTTCATTTTTATAATTCAACTCCCAAATAATTGGTTGAGAAATTTCTAAGATGACTTTTTTTTGAACAAAGGGATGATTTGTTAGTTCCCTAAAAATAGCGTCAAATAATATAGCATCCTCTATCTGTAAGTTCATATGCCTGTCCTCCTATTAGATAATTTGTTATTTTTGTAAAACCCACAAAGCATCATCTACAACAAAAGGTGTCATTCTTAATGTTCTTTTTTTGCCAAATAACCATCGAATAGAACCATCCTTATATTTCTTCACACAATAAGCATTGTTATATGCAGGACATAAGTCTAATTCATTTGTGCGTGGGCTATTCATACACTGTGCAATTTGCCCAACTTGTATTGTTTGAATCATCGTAGCGGTTGACACACCGTTTGAATCGAAGTACACATTTAGCAAATCAATTGCCTCTGAAAAATGTCCAATTTTATTTTTAAGCATTTGATATGAGGAAGAATCCTTATCAAGTTGGGATAGTTTCTTTTCTAATTCACTTTTAATTTCTTTTAATCTATTAATCGAATCTTTACGCTTCATTCTGCATCATCCTTTCATTTTTGTTTTTTCTTTCTTTTTCCTCGTAGTTTGAGTCAACTACAACTTTGGTTCCATCTTCATGGATTTCAATTAATTGGTTATTCGAAACTGCTCTAATTGGTTTTGTCATATCACCATCTTTAACCATATCCATTAATTCTCGATACAAACCAATGAAAGAATGGTTATTTCCTGCAATATACCCATCATAATCTGCACCAATCGCCCAAAACATCATTAAATGTTGCGTTGGATATTTTAATTGCCAAGAGCAAACCGTATTGTAAAATATATCAAAAAAATTCTTTATTTGTGCATCAGAATAAGAAGAGGGGTTACTTTCTATATCGAGAAGGATGTTGTTTTGTTTATGTAACCAATCTGTTTCTTCAGCGTTTGTTTGTAAAACCATTTTCATTCCCCTTTCCATTACTTCAAAATAGTAAGTCATAATCATTATTATACACAAAATAAAATAATTGACTATAGTAAATGAATGAAATAATATTAACTATAGATAAATAGAGTTCGGTAACTATTTTGATTGAGGTGAGTGAATGATGATATCGGCAGAAATGGGCTCTATATTTGGAAAAAACAAATTTGTCATTAAAGGGAAAAACAAGTGCTATGTATCAAAGGTTATAAGAGAAAGACATGATGGAGCGATGGATTGGGAAGGGAATGTGATTCGAAAATCTGAGTATATTGTCATTCTTATTCCTAAGTCAAAGATACAGAAGTTAGAGAAACGTGAAATGTATCAAAGACCATATAGATTTAGGCGTTCAGGATTTCAGATTGTTGATAGGGGTTTGTACATTGAGCTAAGTGGTTTTTTTGAAGAGTTATTGACGACAACATTTGTATTACATTACTTAAGAATGGATGGATACATAAAATTCGTAAAGAAAAATTACCCTGATAAAGCAGGAGAATATCCTATGTTTTTAGATGCTCATACACCATATCAAGTCACTTACAATGTCTTCTCTGTACTCGCAAGTGGGATATATAAATTATTTCATTGGAATAAAAAGAATAAGAAACAAGGGAATAATGGAGGTGATACAACATGTTAGGTAAAAAACAAGAACTTGATGAACTTGTAGAAAGCTCAAGAACATTGATAAATGAAGCAACTCTTCTATTAAAAGATAAAAGCATAGAAAATTGTTTGGAATTTATAAAGAATGAAAAATTGTGGAGTGTATTAAGTCATTCGAACAAAATGGTTATTACCAAAAATATTGAGGATTATTTAAACAAACATATAATTCCTTCAAATAGTATTTTTCGCTTTGGTATGCATGGTAGTTTTGAAGTGGTCATCTATTTGTATGTAGAGGATGAAGTTATTGGCTTTCTGCATTTGGGAAGTTCAGAACTACATATATATAATTCGTTTTGTAGTCAATATACAGTATTACCCGCAAATATACTTCAAACAAAAACAGAAGGAGCTTATTTCAAATATCAGCTAAAAGAAATGGATAAACATCAAAAGAAATTAGAAGGATTTCCAAAACGACTACTTAAAACAACTGCAAATGAACTAAAATCTCTCGTGGAGAAAAAACAAGAACTGGAGAAACGAGAGTCTTCTTTAGAAATGAACTTATCAAAATATCAAGATGCATATGAGAAAGCTAAAAGTGAAGAAACGATTCATAGGGCAAGAGCAGAACTTTTAGTAATTGCTGATAATTTGAAGGAGCTTCAGATACATACTCGTTATAGAGAATGGGAGCCTTCTAAGGTATATCAAATTTTCAAAAAGAAAGATAAAGAGATTTGCTACGGAAGTAAATGTTTAGCAGAAACAAAAAGTAGGGTCATTGTGTATCAAGGGGATTTTTCGAAAAAAGAGTTTTTGATTTGGAAATTAGATAAATTTGACTTTATAGATTTCAAGCAAGTATTTGAAAGAAATGGATTCAACTGTTCGATTAAAGATGAAGTTTTGTTTATTGAAAAGGACGGAATTATTTATGAGTTTTATTTGGATGGAACAATTGAGACTCATGATAGTAAAGCAAGTTTAGTTGATTTATTGCAAGTAGAAGAAGTATTACGAATGTTGTTAGGGGTTGACCTAAGTTGCTGTATGGCATAGATGAGGAAAAGGTATTAGTTATAGATTCCGAAGCAAAGGCATTACATGCAATGGATTTTACGTACAAAGGCTTTCTCTTTTATACCTATGATAAATGGGAAACAAAAGGTGTTCGTGTCAGTAGTTCATTACTATGTTTGAAAGCAATACATGAAAAAACAGGGATAGTACTTTGCGGACCAGAGAATAGCTCAGTTATTAAGAGTCGAAACATTATGTGTAGCTTTATAGATATGTATTCAAATTATGAATAGTTATTCCGCTATATTTTTTGCGTAATTTTTAATGCCACGTATATCTATAATAAATAGATATGAAAAACAAGGTATTAATACTAATTAATTTGAGAGGATGTTTTAAATGGAACGTATCTATGAAGATATTTTTTATGTGAGGGAATATACCTATGACTCTCCAGAGGAAAGAGATTTACATTCCAAGGAAATGAAAAAGAAAGGGTTTGAAATGGTAGCGGAAGACCATCCGTTATATACATACTATAGCAAATTTGAAAAGGCTGTACGTACTCTTAGTTTTACTGAAGGTCAAATTGTAACAAATGGCTCAATTGTTGGATTTGCAGAAAATATTAATAATGAGAACGAGACATTTGAATTATTTGCTTCAAAAGGAAAGGCGATAAGTTTGGGCATATGTTCAAAGGATAACTTTACTCCATTAATTAAACAGTAAATAAAATAAATCAATAGGATAAATTAATTTGAAAGGGTGTTTGTTATGGTAAAGGTAAACGAACAAAGATTAGAAAGAGTAGAAAGAGTAAAAATGGTAAATGAATTAATTAAGTTTATTGCAGATGTTGATATGGCTTGCACAGAAAAAAGTAGTGCAATGTTCTTTTCGACTGAATCAAGTAAAGGAACACAAAATCACTATGCATCGTTTGTTTTAGAAGGAAGAAATATTTATTACATTGATAATTATACGGAAGAAAGAGTATCTTTCCATCCTGCAAGTAAACATCGAGGATTTTCTTCTGGTGGAACAATGTGGGGTCTTGTTAGTGATTTTAAAGAGTGGATTAAGACAGGAGAACCATCAAATGGAATTCATGGATATAGTGGATTATACGCTTTAAATTGGGGCAGTCGTATTCCTTTATTAGTTAGGGACATGATTATTAACAAGGCAAAGGAGATGGGATATTTAAGAGCTGATGCAACGGAATTTAGTACGTATGTAATAGGCTATGTTGGTGAGAAATATGAGCACGTTATTCAGTGGCATTTAGAAGAAGCTAAAAGATTTATAGGTTGTGTTCAACCTGTGGAATCGTTAGCGGAGGTAATGATGGATAGAAATATTTCTCTAATGGATTTAGAAACTGTAACTGGAATTCCTGTTAAAAATTTATTGAAAATCTTAAGTGCAGAAACTCGCATTACAGAGGAAGTTGCAGAGAAACTTGAAATTGCTCTTGCTATAAAGAAAGAGTTTTGGATTAATCTTGAAAATAAATTTCAGAAATCTGCATTAACTAAGTAGATAAACAAATGAAAAGAGTGTGATGATTGCACTCTTTTTTATCTGTTAATAAAAAAGGAAAAGAGGAAATTAAGATGGCCAGAAAACAAAAAGATAAAATCGTAAGGGTTCAATTTGCAAAAGAAAATGTCATGATGTTTGGTAATTCCTATAAACCATGGGAAATGCAGTTTGAGGAATACTTACAGATATTGAGACAACACAATGAGCTTACATCTGTAGAACAAGTCAGTGTTTCTGATAATGCTTGGGTATCATGGGGCGGTTTAAAGTGGTGTCCTGAAGAGAATATGCAACATCAGTTCAATCGTGAAGGTTGTCAATCGAATGAAGAGGACAATCCGAATCCTCGAAATTATAACGAAATGCAATTCTACTCTGATGTAACTGTAGCTGAAAAGGTTAATAAACTCATTAAAAAATATAAAAAGAAATAATAAATATAGCGTTATTTCCGTTTATATAAATAAAATCGAAAAGGAAGATAGAGATGACTAAAAAAATTAGATTAATTCGAACAATGGTAACAGAATACGTACCAAACCCGGAGTGTTATGACAAAGGGATGACGATTGAAGAAATGGCTCAATCTGATGCAGAGCAGGATGATTTAGAAACTATCTTTAGTGAGATAGAAAAAGATGAAGTAAAATGGGAAATTATTAACGGAGATTCTACATGCTTTGTGAAAGATGTTAGTGAAGCAGAAGCAGTGGAAGTTATAAATGTTATACCGACAATCTTAGAAGAACAGGAAGTTGTTGTAGCCTGGGCACGAAAGAAAAAAGAAGATTATTGGAGTGTATCTTCAATTATTACAGCCTTAGTAAGTGAAAAGCCTTCTAAGACATTAAAGAAAGATGAAGAATATATGCGAGCAAGAGAAGTATACAGAGGAAAAAACAATAGTTGGCAAGATTCTGTTTTACTTGCGATTCAAATGAATATATATCGAATGGAAAATGACATTAAACAAGGACAGTTAGTTACAAATGGATGTGCAATTGGTTTTGCAGGGGAATTTAATTTCTCAGAAAGAAGCTTTCATTTATTTGCTACAAAAGATGAAAGTATCAAAATTGGGAAATATCTAATGGATGATTTCCAAGCTGTAAAATAATCTATCTAACTGCATTTCTCTTCTATATATGAAGAGAGTGCAGTTTTTTAGAGAGATTAGTAGAACTATACGAACAAAGAAAGATGGGAATAATAATGAAAAAACATTGATTGCATTAGGAACAGTATTTTTATTAAGTGGCTGTGTGGGGTTGCCAGAAAAGGATGTAAAGTTGCAATTTTTGAATAATAATGCTGAAGTAGTAAAAGAACTTAAAATTGATGACTATGAAATTATGGATGGAGAATTAAAATATCGTATTGGTAAAAAGGTATATATTTCTCAGTATGCACCATTTATCATTGAAGGAGAAAAAAGTACAGAGGATTAATTAAGATTGAGATTAAATATCTGATTATGTGTACAAAAACAATGAAAGAGCGGATATATCATTTGCTCTTCTTATATAAAGGGGAATAGAGAATGATTGATTTTACAAGTATTTCAGAAGAAGATTTGGCACGATTAGAAAAACAGAGAGAAAAACAAATTGAGCAAGTGATGAAAGGAATTTTTACTGAGAGTCAATCTGATAATCGCCTTATTAACGAGTTAAGGTTCAATCATAATTACTTGTATATGGGGAAGTTTTTAATACAATCGCAAACGGGAGCTAAGTTTGAAATACATGAGATTAATGATGAACATGTATTTATTGCTTTTATTGGTGTTCCTACTGAGAAGAGAGGACAAGGGTTAGGAACTCAAATGATGGAAGAGTTAACTCGCATTGCAGATACACATGGATTTAAACTGTCTTTAAATATTGACCCTAAATTCGGTGTAGGGAAAAGAGTATTGAAGAAGTTCTATAAAAAACATGGATTTGTAGAATCTGAATGGTATAAGAATAATGCGGAAATGATTCGAGAGGCTATTAATAATTAACAGAGTTATGAAGATAACTTAGAAAAGAAAGGGACAGTTTATAATGAAAAAATACGGAATTGTTAAAAACGGTGTAATTCTTGAAAGATTTTCTGATAGCGATGAAATGAAGCGGGAATTCATAAAACTTAGAGAAGAGGATAAAGAATTATGGGGTAGAGAATTAAAGTTTGATGAGCTTTTAGAGGATGAAAAACTGGAGGTAATGGAAGAGAGATTGAAAGGAATTCGTGACTTCTTGGACTTTGCACATGAAAACTATGATGGAAGAACAATCCAAACTCATACAAGAATCTATGCTGATGAGCTACAATGGCTGATAGAACATGCAAAAAGAAATATGGGACATAAAAAATAGTTAGATAAAGTACGTAAAAAGCAGAGAATAGTTCTTTGCTTTTTATTCTTTTTCTAATAGTATTAGAGGTTTTAATTTGTAATTTAATTATATATGAGAATAAAGAGATTTTGAAATATCTATTATAAAGAGATAAATATAGATAGGTATTTTATTAAATTCATTAAAAAGGAGAATGAAAGATGCTTAAAAAAGGTGACAAAGTAGTAATGCATACATGTGATGAGGCGAAGGCATATAACGGGAAAATATGGACTTGTAAAAGTGATGAATTTGTGCAAGCGGAAATACCATTTGAGCAAAATTTAGTCTTTTTAGAAGGATTCAGCGGGTCTTTTTGTACTCAATATCTTCAAGTAGTAAAAGAAGAAATAAGCAATAATACACTGAAAGAAACGCTAATAAAGCTGAATATAAAGCATGACCTGACAGTGTACGAGGGGGAAGAAGAAAAACTTGAAGAGTTCCTGAAAAATACTGGATTTAAAAGTTTATACGAATATTACAAATCAATGACTGAACAACAGTTGTTGAAGATTTATGATGATTATTATGGATTTGATAAGGAATTATAAAGTGAAAATTGATGAATAGTAGACACGTAACACGAAGAAAGAAAAAGGAGTGCATTTATATGATAAAGTTTTTTAATGGGATGCCAATTAGTATAAACAACACAATTACAAAAAGTAGTAAAGAAGAAAAGTATTATATCAGTTATAATCCTTCAAAAAGAGATTATGGAGTAGATACAACGGCTTTAGTTATAACAATAGGAAATAATGAAAGAGAGGTATTTTATATACTAAAGGGTAATCATAAAGAACAATATGCAAACTGTAAAAACTTAAAAGATTGTATTACTTATTATATAAGTAATAAGGAGTTTATACATAAATTTAGTGATATATTTGAGCATGAACATTTAAATTAATACAAATATAGTGAGCTCGAAATAAAAATAAAATAAAAACCACAAAAGAATTTTTGTTCTTTGTGGTTTTTTGTTTTTTTATTAGCTAAATCTTGTGTTAATTGCATTGTGCATATCGAAGCACCTCGTTATATTTGTTTATTTTCTTCTACAATCATATCTAAATATTTATCATTATCTGGAATATCTTCAACTTGCTTCTTGCAACATTTACATTCAAAAGAATTTTTATTTCCAAATTCGAAAGAAATCCAACCACCACCGATAAAATACCAGTCATGACCTCGGAGAGAGCAAAAGAAGTAACTTTTCCACCAACCTATCGTAACAAAGAACAGGAACCGTAATAGGTAATCAACTCCCATCAATAATAGGATAGGAATATAGCATATGTAATATAAAAGGGACGAAGTGAGATGTCTCATCATGTAAAATCTCCTTTCAAAGTATTATATTGTCTATCAAAAAAGGTAGAATGGTTACCATATCTACCTGCAAATGTTGAATTCTATTTTTCTTCTCTTATTTTTTTAATTTTAGAAAACACTTGCATGAATCGTTCGGTTTCATCTTGACTTAATCCGATAGATTCTGATTTTCTAATAGCTCGTTGTAAAACATAGAATAAATTATCATCTGTTAGAATACTCTTCATTTCCTCTGCGGTTTCTGTCAATTTGAACACCTCTTTCTGAGATTAGTATACTACTTTATATTTACTATAGTCAATATAAACTACATAATAATTCCGTGACTCTTTAAAGTTTCTTTTCCTAATTCGGAAGTAGGTGCATAACCTTTTTTAATTAATTCACGGATGTAAATCTTATTATAAAAGAAGGCAAAAATAATTCCTGCAAATCCATATGTGCAAAGTCCTGCAACGATAAGGATTAAGAACCATTTCCAATCACCACGTAGCAATGGGACAAGTGCTCCAAAGAAAAATGTTGTCCAACTAAATCCTACTTTTACTTCTTCTCTTAAATTGTTTTTAGCGTTTATCATTTCAATAATCATAGGTATCCCTCATTTCAATATGTATTTTATAAAGCTAATCTATTATAGTGAGAATCAGTTCGAAATAATCAAAAAAGAATGCTTACATATTTGTAATAAAAAAAGATAGTAGGTTTATATACTCTACTATCTTTGCTTCATCTTTTATTTTTCTTCTGATTTCGTTTCCCTTACTCGTACACCTGTTGTTTCTGCCGTATGTGAAGCCTCTAAAATTGCAGAAGGGTCAATTTCTAATACTGTATCTTTTAATTTTGAATAGGTTACTCTGCTTGTAATGCAGTAGATAACTTTCTTTGCATCTCCTTTGTAACCACCTTCGCCATGTAGGTAGGTGATAGAAAGATTCAATTCTTTCATTAATTCCTGTCCAATTGCTTCTGCTTTATCAGATATAATCATTACAGATTTTCCTTGATTGAATCCATCTAAAATAAGGTCAATCATTTTCGTTACAATATAGAAGATTGCTAATGAGAACATGGCTTGCTCTAAAGAAAATACAATTGCTACTGCAATTAAAATGATAGCATTAGCACTTAATAAAATGGTACTTACTGCAATACCATAATTTTTATTAACCCATACAGCTAACATTTCCAGACCATCAATCGCTCCTCCAAGACGTACGACAATACCAACACCAAGACCAAATAATAAACCGCCATATAATACAATTAATAATTCAGAAGATGTAATAGGCGGGAATTGTTTTAAGAACATCATAGAGCCTGTTGCAACTAAATTTGCATATAATGTTCGAATCGCAAATTTTTTCCCCATTGTTCTGGATGTGAATAATAGAATAGGGAGGTTCAAACTAATAAACAAGACATAAACAGGTAATCCAAATAATTCATTCCCTATAATAGATAAGGCGGTTACTCCACCATCTACTAAATTATTGGGGGATAAAATCAAATCAATAGCAACGGCTGAAATCATTGCACCAATGGTTAGTAATACGTATTCTATATATCTTTTCATTGAATCCACTCTTCTCTTTTTTTCGGTAATACTCCTGCGAGCTTTTCATTTCCTACCCATGCAGGATATACAAAACATGCAGAACATCTTGCCTCATAATCGGTTGTATCTCCAATCAAAACTTCATCTCCAGGAGGAGCAGGTTCATTGTTCACAAGTCTTTGTGTATGAATAGCATCATAACTTCCACACGAAAGACATACAGCAGATAGTTTATGAACAACGTTAGCAACTGCCATAAGTTGAGGTGTAAAACCAAATGGTTTCCCTTCATAAGACATGTCTAATCCACTCATATAGACAATTTTCCCTTGTAGTCGAAGTGTTAAAGCAATGGTGACAATCTCTTCAGAAAAAAACTGTACCTCATCAAAAATAACAATCTCATAAGAAGAAGATAGATTACAAATCTCTCTCGTCTCTTTTTCTGTAAGTTGCCTTGGGAGGTTATGACATGGTAATTCAAACATTCTATCTCTATCAGTAATTGTATTTTCACTAAATCGGTTATCAATCATTGGTTTAAAGCCAATAATACGTTTTTTTGCATACTGATGTCGTGTTACTTCTCTTCCTAAAAACTGTGTTTTTCCTGCAAACATGGGACCTACAATTAACGATATATTCCCTTCTTGTGGTGAAATCATGATTCCCTCTCCTTTTATTCAAACGTATTAAGCACATAGTAAATCCTAACAATTTTATTGACAATAGTCAATGTAAAAAGTACAATTATTCCATAGTTAATCTTATGTGGAGATGATAAATGATGAGTAAAACAGTCTTGTTATTAGTAAATGGAGGAGAATATGCTTCTTGTCGTTTTGAAGAGGACTATAACCCTCAAGAATTTTATGAGCAAATGGTCGATATCGGAATTACCAAAAAGGAATATCTGCACGAAGAGGGAACTACCATTGTGGTTTCTATTCATGAATTCCCTTATATTAGTCCTTTATTTATTGAACTGGTAAAGAAGGAACTGATGGATTATGAACATGTAAAGGATGTAAACATTTACGAGGTAAAAGGCATAGATGTGGAGCAGAAAATTAATGTTACTGAAGTTAGAGGTACAGAAGTATCAGGTTTAATAAAAGAGATGGGATTAGGAAATAAAACTGCTACGAGAGAGTAGTTGTTATACATGTGAAAATCAATATTAATTCATGTTGTAATCAATGAGAGAGGGATGGGTAGGTTTGAAGAAAATAATTTGTTTGTATATAGATGGAGATTATTTTGCTTATCAAAAATTCAAGGAAAAATACAATCCTGAAGATTTCTTTAATAAAATGAAAAAAGAAGGAGTTACCTCTAAAAATTTAGTTATAGAAGATGATTGTGATGAAACAGAGGTTTGTGTGGAAGTGGAAATTAAGGAGTTTATCAATGTAGATGAGGAATTCCTTGAATTTCTAAAATTTAATTTTATTCATAACTCTGCTGATGATAAGAATCTTTATATCGTCAAAGAAGAGGAAATGTGAAACGAAAACAATAGTATTTCAAAAAGATTAAAATGAAAGTAGGAGTTAATATGTCAGGTTTAATTTGCTTACATGTCAAGGGTGACGAGTATGCGGCCATGTACTTTAAGAAAAGATACGAGGAACAAGAATTTTATGAACGAATGAAAAAAGATGGTGTTGAATCCGAACAATTGAATGTTGATGGATTATATGTAGAAGTAGCGATTAAACGATTTGGAGCAGTAGACGATAAGTTTTTAGATTTTGTTACCGATACATTTATTGACTATGACAACGCTAAAACAGAAGATTTCTTTATTGTATACGATAAATAATTTGTTTTGTATATAAGGATTATATAATTTAAGAAAAGGTGTTAAAAAGTGAAATTAATTTTAAATATAATAAAAGGTCTTGGGATTCTGCTCTATTTATTAGTTGCATTTATTCTTGGATATGTGTGGGAATTTGTTTCTACTACAATCCTGATGATTGTAAAATTCCCAAGAAGATTTACCTGTAGAAAAGATGGTCATGAATGGATTTGCCATGGAACGGGTGGTTTCGGTTTTTTAGGTCCACTCTATCCATTTACTTGTGAAAAATGTGGAAAGCGTAGCAGAGGGGATATGAAAGATTTTGACAACCAACCTTTTACTGCGAAACTAAAAATTTAGGAGTGAGAAAATGTTAGTCTATGATTTTACGAATAAAGAAAATGAAGTAATGTTAGAAGCAAAAAGAAATACAGTTATGATTATGGCACGAGTACCAAAAATAATAATGTTTGAAACTGGTGATGAATTAAGCACTATGGCTGATGTGTTAGAACACCTTTCAGAACTGGCTGATGAGCGTGAAGACGGGGATGGTGAGATGGCTCTTGGTATGTTTGACGAATTCCAAAAAGAAAGCTATATGAAGGATGAAGACGAGTATTCCTCACGCAATTTAAAGATTTTTACTTGTAAAAATAATGCTCTCCTATATGATGATAAAGTTTCAATCTTTTTTGGTGTATTGAATAGTGGAGATTGTTTCATTGAGCCTGAGGATATCCAAGTAATTGTTAGATATTTTAAGGAGTTTACGGAAAGTGATATGTGTAAAGACACAACAAAAGAAATGTTATTACAAATTGTTCAAGTGTTAGAAGAAGACTTGCAAGCGTTAAAGGGAAATAAACCTTATTTCAAAGTTGAAGTTGATGGAAATTAATTCATTTCGAGAATCGTTTCTGACGATTCTTTTTTCTTGGATGCAGAATGAAATAATCTTAAATATCTATAATGTATAGATAACTATAAACAGGTATTTTCTAAAATTGATTAAAAAGGTGGAGTTTAAAGTGAGTGAGAAAACTTTATTTTTAGAGAAAGAAAAACATTGTACAAAAAAAGATTTATTAAATGCATTAGATGTTTTGAGTAATAATGGTTTGATTTTCATTTCGAATGGAGAGGATTTTTTCCCCATAAAAGAAATTGTCCAGGATGAAGAAGGGGACGACGTAATTATCAGAGTCTCGGATAAACCATATTGAGAAATGAGCTATATATATATGTTTAATAACTCTTTGCAGATATAAATATGTCTAAAATAAAAAATATAAAAGGTAGGTATTTTGAAATGAGCTTTAAAAGTATGATTAACAAATGGAAACAAGATGTAATGAAGGAAATTCATAAGAAACCGCATTTGATGGATAAAATCGGTTTGTATGATAAAGTTGAAATTCATGTAGATGGTTCATTAATTATTAAATCTCAAAATGAACATATCTCAAATGAAACGATTACTGATGTTGTAACACCGTTTAGAGATTGGAAGAAAAGAAGAACTGCTTAAATGCGGTTCTTTTTTTATGTTTCATAGAATATGTGGAGCAAATGATATCTATTATATAGAGATAAATATAAACAGGTATTTTATAAAATTAATTAAAAAGGTGGAGTTAATATGTTAGAACTTACTGAAAAGGAATTACAAATTGTAGCAAATGAATTTAAAAGGACTGTAGAAAGTTTGAAAGAGGATATTAAAAAGGAAGATATTCAGATTTTCCCTTCATATGAAGCGTTTTTCTATTGGTTACACGAAGATTTAAAACTACAACAGTGTCTTAAAATGTTGTTTGAGAAAAAGACATTAGTAGATGAAGCAGAATATCTTATTTTAGAAACTGGTAAAACGGTTTATGTGCGTTAAATTATAGTTTGGTATAAATAGGTGTTTTATAAAATTAATTAAAAGGTGGAATTGTAATGACACAAGTAAATGAAAATAAATCAATTAAATTCGGTTTAAATACTGAAGGAAACAATAATCAGACATTGAATGGTTCAATCATCGAACCAGGATATTTAGTAGGGTGTATTAATTCAATGAAAGTAGTTGGAGCAATTAAAACTCGATTCTTTTATCTTTCTATGGAAACGAAAGAAGTGAGAGATGTAACTCGTGAATTATCTTATGCTATTGATAAATTTAATGAAGAAGCCAAAAAGATTAGAGAAACTGGAGAATATTCTATGCTTATTCCATATGACTATGTAGATGGTTTAGTGGAATATAGTCATGGATGTGGTCTATCACATTATTTACAAGAAAATGTATTTGAAAGTTTAACGGAAGTAGGTAAAGATGTTTTAACCTTCCCTTTAATGGGTTGTACATTGTCTATGTATACACCTGCTGATGTTAAGAATATTTTAGGATGTGTCGGTAGTTTTGACTTGAACATTACAGATGCATTAAGAGAACAATTTCTATATTTCTAATATAGATAAACAGATTAAATAACGTTGCCTATAAGGTAGCGTTTTTTCTTTTCCTTTAAAGCAATGTCGAGTGAACATGTATCCACCTTCTTCAGTAAGGGATATTTTAGTGTTTGATTTAAAAATAGAAGATGCGTTAATGCGAGAACGTTGCCTATAAGGTACGTTCTTTTTTATTTTTTATATTTATAATGAATGCACCTATTTTCTATAATATAAAGATAACTATAAACAGGTATTTTAAAAAATTCACTAAAAAAGAAGGGGCTGTTTAAAAATGTTGAGTGTACAAGAATATCAATCTGTAATGCGAGGAAGTAACTATAAGGAGCATTTAGATTCTGCGGATAGTTTTTGGTTTGGGAAGCCAGATAAGGTAGATGAGACGGATTTTTTTGGTTCTCACAAATGGGTTTTTCGGTATTATGAAAGAAATGTAGGAGTAATGCATAAAACTGATGAGTTTTTTAAACCATCTGAATGTGAACCAGGGAAGTTTCTACACGATTTATTAACAGAAAATGAACAGTATTATATTTATAAACGATTTGAAAATGGAATTTTGAGAATAACAAAGGAAAAATATTTGTCTTAAATGGAGGTACTAACATGTTTCAAGTCTATACATATATAAATGGAATTAAGTATTATACAAATTACGATACGGAAAAAGAATGTGATGATTATGCAAAAGCAGAAAAATGGGACGTTTATTGGATTACAAAATTATAAACAATTATTTTAGTAAACAAGAATTATATTTCTTTGTAAGTCTATTTTAAATAGATTTATATAAATAGATATTTATTAAAAATTATTTAAAAAGGTGAGGAACTAAAATGAGTAAAAATCAAATTTCAACTTCAAAAGAGAATGTATATAGTGAAAAACTATTAGATGAATTATACGAATTAACAAAAATTGAATCTAATGATGAAAGAAAACTTACTGAAATTGAAGCGAAGCGATATATGGAAATTGTGGAATACTGCCAGGAAAACAATATAGAAATTCCTTTTGGAATACAATATTAAAATTCAGAAAAAGCAAGGAGTAATTTAATCCTTGCTTTTTATTATTTCATTGAGTAAAAATCAAATCATTACCATTTCTTAAGATAAAAAAACGCCCACAATGCCGGCAAGCGTTCGAAGGGCGATTCTAAGAAAAAATAAACTTTTTTAGCAACCATCCACCTTGCGGTAACAGTTACATAAGGCGAGATGTTGGAGCACTTCACCTTGTATAAATATTATAACATAATTGATATACTTTGTTACCTAAAATTCATTCAATAGTTGAATCGCTTCTTCTCGTTTTATTTCATCTAATCCATCTTCATAAGGGCTTGTCAGAATAAGTCTATCTGATAAGTGTAGCATGTCATCGCCATCATCTATAATAATAAATCTATCAATAGGTCTCTTAAACCCATTCATAAATGCTTGTATTTCAGCTCCTCTTGGTTCGCCTCTTAATTCAGGTGTTCTGCCTATAATATATTTTTGTAAACCGTAATGAGAGAAAATAGCCTTCTTGAGTGTTTTTACCGAGCCGAGTTTTCTCCAAGTAGAAGATACTACGATTTTCGCATTGCACTTTTCAAGTATTTCTTTTAGATTTGCTAATGCTTTTGGACAAAATGCCTGTAGCATATGCTGTTTGCTTCTCACAAAATAATTTGAATGATTCATAACACCATCAATATCTAAGAAAATAAGATTCATGTATATCACCTATTATTAATAATTTTAGTTAGTAGATTTAGATTCTCTTGAAATTTCCATGATAAATGCAAAATCATTTACAAATGACATTAAGTTAGCTTTTGCCCTATTTGATTTAACTTCCTGTATAGGGGAGTTATAAACCATATCCTGCTTTCTAATGTTTGCATCTGTAAAGTAAACTGGCTCACACATGAGAACCTGACAAATATAGTCCATATCTACTTCATGTACTTGTTTCATTGACAGTGAATTATTCAATAATCCATTTATAACATGAACATCCACCGTAGATTCTTCAGATAAATGATTCATGTCATACCCAAGAGAAGACATGCGTTGTTTCAGTATAGCTCCGATAAACATATTCATCACAACCTTTTACCAAAAGATAATTTCGAATCCATGATTTGCGGGACAATTCTTTGCCCATTGAATGATTTCTTTAAACATTTGTTCAGGCGTTGTAGCTTTTGAAAATTCTTTCTTTCCATCACGGAAGATTTTATTTCCTTTGGTAGGATAATGATATTTAAAACGTACCATTACATAAATTTCATCATCTACTCCATCATCTACATTTGCATCTAAGAATCCCATAAATAATAACTCTTCTTTTAAATCCATGTTGTATCGTATCCTTTCAGCATTCATTTGCTAAATGCTTTAATTTTTTGGCGTACTTTTCTAAGCTGATTTTTTCCTCAGTCAAAACTCGAATTGTTTCTCTGTTTCTTGCAATCTGGAATTCGTTAGCAAAAAAATCTTTTTCTTCTTCCTGTTTTAATAATCTTTGTTCCGCTTTAATCTTCTTTTTCAAGTGTTTTACACAATCTTTGACACCATCGCTCTTTGCTAATAAACGTTCTTTTTCAGTCATAATATGGTTCATCCTTATGTCAAATTTCAATTTCTTCTAATTTAAAATATCTTCCTAAGTGTTCGAATATAGGAGTAATTTGTAGCTCACCCAATGTAGTGTTTTTCTCTGTATCAACGACAGCATACTCACTACCATAAATAAGAGATGCCTTAACGATATAACCATTAAACAAATAGGAGTCCTTTAAAAGTTCATCTAAAACCTCTTGTTCGTCATCTTTCGAAACAAATGGAATGACTTCTGTATCTTCTCCAGGATGGAAGAGCAAATAGTTATTTCTCTTGATTTCAACTAAGTGTTTCATTTCCATTTATTACTCACTCATTTCTGATTTTATGTATTTTCAAACTTGACAACTTTCCTATAGCTACAATTTAAGCATCTTTAGATGGAGAAACTTCTTTATTAATCCCTAAAAACATATCAAATTCATCCTGCATTTCTTTTGTGGGAGGAGGGAAACGAATTGTTCCTCTATAGTTACCCTTAGAAGTAGGAAGTAGTGATAAAAGAAGTGCTATAGATAAAGCCCCCACCACAAATAGGTGGGAATTTTCAATCATTTTATGGATGAGTGTAAGCATGTTTATATGCAACTCCTTATATAGTAGTTAGCCTACGCTACAATCGAATCGTAGTGCTTTGATTTTTTAATTAAATTTTTTGAAACATCCATATAAACATCTAAATTAATTTCCACTGTATCTCCGAAAGTTTGGATAAAGACATATCGAAGAACAACAGCAAAGTCTGATAGAGTTTGGATAGAATGTTCTTTAAAAGCATCAAAAATTGTTTCAGTTATTGACCGTAATTCGTGGTAATGACTATTTTCAATTCTCTCTTTTTCACTTATATTACGGCAAGACGGAATCAAAATTTTAGAATCATAGTATTCACTCAATAAAGATTGAAGTTGTTCTTTTGGAAGATTCAGCTCAACTTTTCTTGAAATCATTTCAAATTCACTGAAGACATGTTGGTCAATATAATCTCTATCTTTAGAGAACTGAGGTGTGTTAAAGTCTACATCCCATTTTGTTCTTGTAGCAGTACCTTTTAAATAGGATTGTTTCGTAATACATACACCTCGTTTTTGCCAAATAGGGAGGTTGTTCCAGTTAATGTTCTTCTCTGTAAATAGTTTTTCTTGTAACTGAGAACCGTTATATCCTTGTAATTCTTTGTGTTTAAAGTTTGATTGAGCAACCATTGCAATACTATTTTTCGTAGCGTCTTGTTGTCTCCATAAGAAATAGTTCGTCACTTCTTCTTTCGGCAATACAAATGCTCTACTGTCAAAAAATGCAAGTGTTCCTGTAATAGGGAACATAATCTCATTGAATTTTGCAGTGGCCATAGAAGCAGATACAGAAACCATTTTTTGCAAGTCATTACCGAACCATGATTGAGTTGTTACTTTTTCATAGTTTGTTAATAATAATGAAATTTCATCGCTTTGGTGGTAAACCATTTTGCACCCCATAATGTTTTGAGCAAGATATTTCGCTGTTTCCCAGAATGCTTTTGCGAGTACCTCGTCAAACGGTTTTTTCATATTTTTTGTATATGTGTGAAAGTGTGTACCGTCAATA
Source organism: Bacillus sp. CCNWLW194 (assembly GCF_037120585.1). Classification (NCBI taxonomy): domain Bacteria; kingdom Bacillati; phylum Bacillota; class Bacilli; order Caryophanales; family Bacillaceae; genus Bacillus; species Bacillus sp. CCNWLW194. Next base: position 380,510 of record NZ_JBBBBL010000004.1, on the reverse strand, counting down.
CGAATAATTACGGGGCTTCTTTTTGTTAATTTTGTTTTATTTTCGTACTCTTTCATTCGAGCACCTAATTTGTTTGAACTCATAATTACATCTCCTAAAAATTAAAATTTATATGTCTTTTCATTTACTTTTTTCTTTATAATCTATAATCAATATTACATTTGTTATTAACTAAAGTCAATGATATACTATTAAAAAGTAAAAAATAATTTACGAGGTGTAACAATGGAAATACAAGAAATTTTAAAATTAAAAGAAGCATATGACGAAGCGATGAAGAAAGGGGAAAAAGAAGTTGCTCAAACGACGGCAATAATGCTTGTTGAAAAGGGAGTACCAGATTTATTGAAGATGTTAGAAAACGAGAAGTTTGCAGTGAAGCGAACAAAGAGTATTTTGAAGCGTAAAAAAAGTGAGGTGGCGTTATTTGAGCATTTGTTTTTAGAAGAACAACAAAAAGTTAGTGATTTAAAAGGGGAACCTGCATTGGTTGGAAATAAAAGAAGAATATATGGAGAATATTTTGATTTAGATGAGCTCTTGTTTGAAGGTAAGAACATTCAAATTATCACAGCATCACTGTGGAATCAAAGAGTGGAAAGAATAGAAGATATGTGGAAGGGAATTTATGCAAAATGGAAAGATTCCAGTGTTGAGTCCACTGAATTCTTAGCACAACTTGAAGGTTATGAACATAACGATTGGATTTTATTTACGTATAAAGGACAGAGAACAGCAAATGATACAAATTTTGAATTTGATGGGAAAATAACTGTAAAGCCTTATGAGATAAAAGAAGGAGAGTTGAATTTTAGATACTATTTTTATACTTATATAGAGTTCAAAAAAGTGGGAGAAGATGTGGTTAGTTATAAAAAAGTAGATGGTGTAACAGTAGAAGGTAAAGAAGAATTACTGGAAGGATTAAAACGTCATTTAAATGAACAAGAAAAAGCTCAATGATTACAAGTCATTGAGCTTTTCTATTTGTTATTTATTATTGAATGAAACCATGAGCTTTTGCTTCTTTAATCCAAAGAGGAAACTCATTCATAAGCTTTTCATATAGTTTTTCTTGAGACATGCTATTAATTTCTTCTTTGGTAAATCGAACAAAATTAGCGTTGTCAATTACACGACCACTCATATTATCTAATTTTTCAAGGAATGAAAAGTTTCCTTCTTGACCAATTCCAACAAATTGCCAGAAGATAGGTTGGTCAGAAGACTCGCGGATAATACGTTCTGCTTCTGGTTTATCGAAATTATCACCATCTGTAATGAATACTACAAAAGTTGGATGCTTTACAGGTCCCTGTTCTTTGTCAACTTTTACAACTTCTGTTTTTCCTAACAATTTTGATAAAAATCCGCTTTTAGGTTGTTCGATAGTTTTTGTTGTAGTTTTTGTTCCGTACTCGTTTACAATTTCGTTCATAACACCTGCATAAGCAGTATAAGGCTCTAAATCGAACTTCTTCAGAAAAACATTTTGAATGTAATTACGGTAGTTTGCTCGACTTACATCACCAATATTTCTGTGGCTTTTACCGAATCCATAAACATCAATAGAATTGTTATCATCAATATTTAAAGCGACAGCTAAGATGGATTCTGTAACGTCCTGTACAGTGTTGTTTTTATATAAATGTGTCATAGAAGTAGAACCATCGAGCACAAAAACAACTTGAGCAACGACCCCTGTAAGGTTTACCTTTTCTAATACAATTTTTGCAATTTCCGTTTTTTTCTCTAATGTAATAGCCATTTTAATATCTCTCCTTAGTTATCTAAACGTATGTATCTATAAATAATTATAAAACGTTTTATTAACTAAAGTCAATAAAATATTATTATTTATGTTAAATATAAATTTCTATACTTGTTATGGGATGAAGTCCATCTATCTATAATATAAGGATTATATAAACAGGTGTATTCAAAATACAAATTAATTTTAGGAGGAAATAATCATGACAACAATTTTATCAACAGGAGATTGCCAAGAAGCATATAACAAGGTTGAGGATGTTTGGCATATCGGTAATGACTTTAAAGAAGAAGATGGATTTGATGTGAGTACAATTCAATGGTCAGACTCTGCTTGGGAAAGTGAAAAACGATATTTTATGGATTTCTTACAATCAGAAATTGAACAGTACGAAAAACGATATAAAACAAACGTTGAACGTATTGCTCTTGTAGGTCATGTAGGACGTTGGAATGGAAATCCTGTAGGAGGCAGAATGTTATCGTATGATGAGAATCCATTAGAATGTATGGGACGAGTAGAATCTATTGACGTAAGTGTAGATAAAGATGGTTCAATTATCATTTCTGGTCATCATCATGACGGTTCACATGCTATGCAGATTTATTTCTTGTCTGAAAACAAACTAAATAAACTGGATAGAGAGTGGGATGCATGTTGGTTTGATTTTGATGCGAATCATTTTGAACAGATTTATAATGATTTCAAACCTTTGAAATTAAAAAAATCTGGTCGTGCATTTTACAATCCAATTATTCATTAAGTTGAAGGGCTTGTATTCGTTATGAATACAAGTCTTTTTATTGTGTCTTTATATGCGTGTGAAATAAAATACTTTTAACAATTTATCTACATGATATTTTATTTGTTGAAAATAAAATAAAAAGCAGAGAACTTTCTCTGCTTTAAAATATTTGTAATCGCAACTATTTCATCTTTTCAAATAGCTCTTCTTCAGAAATAATAGGACACTCAAACTTAACAGCATTTTTATACTTAGAGCTATTAGTTTCTTTTTCAGGTAATTCACCTGTTACATGATTGTATCCACCAAGAACTAAGAAGTCTGTCTTTGCAGATACTGAACCTGATACTTTTCCACCACGAGCTTCAATTTCTTTTTTGATATCATTACGAGGTTTAGATAATGAGCCTGTAATGACGAAAATCTTACCCTCAATTTCTTCAGAGGCGATAATTTCTTCTACTTCTTCCATCATTAAAAATCCAATTGAATACAAGAATTCAATAAGCTCAATGTTGTGAGATTCTTCAAAGTAACTTACCATACTACTTGCTACTGTCTCACCGATGCCATCAATTTTCATTAATTCTGTTTTTAGCACAACAGGGTCTTTTGAAAGTTCGATTAGATGTCTCATTGTTTTAAATTTATTTGCAATGTCTTTTCCTGTACTGGAACCAACGTTTGGAATAGCTAAAGCGTATAAGAATTTAGATAGGGGGACATGTTTGCTTTCCTCAATCCCTGCTAACATTTTTTGAATCTTCTTTTCCCCGAATCCACGTAATACAGATAATTTATCTAAGTTATCTTTTAAAGTATAAATATCAGAGATAGAAGAAAGGATACCTTTTTCGTAAAATGTTTCAACTGTTTTTGCCCCTAATCCATCAATATTCATTGCATTTCGAGATACAAAATGTTTTAAAATACGTTCTTGTTGAGCACTACATGTACTGTTAATACAGAAATAATGAACATTATCTTCTTCTTTTACCACTTCTCCATTACATACAGGACAACAAGTAGGCGGTAAGATTTCTTTTTCTGTTCCATCACGTAGTTCAGTAACAGCCGATACAATTTGTGGAATGACATCATTTGCACGAGCAACAACAATTGTATCTCCAATACGGATATCACGTTCTTTTATGTTGTCGTAATTTGCAAGAGAAGCTTTTTGAATAGTAACACCATCAATCTCAACAGGTTCAAAAATACCATTTGGTGTAATTTGTCCAGATTTACCAACGGTCTCTACGATATTAAGTAGTTTTGTTGTGGCATCAAGACTATCAAATTTAAAAGCAAAGCCCCAACGAGGGAACTTAGATGTATAACCTAAAGATTCTCGAACAGCTAAATTATTAAATTTAAGCACAAGTCCATCAATCATATGAGGAATTGTTGGTCGAACTTCTTTGTTGTATGTTAAGCAATATTGAATCAATTCTTTTATTCCTTCAGGTGTGTTTTTAAACACTTTGTATGGAACCACGTTAAACCCTTGTTCTTTTAAAAATTCCAATTGCTCAGTATCCTTTTCAAAGGTAATTCCCTCTGCTTTAACTAAATCAAAAGCAATAATACTTAAGCCACGTTCTTTAGCAATATTCGCATTTAATGTACGTACAGAACCAGAAACTAAGTTGCGAGGGGATTTATATTTACCATCTACATTAATTCGTTCAAACTCAGAGAAAGGAATAACGGATTCAGCACGAACCTCAAGATACCCTTTAAATGAGATTTTCTTAGGAAGGTTAGTAATAGTTCTTACAGTGTGTGTTACATCTTCACCAATATAACCATCGCCTCTTGTTGAAGCCTCATAGTAGATACCGTTATTGTACTTTAATACAATCGTTAATCCGTCTTCTTTATCTCCCGCAATAATTTCATCATCAGATTTGTTTGCGAATTTCACAATATCTTCTTCTGTATGGCCTTTATCTTGTGACAACATGGGTGTAGAGTGTTTTACTTTTTTTAAACTGTCAACTACAACTGAATAAATCCGTTTGGTAGGAGAATTTTCATCAGCAAATTCAGGGTGTTTTTCTTCCAATGAAACCAATTCATAATACATTTGGTCATATTCGCTATCAGTAATAATAGGAGTACCTTCATCATATAGCAAATCATGTTTCATAACTTCTTCACGTAATTGTTTAATTTGTTGTTCAATCATTAGTTTTGCTCCTCTTTTAATATCATTGGTTTTACTTTCCATCGTTTAATCCATTCTTTATCCGCTAAATCTTTAGCTAATTTTTTGCGTTCAGTTAAAGATAACTCTTCATTTTGATAATAACCTTCTCCATATTCATAAAAACGATTTGCTTCAGCGGTACAAGCACTTTTTGCAATTTGAATAGCTTTTCCCTCATCATAATATACCTTAGCAAATGTTTCTTGAGAAGCACCAGACCATGGTTTTCCGTCCTTTAATATGATATGTAATTCTTTATTCATGCTGTCACCACCTTTTGTTATCAATAACTCTCTATAACATTAACTATAGTCTATATAAATGGTAAAGTAAATAAAAAATATTTTACTTAACAACGAAGTGGGGAGAGGCTAAATTATGCGATTTATTTTTATGTATAAATAAAGTAATATATTTCTTCGATTTCTTAAAACATTAATAAAAAGAATGATAACTACACAGTTAGTTTTATGATAAACTTGAGGTAAATGTTGAATGGTATGGATTGGGGATGTAATAGATGACGACAGATACATATAAAGGTTTCTTAACAACTGAAATAGAAGGGGAGGATGTGCAATTACCTCCTGTTATTTTGAGAAATGATGAGGAAATTATTCGTTTTTGCTATCGAAATAGACAAAAAATGAAAGAAGTCATTGTCCAAGATAAAGATGAATTTTGTTTATTTCATATAAAAAATAACAAAACGATTTTTCCATTAGAAGCTGTTGAACATGAAAAACAATTAGCAAAGCAGTGGGGAGTAGAGGTTGCCGAAATAAATTGGGAGCAGTTATCTCGCATGTAAAGTTATGAACATAACATAGAAAAAGTCGCAGAGAAATTGATTTTCTTTGCGACTTTTTTATTAAATGAGATATAAACTTTCTAAACGCTCTTTTAGAGTGGTGTTACGCTCTCTTGACTTGTACGTTTTAATTGCGTGTTTAATCGCTCTTTCTTCACCAATTACCACATTAAATTCTTGAGCTCGTGTAAATCCAGTATAGAACAAGCTATTATCAAGCATTCTGTAGTGAAGCATAGAAATTGGCATGATACAAGCTCTCCATTGTGAACCCTGAGACTTGTGAATAGAGAATGCGTATGCATGGTCTAAATCTTCTTTTTCCTTGTTATCATAGAAGATATAACCATCATCGTATTTTACAATTATACGAATGATTTCCTTCGTTTTTGCAGGAATAGCACCCTTTATATTCTCCTTATTATCAACTGGTTCTTTGATTTTTCGGATTGCTTCAATTACACCAGTTTCACCGTTTGCAATGCCACCTTTAGCATCTTTATTCGGTGTATATTGGGTAAGAAGAACGTTACTGTCTTCAGTTGAAACGTAACTTTTTTTGTACCAAACTTTTAAGTCGTTATTACGCATGTTAATGACTTTATCGCCTTCTTTAAAGTACAGAGAAAAACGTTCATTATCTACAGTGAATTCTTTATTTAAAGAAGTAACAGTAGATTCAGTTTCGTTAAAAGCTTCTTGCATTAACAAGTTAATCATATATGTTCCTAAAATACCTGTTTTTTGAGGTGATAGAACTTGGATATCATCCAGTGTATAATCAGGGAACGTAAGGACACGTTTAACAGATTCGAGAATGTTCTTCAAAATAACCTTAGGTGAATCACGAAATACAGCATAGGAATCCTTTGTATCCTCGCAAGTTTCAATCATTTCACCATCAATGATTTTTTTTGCGTTTTTTGCAATACCTGATTGCTTTCCTTGACGCTTTACTACATCTAATGTAACAACTGGAAGAACTCCACTTTCAATGATATCTTTTAGAACACTGCCTGGACCAATACTCGGCAACTGTTTAATATCGCCCATCCAGATAACTGTAGCACCACGTTTAATTGCTTGTAGTAAATCCTTAGATAATTCCACATCTAAAAACGAGCTTTCATCTAAAACGATAATGTTCCCTGGTAAAGGATTGGATGCATTGAAGGTAAATCCTTCTCCTCCACGGAATTCTAATCCTCTATGTACAGTAAGACATATTTCATTTGTTGATTTCTTAGCAACTTTAGCGGCCTTTCCAGTTGGAGCCAATAATTGAAGGTAGGGAGTAATGCCATTTGATTTACATACAATATTGAAGATTTTTAATATGATTTTTAAAACGAATGTTTTCCCACAACCTGCGGAACCATTTAGTACATAAAAACCACCACGTCTTTTCGTGAATGTTAAAATGGCTTCTTCTTGTTTTTCTTCTAATTCAATACCTTCAGCAGATAGATACTTGTCTAATTCAGCCTTAATATCTATTTGATTCTTCCATTCTTGCGTATCTGAAAGACGATAAAGCTCTTCTGCCACACGGACTTCAGCACTATGGATGTATTCTAAATACACACGGTCTTGTTCTATGACAATTCTCTCAAAAGTAAGCAAATTCTCAATTTCTTCCTCAATCAGTTCATACGGAATATCAAATAAAGGATACAAACACTTTTCTTTTTCATTTTTATAACGAGCTGATTTCCAACGTTCATAATAAGCGTTTAGTTCATCCCTTGGAATCATAACTTGGATTGTACCAAAGTAATAAGAGATTTTTTCATCTATTGTTTCTTTTAATAAACGTTCGCTTTCTTTAGAAGGAAGTGTAACTCTCAATATCTCTCTTGTTTTTTCAATTAAATCATCTTTATGTAAGAAGCAGTGACCTTCTTTTGTTGCCTCATCAAGTCCATTAATAATCCCTTCTTGAATACGTTCATCACTTAGCATGTCAAAGTGAATATCTTTAGCGATTTTGTCACATTTTTTAAATCCGTATCCTGGAATTTTTCTTGCTAAAAGATAAGGATTTTCTGAAATTAAACGAATGATATCATCTTTATATTCGCTGTATAAGCTTTTTGATTGCTCAAACGACAAACCAATATCTAATAAATAAGACAATGTATACTGTGAATTTGTTAGACTTTCAAGTTGTTTTTTCCAAGCTTCCACACTTTTTTTACCAATCCCTTTAATTCTACTAACAACTTCTTCAGGGTTTTCTATCAACATATCAATAGATTTATCACCGAAAACGCTATAAATATCCTCTGCTCTATTTTTCAGACCTTTTAAAGTTCGTAAGTAACGAACGATGCCTCTTTTCCCAATTGGCTTTATAGGTGAAACCCGATTCATTTTTACTTGTTTTTCACCTTTATAAAATACAATAACTCCATTTACCTGATAGTGAATATTCGGATTAAGTGGCATGATGAATTTTCCGTTCATTTTAAATGACTGACCTTCTTCACTTTGACAAGCATAAACACGATAACCCGATTCTGAATTTTCGTAAATTGTATCAAGTGGAAGGGTGACAATGGTAATTTCATCATCGACTTCGAAATCATCTAAAGCTGACTTTGGTTCACTAAGATAATTTTCTAAATTAAATACAGACAAATTTTTCACCTCTCCTTTTCTAACTAATTCGTACATATTTTTTTATATTTGTATACATATATTTTAACTTATTTTATTAACTATAGTCAATGAAATAAAATTAATTCATAAAAAATAGAGGGGTTTTCCCTCTATGCATTTTCTTTCTTATTTCTTTTTGTCCGATTCTCTGTTAGTTTTTTTAATAAAATTTCATGTTCTTTTTCTTCAATAAAAGTAACGATAAAACATTCATCACACAACTCGCTAATATTTTTAACTTCAGAACGATAACGAGTGCCTTGAACGGTAGCTAATCGGTAGTAGTATTTGTTTTTCTGGTCTATATACATCTGGAAGAAGTGGTCATGATTTTTCTGATAGAAGTGACAAACATAAATGAGTAGTTCTTCTAAATGAGAGATGTATTTTTCTTCTTCTGTATTTTCGAATTCGTAAAAATCATATTTTGTTCTTCTCGCCATAATCTCAAATGGCATAGAGTCTTTTATATAAAAAGAAGTGTATTTCAATTTAGATATAGACTTAACAAGAGAAGCAAGGGGTAAAAATCCGATTTGTTCATATTCTGCGAATGCTCCATAGTGTTCAGTTTTCTGTAACTCTAAGAATCTATCAAAGTTATGTTGATAACCATCACTTACAAATATTAACCAATTCTCCAACGATTCAATATAGGCAGAAGGAGAGATAGTAAGTTTTTCTGCACCGTAAAATAAACTTTCAAATTCGGATTCAGATACAACAATAATGGAATCAAGAATAATAGATTTTTTTGTCTTTGGTTCAATTGCACCCATTGTAAAATATACACCCGTATCGTCTCGTTTTTCTAAATCGTCACACTTCATCCAATCATGATACATAAATGTTTCTATCGCCTTTTTGTTTGTTGCTTTTGTACTTTTAAAGAAATGATATATTGCTGAGATTTGCACTTGAAATCTGTTTTTCATGCGTTAAAACTCCTTTTTTAACGAAAATAAATTCATAAAATATTCTTTAGATAGTACCATAGATGAAACAGGGATGAATCGATTATCCTTATCGACAGCTTGTACTAAATAAGTAGTGGTGTCGTTAGGATAGGGAATAGGCATTGCTGTAAGATACCAAGTGTTTAGTTTTCTATTCAACATAAATGACTCTGCTAATTCTAATAGCTCTTTTCCCTCTAAAGCATCTATAAATGTTTTAGCTAAATACAATGGTGTATAGAAAATTTGTACTCTATCAAATTCTAATTCTGTCATTTTTGAGGCTCCTTTTTATCAACGCTTTCTAAAGCACCTGTAGAAAATAGGTTGAACCACATTTTAATATTCATTCTTCTTGTTAACGCTTTTTCTACAGGCTCTTTATCCCTAACTAAAGCTAAAACTTCTCCAAAAAAATAGCAGCAATTATTAACTTTGTTATATCTTTTGCAGGCATCGAATTCATTTTCTGCTTCAATAATTTGAAAATCATTATATGAGATATCAGGTCGCCCCACATCTCCACCTTCACACAATGCAACTAAATAATTATTCATTTTTTCATCTCCGTTTCGTTAAATTGAAAACATTTAATATATTTTTAGTTTGTAGTTAAAATATCGAATGTCTTCATTAATTGTTCTTTAGTGAAAATAATAGATTCTAAACCACTCACACCTTCATCTGTACCATTAGAAATTAATGGTGATACGACAAAATGAACTTCGTCATTGGAGTATAGAATAGGCATGGAAGTAGCGACCCAATTGCGATTAGAATTTAAGAATAATTTATTCTCTGAAAAGCTTGTTCCTTCTGATACTTTTAATTCTTCTTTCGCCTGTTCATTTACTTTTAACTTTGTTTCCCACATTCTAAAATTACGATATTCTTGCTCAGTCATTTTTCCACGTCCTTAATTATTTGTTTTATAAATAAATCATAACATTTTATTTACTATAGTCAATAAAATATATTATAATTCAAATGAAATGTTGTGAAAGGATGAATCGGAATGACATATAAAGAAGTTTGGAACGAACAAAAGGAATGGCTTATAAATAGCATGAATTATTTAAAGGGAAGAATAGCAAACACAAGTGGTAAAGAGAAAAAGAGACTGCAAGCGAAATTAGATGGATTGAATGTAGCTTATCAGCACATGGTTGAATCAGATAAGATATATCAATTTGAAGACGAATGAGAGAAAAGTAGGGATTAAGATAAGAAATCCGAAAGTAATCAATAAGTATTATTTGACCTTTTTATATGTAAAGAAGTTACTGATTGCAGATAGAACAAAACTAAACGGCAGGGGATAGAAGGTTCTGCAAATTCTTTCCTTTCGATATACGGAATACGAATGCTACAAGTTCTGTATCATACTATGACGTTAAAAAGACAGGTTCTTATACAAAGAAGAATAAAAAGGAGAGATTTAGAATGCTTTATGGTATGACTCAAATCGAATTATTTCAGAAAGAGGATAACGAGTTGTCCAATGGAAGTGGTGTATCTGGAATAAAGGATTTACTTAAAAATACAAAAGTTTTGTTTCCGAAATCATTTATTAACGATAGAAATGAATTGATTTTTGAACCAATAAACAACATTTATTTTAGATTGGAAGATACTCAAAATGAACTGGATTTCAAATGCAAAGTATTAGCTTGGTTATCAAGACCAAGTTGTAAAGGGACAACGATATACTGGCAAAGTAAAATCCTGAGAGGTGTAAATGGATTGTTAGGAACTCATTTTTCGAAGGATGAAATGAGAAAGGTATACACTGTTTTAGGAAACGATACAAATAGAGAATTATCTATAAAGTTTATCCGTTCAGATTATGACTTGGCTTTACTGAAGGAATAGACAAATAATAAATAAAAACGCAGGGAGATAAGTCTCTGCGTTTTTTGTCGTGATTTAGAGCTGAAAAGAAGTGTTTTGTTGAACTATGAATTCTTAATTGCATGACATAGATAATCGCAAACACCTTCTCGAACTTCTCCTACAACTATAGGTTTTGGCGGATTGTTATCAATAGATTCTTTAATCATTCGTTGCATCTCTTTGATGGAAACATTCATTGTAAATACACGCTTCTTTTTCTTCTTAACATGCTTATTGAATTGATTTATCATATAGTCGAACAAATCATTTATGTCTTCGTCCATATAACGCCAATCTCGTTGATTATTAGGGTCTTCTTTCTTCCAATAAGCATTAACCCATTCTGATATATTTTCCTTCTCAAGAACTTGATAAAAGCCATTGGTTAATGGAACAAGCAAGAATATATGTGTATGCCCTCCGCACATCAAATAATTATCAACAAAGAAGTATAGATTTGAAATCATTTCTTCTTTTTTAGATGTATAGGTAGCAGAATATGTTTCTTCGGGGTCTAATTTCATATGTTGAGAGAAAGTTGATAATTCGTCTTCTATTAAAACACTACCTTTATGATGAATATCTGCTTGAGAAAATGAAATGATAGGACTTCTTTTACTCATTCTTTTTAGGTGTTTTTTATATCTGCTTTTCATAAAAAGTCTCCTTCTGCAAGTTAATATTTATTTTTGTTTTATAATAGCATTCGTTATCAATAGATGAGATAATTCCAAATCAAAGGCATCGCTTTTCATCCAATTTAAGTTGTTGTAATAACTTAATAAATCGTGTAACTCATATTTTTCACAAGTTGTTTTTACAGCTTCCCACCAACCAATCGTGCATTCAAGATGAATATAGGTGTTCTCATAGGTAAGTAGAGAATCAGTGTTATTTATTTTAAAAGTAGTGTCTATATTTTTCTTGAAATCTTTCAAAAAATCTACGGTAATTTGTTTTTGATATTTTTTAAGAATTGCATTTTTAGATTTCTTTTTTACATCCTTTGTAGGGTGCATATCATCACCTCCTCAATTTTAAAAGGTAAGTAGTAACTTTTCACTTCAAAATAAAAAACAGGCATTTACCTGTTTAAAAATGCTCCATGAAGGATTCGAACCTTCGACCATCCGTTTAGGAAACGGATACTCTATCCTCTGAGTTAATGAAGCGTATATATAAGATTGATATTTTATAAACCTATAATTCAGTCTGTGTCTTACACAGTCCCTTATTCCGCATCGGAATCTATTTGGGTCCCTGTAACAGGTCTGAAAAAAACTTAAAATATCACAAAAGGAGGAAGTTGTACTTACCAAACATTGCTTCTCTTATACTTTCCTTTTGAAGTTTTTCATTTGCTTTTATCATGTAATTGGGTAAGTCCAATCAATTCACATGACTACTGTAAAAAGGGAATACGCCCCGTACAGGACTCGAACCTGTAGCCTACGCATTAGAAGTGCGTTGCTCTATCCTATTGAGCTAACGAGGCAAAATATGAAATAAGGAGCAGAAGGGATTCGAACCCTCGCATGATGTAAACATCACCTATCTGATTAGCAATCAGACCTCTTTACCAGTTTGAGTACCGCTCCATAATAGAAACTCCCTCGACAGGATTCGAACCTGCAACCTATTGGTTAACAGCCAACCGCTCTACCATTGAGCTACGAGAGAATAATTTAAATAATTTCAACAACTGCTAATACAAATAGTAGAGCAACTAAAACAAAGGGGTCATTCATTAAATAAGCTAATGTAGAAATTGAAATAACTCCTACACAAGCAGTCAGAGCCTTTGCCCAATAACGACCATTATTGTTTTTCTTTAAATCCATAAGTAACCACCGACTTTATAAAAATGAATTGGAGCGGATTAACGGAATCGAACCGTTCCTTCTATCGGCATATATGTACACTCGTCCAATAGCTGTTCTGCCTTATACTATTCCGCATAGGAAAGCTTTATCTATATAGATAAAGCGAATTATTCAGCGTGAGCATATTTGAAGTATACATTTAATACTTCGGAATGCTTATGTAACTCTAATTTACGAAGGTCTTGTGGATGTCGATTAAAGCCTTTTTCTTTTAAGGCTTTAATGCATTGCCCCTTTGTAGTTGGATACGTTGCCCCCATAGTAAACACCACCTTTTTGTTAATTAAAATCGTAAATGTAATACTTTCAAACCTGTAAATCAACAGCCCCAAACTGTCGAAACAGTAAAACCAGTCGATAACACTATCCAAAAGTAATATTCCATGAATAAACAAAAGCGATTATTTCTACAAAATATAGTGGGAATCGCCCAAAACCTCAAAGTGGTTTGAGTTGGAATCGAACCAACCTCCTCAGTGCTTCAAACTGATGCTAATCCATCTCAGCTATCAAACCATATAAAATGCTGAAGGGAGGAATCGAGCCTCCTACAAATTTGCATGTCTTTTATAACAATGGCAAAGATGTAATCCAATCAACAGCAATTGTTGTGACTGTTGGTGGGGTGGTAATCCCCACATCTCTTAGCAATTAAGCTTTTTTTAAGACTCGAACTGTTCGAAACATATTCAAGCGTGTAGCTACCTGTTCTACCTCAACAGTCTTAGATTTCTTATAAAACTCCCAACTTAGAAATCTTTCGTTATAAGAAGAAGTTCTACCTACTCAAGAGAGCTTCTTCAAGTATGCTATTATAACTACAAGTTTTTTCTACTGATAGCGGTAGGTTAGCACATGTATCAGTAGTATTGAAGAAAGTTCAAGCTTTGAAACTAATTAAATAGATGATTTTTCAGGTTCTCGCCATGACTCGAAAGAGTTTAATAATGAACGTGTATTTTCCACAACAAAATCAAAATCTTCTTCAGTTAAAATATTTTTTAATTCTTCAATAGAATTTGCTAATATTACAACTTTTACGTTTGATGAACGACCAAAAGCTAAAAAGTTCTTGGTAACCGACAAAACCAATTCTTTATTCAGTTCTTTTACAGGAACAATCAAAACTGATTCATCTTCTTTAAATCCAAACGTGTTACTTGCAACAACATGAGGTGTCATAATAAAAACTCCTTCATCATTATTAATTACAAAAGTAAAATTCACTTGTTAAAAACGGTAAGTAGAAGTCTTGAACTTCTCCAAAAGGATAAATAGACACGCAAGCGTTGGTCTTATTCATAATTCCTTCTTGCACTCCATACGTGCACAAACCGATAATAAAATTGGCAACGCATAGGGGATTCGAACCCCTGAATGCTCGATAGAAAGTCGAGTGTGTTAGCCAGTTTCACCAATGCGTCATATGGCTAAAAGGTTCATTTGGTTTTTTAATCGAACACCTTTTGAAGATAAAACTCTCACTGGAATATTTGGATTAGGGCATTATCCGTGCCTTCCGATAGAAAGAAACTCTTTAAGTTCTAATGCCAACTGTAGGAATCGAACCCACGACCTATTGATTACAAGTCAATCGCTCTACCTGTTGAGCTAAGTTGGCGAATAAAGTGCCATCGAAGATTCGAACTCCGACCTCACGACTGTTTTATGCTCAAAGAGTCATATGCAGAATTACGTGGCTCTACCAATTAAGCTAATGGCACATATGGGGGCAGGAGAGGGATTTGAACCCCCGAACTCCGAAGAGAACGGATTTACAGTCCGTTGCGTTTAACCACTTTGCTATCCTGCCATAAATTAAACATCAATTTATAATGTTTTATTAATATTAAGAAGAGGTTAGGGACATAATCCACGAATAGTATGGTTGCAACCTAAAGTGCTACTATTCTTTACCTCTTCTTAATGAATACCGACTAATGGATTCGAACCATTGACCTACGCCTTATCAAGACGGTGCTCTACCACTGAGCTAAATCGGTGTAATAAATATCATAGGAGGGTCGGCATATCCCTCATCTCTGGTGACTTAGTTATTACTAAGCGTGTAGAGAACCTTGTCTACCTCTATGAAATTTATAAGTTAACGCTAAAGAACGGTGACGGATTCGAACCGTCCATTACGGTTTTGCAGACCGCACTCCCGTACCATCAAGATTACCGTCCATGATAGGGAGCAAGAATGATTTTATCATTCAAAACTCCGAAAATGTGCAATTCGCACTGGCTCAAAAGGCCTAAGAAAAAATGCCTGGTCTCTAAACCTCTAAACTTGACCTGGTGGGTAGAATTGCTTGTGAGAACAATCTGAGTTTTTAAAAGCATAAGGACTCACTCACATTAAAATTGTCCTTAAAAGGAATCTCTATAGGTCACATTTACGGTAGTGAAACACCTTTTTATAGAGCTTACAAACCACTTGGACGACTTGGTCTCTAACTTCAGCTCTTGAGGACTCCGTGGTATACTTGCCATATGCCATAAACAAGTCGTTTTCGCCTAACCTATCCTCAGTTGCTCCCCTTTGCTACACCCCAAGATAGGCACATTCATCAATTTAAGAGGCAGGGAGTGGTATTTAATTTTGTAAGAATATATCCTTGCGAACAAAAGGCGCCCATATATAAATACGTAACCCTTTGCTAACTGGTCTGCAATATTTGCTGATTTGGATATTTCTTATAAAGCGACCAACGGGATTCGAACCCGTGACAACAGATTGGAAGTCTGTTATGTTACCACTACACTATGACCGCATGTGGTTACTGAGGTGAGTATCGAACTCACTCCCTTAAAAGGTATTAACTTTTAAAGTCCCATATGCTCAGTAATAATAAGTTTAAAAAGCCGAATGTAGGAATCGAACCTACGTCCAATAGTCATGTTAATGAGTACTCCTAATCGCTTTACCACTAAGCTAAATCGGCATGATAAGAAGGTGGTAGGGAATTGACCCTACGGTATCTGCTTTACACGCAGTCTCCAATTTCCAGTTCACCTTATAAGCTTCCATTTATTTAACGTGTTAGGATTCACCGCATTTCGCTAAGATGTTTTCACCTTAGACCGTCTGCTTGACTAAATAGATAACTTACTAAATCATGAAAATAATTGAGAGTCATCTTATGCCATTTGTTATGGCTCTAAAACTAAGCGAGAATAACGGGATTTGAACCCGTGCTACCTGGTAGACAGCCAGGCGTGTTTACCGCTACACTATATTCCCATATAAGCTCCCTATTTGACGTGTTAGGGTTCACGGGTACATACCAGTTCATTTTTTCTAAGATGTTTCACCTTAGACCGCCTGATTACTCAGCGTAGACTTTATCCTAAAAAGGAAACACGCCCAAGTGGAACATCGCATACAGGATTCGAACCTGCGAATGCTCGGTAGAAAGCCGAGTGTGTTAGCCAATTTCACCAATGCGACATGGTTACAAGGGTTATTTTCGTTTTTTTTTTAGGTCGGACACCCAAGCAACATAAAACTTTCTATAATTAGTGACACTTACAAGTTATTACACTTCATAAGTGCCTTAATTAGAAAGAAACGTATTAAGTCCTAAACGAGGATAACGGGACTCGAACCCGTGCTACTTGGTAGACAGCCAAGCGTGTTAAACCGCTACACTATATCCCCATGAATGGTAGGGTATAGGGGACTCGAACCCCTGAATCTCCGATAGAAAGTCGGATGTGTTAACCATCTTCACCAATACCCCATAAGTAGTGAGGGAGCTACCCTCACACTCTAATATCGCACAAACGATAGCGAATCATTTGCCGTATTGTGGCGAGACTTAGGAATCTAACCCAAGTTCGATTACATAAATCGAAAAGAACAATCCTCGCATGTTATAAAGCGGAAGGAGAGGGACTTGAACCCCCATAACGCTCCTCACGTCCACGCCTGTTTTCAAGACAGGTCTCTTACCAATTAGAGTATCCTTCCATGATAATAATGGCTTCTGGAGAAGGCTTCGAACCTCCAATGTCAATACTGACGCCTGTGTCAAAGACAGGTGACTTTACCAATTTGTCCATCCAGAAATAATATGGCGGTGCATACGGGATTTGAACCCGTGACCTCTTACGTGACAGGCAAGCGAGCACTCCAACTGCTCCAATGCACCATTTGGTTGAACTACCTGGGCTCGAACCAGGGCTAACAGGATTCAAAGTCCTGTGCCTTACCAACTTGGCTATAGTTCAATAGTAAGGAGAGTGAGTTGAGACTTATAACGGGCTATCAACTCAACCCCAAGTTTTTTCCGACTCTGTTAACAAACGTATCTCTCCGTTCTTTGTTAATGGTCGAATTGTCAAAGGTGGCAATGATGGGATTTGAACCCACAATTACCATATATGGCTCACCAGGTAGGACTTGAACCTACGACCTTTCGCTTAACAGGCGACTGCTCTAACCAACTGAGCTACAGGTGAATAATAAGATGGTTCAGGGTGGACTCGAACCACCGACTTAACGCCTATGAAACGCTCTCTCTACCAACTGAGATACTGAACCACAATAGAGAAAGTGTAAATTTCTCTATTAAAAAGGAGAGACAGAACAAGTTTAGTTTACACACTACTAATCGCAGGTAAATAGCGTGTAGATATCGTTCTGAATCTGTAACAACTTATATTAGTATATTAACATTTTTATTAACTATAGTCAATAAAAAATATTAAAAATTTTGTTCTACTAATTATTATTGTTAGAAAGTGGACCTGATAGGATTTGAACCTACGACTGTCATCTTGCAAGGATGGTGTTCTCCCAATTGAACTACAGACCCATAATGTAGAAACATATACTCGTCACAGTTTACGTCTTTTGCTATCGGGTTTTGAGGTTTTCCCTTAACCTTCGTTCATCGTGTGACCCCATGAGACACGACTTATGGCGATAGCGACCATATTTAGAGGCAGTCATCAATATAAGGATACAAGTCCTTAACGATACAGTTTGTTATCGGGATAACCCGCCCTCGATAATTGGATGATACTTTTCGGAAGATAGGACTCGAACCTACAACCCTGCCTACCTCGTTTCCTTCATGGGTATTTCACCAAACGGTTGGCTCCTCTACCAATTGAGATACTTCCGCATAAAAGGGTGAATGACAGGATTTGAACCTGCAAGGGATTTCTCCCACCTAATCCACAGTTAGGCGTGTCTACCAATTCCACCACAAACACCATAAATAATTGAGACTAAATGTACTCACACAGACTGCCCCACGCTATAGAAAAATATGATTCTTCTAATTTCAGGATTCGAACCCCACATCCATGGACTAAATTATTGCAAGTAGAACCAACTCTTTTAGGTAAACCCTTTTCTCTCGAATCGAACGAGCACTCACGCATTAGCCTGTGTCAATACACTTAATTTTTTTAGGACGCTTGGATGGAATCGAACCACCGACTTGTCTACACAGTTGGGTGTAGCTTCTACCACTGAAGTTACAAGCGTCATGAATATCAGGATAGCAGGACTTGAACCTGCATGAACCACATCCCAAATGTGGTGGGTGACCAAATTACCCTATATCCTGTTAATAAAAAGGGCTATATCGGAATCGAACCGATGTTTCCTGCTTGGAAGGCAGGGGTGATAACCGCTACACTAATAACCCGCAATGTAAATAAATAATATTCTTTTTGATAGAAATATATTCAATAATGATTGTTCTACCTGTTTTCTTTAATCTTTTCATAACCAGCTTCAATAAACATTTGTTCTATTTCTTTTTGAGAGAATAAATTCTCTGCATTTGGTATTAATTCGTTTAGCTTTATGCTCATTTTCGATACACCTCGCTACAAAAAGCAATATTATAGATTTTAAAAAGCGACTAACGGGAGTTGAACCCGTACTAACAGGTTGGCAACCTGTCGTGCTACATTAAACACTATAATCGCATATTGGAAGGGCGTATGGGATTCGAACCCACGAATAATTGATAGAAAGTCAATTGGCTTAAACCACTTGCCTAACGCCCCATAATAGATGTACTCACACAGACTGCTCCTTAAGCGTAAAAAGTAATTGCGTATATTACCTTTCCAGGAATCGAACCTGTAGTCTATGGGATGCGATAATGGTAACCATTTATAGAATTCTCGCCAGAATTCTTTTCGACTCGAACGAACATTATGCAGAGCCTGTGTCAATACACCTAATTTAATTAATGATACGGATAGTAGGATTCGAACCTACACGCCACGAACGGCAACTGCTCCTAAGGCAATCGTGTCTACCAATTCCACCATACCCGCATGTTATAGACTGATGTTTTAGCCGTACATCAGAAACGCTATTGCCCCTAATCAATGTTTAAATTGTACATTGAGAAACATTTAAGTGCGGATAGCAGGACTTGAACCTGCACGTCACAAGGACATCGGATTTTAAGTCCGATATGTCTGCCAATTCCATCATATCCACAAGATAATTTGGTTCGCCCGATAGGATTTGAACCTATGACCTCTCGATTAAAAGTCGATTGCTCTACCAACTGAGCTACGAGCGAATAATAGTGATAATATTATGTTCGGAATAAACCCACTCACCGAACTATGTCTGCTCCTCGTCATATATATCCATGCAGACTTTCCTAATCGCTTGGTTGAGCCAATCACAGCTCTTTCATGTGTGTGAAATCATACTACTGCACTCTGTCGTGCGGAGGCGTAAAGCCTAAAGTAATAGCAGGGGAGGTGTGTGGAATTGAACCACATTTAAATTAAAACCGTTCACCTCCATAATATTGGCGAGGGCAATAGGAATCGAACCTATATTCCTGGTTTTGGAGACCAGTGTCCTACCTAATTAAACGATACCCCCATAACATTTATAAACTAATATATATAATAGATAAGTTTATTTTTTTTATAACAACTTTTTTAAAAAAACTTGTCGAACCTATGATTTTTTTGTTCTATAAGCTGAATTAGTCAAAACAACTTATAGAACAATTAGGAGTTAAACAATTATGTTACAGTCATCACACTGCTGAATTTAATCCCCTCCAATTAAATTCTTATTGTAAGTTCAGGGAAATGGTATTCCTATCATTACTCCCAACTACAATACTTGTCACAACGACTAAGCATCAAGAATTCTCACAACAGTAATCCCACTTACATAGAGAATAGGACTCTCTATGTATAGCACTTACCTAAAATATAAATATTAGTTGTACAAAAGTTATTTAATGGAGCCTACAGGTTTCGAACCTGTGACCGTTCGGTTATGAGCCGAATGCTCTACCAACTGAGCTAAGGCTCCGTGATATGAATAAAGGAGGAGTTTCCTCCTTTATAAACAAGAGAAATACAACTAATAATAGAAAATCGTTTTTTTAAAGGTATTAATTACCTTACACTTATAATAACATTTTTATTTACTATAGTCAATAAAAAATAAAAGAAAAAGTGTCGAACCTAAGAAACATTATATATAAAGATATTTTCTTCTAATATATAGGAAGAAAACCTATAAGGAGATGATACCTTTGTTACAAGAACTGAATGAATTATTAAATGGGAGTGTAATTCAAATAGAAGAGTGTAAAAAAATATTAAATAAAATAGAGGAAACACCTTTTTGCATTATGACAGAATTATTTAGTGGAGATGAAAATCTATTACCGTATTTATTATTACCATATGGTGAGGATGCGTTATTGTCATTTCAAAACATGTTATATGAATATCTTATCCCTGAATTAGAAAAATTCATTGCTTTAGAAAAAGTGGAATTAAGTTATGATGCCAACATTTATCCTTCACCTATTATTATTTCAATAGATGGGATAGAAATGGGCTATATCAGTATTCAAGAACGAAAAATACATTGTATTGAAAATGAACAAGAAACCATTATTCAAATACAAATTAATGAGGCGTATTTAAAGTTAGAGCAATTAAGGGAAAGTAGAAAAGAAATAGACATATACAAGCAGAATCCGTTAGCAATTGGTGGAGGAAATCCATTCAAATTAGCAAAAATAGCATTACAAAAAAAGAAATACATAAAGAATTTAGATAAAGATTTGTTAAATATAGATAATGAAGCTTTTGAAATAACAAAACAAATACAAACATTAGAAAACAAATTACAAGCTATTCAAGATGATTTTATTGAACATGGATACTTTCTTGAACGGATTGTACGTAAGATTAAAAACAAATTTAATTACAAAGTCGAAAAAGAAGAAAACTTGTAATGTTAATAATAAACAGGGGATGAAGGTATATCTTCTGTTTTTTTGTAAATGATTATTTTTTTATTAAATTTATTAGAATTAAAAAATCATGTATATAGGTTTATGTTTCGGAGGGGTTTTGTGTATGTTGAAAGTCTCTAAAACAAGTGTTAATATATTGACTATAGTAAATAAAAAAGAGGTGTTTGATTTGGAAAAAGAGAATCGTGAAGAAAAACAAAATTATGGATTGATTTTTTGGGATTATTTCAAATACATGGCGGTTGCGGTAATTATCGCTATTGTTATTACTTGTTTTGTTGCTCCTGCCAAAGTTGTAGGTCATTCCATGGATAATACATTAGCAGATGGAGATTATTTGTTTGTTAATAAAACAGCATATAAAGTAGGAGAGCCACATTACAATGACATTGTTGTGTTGAAAGCTCCAAAATTGGATGGTCGCATTTTGATTAAACGGGTAATTGGTTTGCCAGGTGATGAAATTGAAATTAAAGACAATCATGTATATCGAAATGGAAAAGAGTTAAAAGAATCATATATCAAAGAAGATATGAAAAATAATGCAGATGCAAAAATAAAAGTAGCTAAAGAAAATGTATTTGTGATGGGGGATAACCGAAATAATAGTATGGATTCTCGTAGTCCTTTTGTAGGAACAGTGTCTATAAAAGAAGATGTAATTGGAAAGGTATTTGTTAGACTGTTACCTTTTGGGGATGTTAAATCGTTCTAAACAATATAAAATTATGTTTCTCGTTTTATTTGAATATGATAAGTCATTAGAATAAAAGGGGGAATGCCTACATGAATAAATATAACGTATTTGGAATGGAATTAATTAGCTATAAAACAGAGATTTTAAAAGATTATCCTGATATCGTAAAACGTTCGTTACATGATACATTTGATAAATTGTTAGAACATAATGCAATTGATGAAGATATTCATTTTTCATTAAAAGATGATGGGATGGATACTGATAGATTTAAGAGTTTCATTTTAACAAAAATAAAATGTATTAAATCAAATGAAGAATTATTAGTAGAATATGAAGTGATTAGAGAAAGATTAGAATCTCACATTCAAGAACTTATTCAGTCACAAGAATTAGAGACAGAAAGTTTTGTTGAAAAAGAAAATATTTCTATTATCAAGAAGTTTGTGATTGATACAGAATTTGCACAAGAGTATTTTGGTATAGAGGAAAAAGATTTGGAAAAATCAATGAAACCAAAAGGATTTGTGGAGAAATTTGCAGTATTACGTTTACCAAAAATTTTAAAGGATTTTGTCCAAATAGATGGAGTTCAATCAGAATACTTTAACTATGAAGCAATTAATTCTTTCTTGGTATATCGTGAAGAAGAAACAACTAACTACTGCATTGACTTATGCCTATCAATTCCTATTGATATTGCAGAAGATGAAACAAAAACGGTAGCTATTATGGAGGACGTTTCAAATGTCGTAAGTAAAGCAGAAGAGTATTTCGGTGAAAGATTAACAATTTAAGTTAGTGACTCCCTTTGAAAGGGAGTTTTTTATTGACTAAAGTAAATAAAAAAATTAGTATATTACATATATAGTAAATACGGGGGGTTGTTAAGATGCAATATATAATAGCGGTAGGGGTTTGTTTTTTCTGCTCTCTTCCTTTTGTTTTCTCAAAAAGTAAAAAGAGTCGTATGTTTAGTATCATTCTTTTAGTGATTGGTGCTTTAAGTGCCATCGTAATAGGTACTTCTACGTGTGAATCCTATTATAGAGATTTTAAAGTGGTAGGAAACTATTATATAACGAATTATTCTTTTGATGATAAGAATGATTCTTATACGATTGAAGCATTAGATGAAAACGGAAAAGAAATCAAAAAACGTGTTATCAAAAAGGCAGATGCAAACATTATGAATAATGGTGTTCAAGATACATTAGTAGAAAAAGAAATTGATAAAACTTTTGAAATTAAACTATTCAATACGTATACGATATTTACTACTACAAAGAAAGAGCCATATGTACCTGACTTAATTTTTGCGAATCAGCCTGAAATGTAAAAAAGCACCTAATAAGGTGCTATTTTTATTTACTATATTAAATAAAATATTATAGTATAGTATAGACACATAAATAAAAGGTGGTGTTGGTATGAAAATCTTAATACCTATGTTCACAGCCATTGCTCTTACTACAGGAGCGGTAGGTGATGTTCCAATTGCGAACGTAAACAAAACAGAGAGTTATTATAACGAAAGAAAAGTAGTAGATATAGATTTTGATAAAGAACGAATTGAAAATAAGATAAATAAAAAAACATATGATTCTTCGAATCAAAATGAGGTGTACGTACCTGGAAGTAAAAACAAAGGAATTCAATTGAATTCTGGAAAAGTTACAATTCCGTCTTCGGATTTAAAAATAGACAAAGAAGAAACAATCACAGTATCTCTTTGGATGAAATGGGATGGAAATGATAATGATTTTATACCATTTGCTTTTGGGGAATATACACTATGGTTTCACAATGGGAACTTTGGTTTCAATACAGGTAAAAATGATATTTATGGTATGGAGAAAGGCTTGAAAGCAGGACAAATGACGCATGTGTTAGCTGAATTTCACAAGAATGATGTTATGAAAAACAAGCTATTCATTAATGGAAAAAAACAAGAACTTTCACAATTGGAAGGAAGTCCTGATAATAAAAAAGCTACATTTGATGACTCGCTTCAAATAGGTGGATTGAAATATGATAACTATCACGATATGGATGAGGGTATCATACTTGATGAATTCAATGTTTTAAAAGATTCAATACAAGACGGAGAAGAGAAAGATTTATATCTTTTATCTAAAGTTCCAGAATTGAATGTGTATCAAAATGAATTATATGCGAAATCAGAATGGGCAATTGATATTTTAGATAGTGACTTACTGTATCAAACGGATTTTGAAACGAATGATTTTATACCGAATTTTAAATGGGGATATGATGAGTTTTATGGTGATGGAGGTCAGTCTATTACAACAGAGGATAAGTTCTCTGGCAAGCAATCTATTAGAACAGAAGATACGTTTAAAAATGGGAACTGGATTCAATGGCCGAATAGAAATAGAGAGCGTTCTATAAATGTATGGGAGAGGTTTAAATTTAAGAATGGAATACCATTAAGTGTTACTTACTATGCAAAGAATAATGGTGGAACTAAGTCGTTAATTATGGCAAATGGAGATGGTGGATGGGCAGAAAGTTTTTATGACCACGATTTACCACCAGTAAAGTTAACGAAACCTATGAAAAGGGGAGCTAAAGTTGCACATATTGACAATCCAGATGCTTTCAAAGTAGGAAAGCATGGATATACACTTGACCAAGATGAATTAAAAATTGGTGCGGTGATGCAAGTGGAAAGTGTAGATACAGAAAATAAGACGGTTACATTTCGTAATTCTGATGGTGTAGATAGAGATGTAGAAGAAGGAACGCCATTTCATTTTCGCCAATGGAGAGGAGCTTGGTCGTTCCCTGCTCGTAATGTAGCAAACGAGGAAGGGTGGAAAAAAGTAAGTGTTAACACCTATGTTACTGATTATAAAGATTATGATGTGAGTAAACGAGGAGGTTCCTATTACATGGCTTCCTTAACTGACAAGGTTGTGTATTTAGATAATGTAAAGTTTGGATATGCAACGGAAGTAGAATTATATCGTGATGGTAAAAAGGTATACAAAGGTTTAATGTCTGACTTTGCAGATAGAGAAGCAATTGATAAAGAAAAACCAGACATGGTTAGGAAGATAACTTTTAATGGAAATAAAGATGATTTATCTATTTCCTTTGATAAACCAAAGGATGTAGGCACGAAATATACGTACAACATTAAAGGATTATCAAAAAATGGAGAAACACCATTATCAAAAAATAAGGAAGTAGAGGTTACGGCGGGAATTAAAGGTTACAGTTATTTGATTGATAAGAATCCAACTACAATACCATCTAATAATGTGAATTTAGCAGGAGAATCATTAAAAACTTCATTAAGAGAGAGTGGACCGTATTATTTACACATAAAGACAGTTGATAATCAAGGAAATGCAAGTGATACAAAACATATTCCGATTGAGATTCCTACATTAGAGGCAAAGGCAAATCATAAAGATAATTTAATTGAGTTGAAGTGGAGTGGTGGTAAAACTGAGCCTTATACGTATAAAGTGTTTAAAAAGAAAGAAGGAGAAAAACAATTTCAAAGTGTGTCAGCAACGGATTATAAGAAAAAAGTAAAAGTTTTAAACTTGTATCCATATACCGCTTCTCTTATGAAAGACATTACTTTTCAAAACTGGAAAGGAGAGAATATCACTCTTCCTCAATCAGCATTGCTTAAGCAATGGATGGAAGAACCGAATATTGAGGATGCAAAAGGATATGGAAAGGGATTAATAGATGTTGACGCAGTAGAATTAAATCAGTTTAATAAAAACCCTAATGAATACCTAAAAAGCCCAGATGGTTCTTGGCGATATGATGTAGTTTATGCAGGGGCTTGGGATACAAATAGGCAACAAGATTTAAGCATTCAAGGAGAGCAAGTCATAGAGGATTTTATTAATTCTGGAAGAGGGTTCTTAGCAGGGCATGATACAATTACGCAATATCACAACTTAAAAAACTTTGTGAAATTGAGTGATTTCCTTAGAATAAAAACGTATCCGTTTAATGGAAATGTCTATGAAGCGAGAGCTTCAGCGATTCAAATGCCTTGGATTGGTAGTCAGAACATTGAGGTTAAGAAAAAAGGGTTGTTAACAAATTTCCCTTGGGCGATAGGTGATATAGGCTCTAAGTTATCTGTTCCAATTTCGCATACGAATTCACAAGTATCTTTAGGGGATGTGTGGATGAATTATTCAGATTGGAAATCGCCATTTGTGGACAAGGACGTTGGAGTGGGACCAGAGGTTTCAGACCCCGAAACAGGATTAGGAACAAATAATTTCTATCTGACCACATGGAGTAATACAGCGATGATTCAAACTGGTCATTCTAATGGAAAAGCAACACCAGACGAACAAAAGGTATTAGCGAATACCTTGTTCTACTTAGCTCAATTGACTTCAGATACAAAGTTAGCTGATAGAAGTGGTCAAGATGTAGACGCACCTACACAGCCTAATATTAATAAGGCTGTGTTGAATGAAAATGGTACAGTAGATGTTTCTTATAATGAGTCTGTTGATAAAGGGACTTCCTATGAGTATTATGTTGAATCAAAAGGTAGTGACACACAAAGTGTTGTAAAGTCTAACATTGCAAAAGCTGAAGTAAAAACAGGTCTAAAAGGATATTCTATTGCTATTGATGAAAACCCATATACTATACCCGATGAAAAAACGGAAACAATAACTGCTTCTTATCAGTTAACTGTTCCTAATACCAAAGATTTCTATATCCATGTAGCAAGTGTGGATAATGCAGGTAACATCTCGGAAGTATCTCACTATCACTATCAAGATAAATTTTCTCCTGAATTAACAATTACTGCAAGTACGAAGGATTGGACGAACAAAACAATAACATTACATGTAGTTGCTACAGATAAGGATAGTAGGGTGAAGAAAATAGGGTTACCAAATGGACAATGGATAAATGGAAGTAAAGCCGAATTCATTGTAAATGAAAATGGTATCTATTACTTTAAAGCGGTGGATGAAGGTGGTAATGAAACGATACAATCTATTATCATTTCGAACATTGATAAAAAGAATCCAACTGTACAAATAAATGCTCCAGATAAATGGGTAAATACAGATGTAAAAGTTGAGATAATAGGAAATGATGAATAGCACCTGTTAAGGTGCTATTTTTCATTGACTTTAGTCAATGTTTTTAGTCTATAATAGGTATAATGTTTTTTAGGGAGGCGAGTATATGAAAAAATGTATTGCAGTATTATCAACGGTAGCAATGATGACAGGAATGATAGCATCAACTCAATATGCCTATGCTTCCAGTTATGGAAGTGTAGATTCATATAATCAAAGAAAAGTATTTGAAATGAATTTTGATAATGAAAAAACGATAGATTCAGTGAGTGGTAAAGAGTATAAAACAACATCAAATAAAGAAACGTTCGTCCCAGGTAGTAAGAATAAAGGGTTACAAATAAATGGGGATGATATAAAAGTTCCGATTAAAGATTTGTCTATAGAGCAAGACGATACGATTACCCTTTCGTTTTGGTTTAAATGGGATGGAGATTTAAAAGGGAATTCAAATCGAGATGGAATCATTCCGATTGGTTTTGGTAAATATGGCCTTTGGTTAAATAATGGTGATTTTGGATTTAATACAGGAAATGATGATATATATGGTGTGAAAGATAAGATAAAAGTAAATCAATTTTCGCATGTCATTGCTGTGTTTCATAAAAACGATGTTGAAAAGAACGAATTGTATATAAATGGGGAAAAACAGGATATTAAGCAGATAAGAGGGACGGTCAATAATAAGAATGCAATATTTAATACGAATTATTTTCAAATAAGTGGTTGGAATGGACAAGAGGTTCATAAGGTCACAGGGAATTCTGTAATAGATGAAGTGAACTTATATAAAGGAAGTACAGATGAGAAGCAAGCAAAAGAAATGTTTCTACTTTCGCGGGTGCCTGATTTATCAGTAAGACAGAATAATTTACATGCACGAGTGGATTGGGCAACTGAAATTTTAGACACAGACTTATTTTATAAAACGTCTTTTGAAAATGGAGAAGAAAAACCTACGTTTCCTCCAAGGTCAAATACACCTGATGGCTCACAGAGTTTTACGAATGAAGAATCGTATGATGGAGAGACTTCTGTGAAAATTGGGTCAACAGTAAATGGTAAGGGGAATAATTGGTTTAATGAAAGTGAGGATAAGTCACAACATAAGTCTGAAACGAGCTATATGAATTTTAGTAGAAGACAAACCGCTCCAAATGGCTCTCACTTTAGTATGAGTGTAAAAGTGAAACCAAAAGGACATTCCACTATTACTTCAACTGCTATTGGGGGACCTATCAATAAAACTTTTACTTTAGCTTCTATATATGGGTATAGCAAACCGCTTACTTTATTAGAAGATGCAAAAGCGGGTAGTAAACGTTTAAAGGTAGATAATTTAGAACAATTCCCTATAGATGTAGTGAATAAACGAATGAGAAATTATTATTATGCCGATAAAATTATTCCTGAAGCTAACCCAGATAGATTTTATGATTACGGATATATTACTCACATTGATTTAGAAACAAAAACAATGGAGTTGAGTCGCCCTATTGCAGAAGATTTCCCTAAAGGGGCTGATGTACCAGGACATACACATTTTAACCCTGCATATTTTCCTACAAAAGAACTCTTTAACTCTGACACATGGAAAACGATTAATCTAAATACAACGGTTGATAACAAGGATTATTATGATACTGCGAAAAGAGGATTTACTTATTTTATTACCTCATGGGTTTTGAATGGAATGTATATAGATGATGTTCGAATGGGGTATGCAACAGAAGTTGAATTATATCGAGATGGAAATAAGGTATATAGAGGGTATAATTCTGAATTTGAAGATAAGGGAGCAACGGATAAAGAAAAACCAGACATGGTTAGGAAGATAACTTTTAACGGGGATAAAGATGATTTATCTATCAATTTCGAGAAACCTAAAGATTTAGGTACAAAATATGTTTATAACATAAAAGGGTTATCCAAAACAGGTGAAACACCACTTTCTAAAGAGAAAGAAGTCACAGTTACGTCAGGCGTAAAAGGATATAGTTATGTCATTGATAAAAATAAGAATACGATTCCTTCAGATAAGATTAATTTAACAACAGAAGCATTAAAAACATCTTTAAAGGAGAAAGGACAACATTATTTACATTTAAAGGCGATTGATGGTCAAGGGAATGCAAGTGAAGTAAAACATATTCCTATTGAAATTCCTGAGTTAGTAACAAAAGCAAATAATGAAGAGAACTTTGTGCATCTGGAATGGACAAAAGGTAGTGTTGAACCATATACCTATAAAGTATTTAAGAAACAGGAAGGTAGTAAAGAATTCCAAACAACATCAACAAGTAGTTATAAAGATGGGATACATGTATTAGAGATTTATCCAGAAACAAGAAGTCAAGATAATACAAATAAAGATTATATTCCAATGATAGATTTTTCTAATTGGAAAGGCGAGGCATTTACACTTCCAAAATCTGCTTCGCTAAAAAAATGGATGGAAGAGCCTAACAAGGAGAATGAAAAAGGTTATGGGAAAGGGTTAATTCATGTGGATGCTGTTTCTATCACTGAATTCAATAAAAACCCATCTATGATACATAAATATGATGAGCTTGTGTTTGGTTTGTGGAATAACAATAACTGGCAAGATATTTCTAATGATTCGGTAGCCGAAGTGAATACATTTGTCGCTTCAGGAAAAGGTCTTCTTTTTGGTCATGATACCATTCATCACTTACGACCAAATTTTATAAAAATTGGTGAGGGTAATGGGATAGAATATGTAAATGAAAATGTGAATATTTATAATGGGAATAATGATAAAAAGCAATTCGTAACAGGTAATTCTACTGTAGAAATTAATAAAAAAGGATTGTTAACAAATTATCCTTGGGCAATTGGAGATATTGGAACAAAATTAAAAATTCCCTTTGCACACACCTATAAACAAAAAACAGCAGGAGATATATGGCTACGATTTAATTATGAAAACATAGGTATGGATGACCCATTAAACTTCTATTTAACAACTCGTAATAACATAGCGATGATACAAACAGGTCATTCGAATGGAGAGGCTACTCCTGATGAGCAAAAAATATTATCAAACACACTGTTCTATTTGGCTCAGTTAACTTCTGAAACAGAGTTAGATGATAGAAGTAGCCAAGATGTTACATCGCCTACAATGCCATATATAACGTCGATGAATTTAGGTTCAGATGGAAATGTGTCTATTGACTATAAAAATGCAGTGGATAAAGGGACGGATTATGAATATTATGTAGAAGCAACTGGTGGAAATAGTAATAGTAAATTAAAGTCTAACATTTCTAAAGCAACTGTAACTTCTGGATTGAAAGGATATTCAATTGTGGTTGATGAAAAGTCAGATACAGTTCCTGATGCTGAAATAGAAACAAAAGGCACATCTTATACCGTTTCACCTCCTAATACAAAAGACTTTTATGTGCATGTAGCAAGTGTGGATAAGGTAGGAAATGTTTCAGCAGTTTCTCACTATCATTACGAGGATAAACAGGCTCCTGTATTAATGATTGAACCGAATGTAAAAGAATGGACTAATAAGGAAATTGTATTACACGTTACAGCTACAGATAAAGATAGTAGAGTGATGAAACTACAAATGCCGAATGGCGATTGGGTAAATGGCAATAAATCAACTTACATTGTGAAAGAAAACGGAATTTATTACTTTAAAGCAGTGGACCAAGGAAGAAATGAAACAGTACAATCTATCGTTGTATCAAATATAGATAAAAAGAATCCAAAAGCTGATATAAGTGCTCCTGAAAATTGGATGAATAGGGATGTTGAAGTGAAAATTGTAGGAACTGATGAATAACACCTTTTTAGGTGTTGTTTTTTTATTGACTTTAGTTGATGAAATGAGTCTATAATAGTAAGGTAGAATGAGTAAAGGAGGCGATAAATATGAGAAAATACACATCTATCATATCAGTAATTACAATGCTAACGGCTATGGTAAGTTCACCTCAAGTTGTTCAAGCTTCCAGTTATGGGGATATTGAATATTACAATCAAAGAAAAATACTTGAAATGAATTTTGATAAAGAGAAGATAGAAAATACAGTGAATGGAAAAGTTTATAAAACAAATGAAGGAAAAGAGAACTTTGAACCAGGGAGTAGGAATAAGGGATTAAAACCAAATGGTGACAAAGTAGAAATTCCTTTATCAGATTTAGACATAAAAAAACAGGATGAATTAACATTCTCATTTTGGATGAAATGGGATGGGAAGAAAGATATGTTTATGCCTATTGGTTTTGAAGAATATTCATTATATTTCATAGAAGGTTCTTTTGGTTTTAATACAAACAATGATGACGTATTTGGTGTTCAAGACAAGATAAAACCAAATGAATTAACCCATGTTGTGGCAGTATTTAATAGAAGTGATGTAAATAAAAACAAACTTTATTTAAATGGAGTAAAGCAAAATTTATCTCAAGTAAGAGGGAAACAATTCTCTGAAAAAGTTGGTTGGAACAACAAGTTAGTAATTAGCGGATATAGCTACGATAATCAGTATGGATTAGATGGAGAAAGTATTTTAGATGAGATTAACATATTTAACGGTGGGACAGATGACAAGGAAATAAAAGATTTATATTTAATGTCCAGAATTCCAGAATTAAGTGTTTCTCAAAATGGTTTACATGCAAGGGCAGATTGGGCTACTGAAATTTTAGATAGTGATGTACTATGGACAGTTGGATATGAAGAAAATGAAAAACCTAAACCAGAATTAGTCTATGATGGAAATAATGGTTTAGGTGATGGTGGACAAAAAATTGTTCATGAAAAAGAAAATGTTTATGCGGGTACAGGAGCATATATGACTCCGAATACATTCCCTGATAAAGGGAATTCAGTGTGGTGGCCATATGCTATAACTTCAAGTTGGAACCATACTTGGTTATACAACCCTATAGCCTTGCCAAATGGAAAGCCTGTTTCTGCTTCTGTAAAAGTAAAAACGGACAACGAAGGGACGGTTTCTCTCTTTACAGATTGGACATATAGAAATTCTTTTACATATAAGAACATTTATTTTGCAGAAGATGTAATGCCTGGAACAAAGACATTTAAACTGAATACAGTTTCAGGAATTGGATTGGGCACCCGTATTACGTCAGATACAGACCCGTATGACCAAAAAGAGAACTTAAGTGTAAGAGAGATTGATAAAGATACAAATACGGTAACATTAAATGCACCTATTAAAGGTAGTTTTAAAAAAGGTGAAAAATGGAAAGAAAGAAATATTGGAGAACCAATTAGATTTGCAACAAAAACAGTAAAGCATAGTGAAGGTTGGCAAATTATTAATATGAATAGCAATGTAACTGATTATCCAGATATAGATTGGTTAAAAAATCCAAGACAATTGAGGCAACAAGTAGAGTCAAAAAACGGAAATACGTATGTGGATGATATCAAGGTAGGTTATGCTACAAAAGTTCAGTTGCAAAGAGATGGTTCGAAGATATATGAAGGATATGGTTCCGAGTTTGAGGATATAAATGCGATTGATAAAGAAAAACCGAACAAAGTTATGAAGGCAACCGTAGTGAAAGAAGACAAAAACTTAAATGTAAAATTCGATAAGCCTAAAGATATAGGTACGAATTACAAATACAAGATAAAAGGTTTATCTGAAAATGGAGAAACACCTTTTTCAACAGAAAAATCAGTAGAAGTAATATCGGGGATAAAAGGCTATAGTTATGTATTAGATAAAAATCCAAAAACCGAACCAGGAAATACAATAAACACAACGGATGAAAATATTTCATTTAGAAATATCAAAGACGAAAAACAATTTCTACATATAAAGGCTATAGATAATCAAGGGAATGTAAGTGAAACAGCTCATATTCCAATTGAAATCCCAATATTAGAAGCAAAAGCGAATCATAAAGAGAATATGGTTCAATTAACTTGGGAAGGTGGAAAATCGGAGCCATATACGTATAAAGTATTTAAGAAAAAAGATGGAGAAAAAGAATTTCAAAGTGTTTCTGCTACTGATTATAAAAAGAAAGTAAAAGTATTAAACATCTACCCTACTAAATGGAAAGATACAACGCTTTCTACAATTGATTTTATAGATAGAGATGGCAAACGAAACGTAATGCCTGTATCAGCCAGTTTAAAGAAATGGATGGAAGAATCTAATTCTGAAAATAGTAAAGGTTATGGGATGGGAGTTATTGAAGTGGATGCAGTAACGCAAGAAGAATTCAATTCATCACCCAATTCCTACATATATGATGAAAAAGGAAAAGATAAATATGATGTAATGATGATAGGTACATATGATGCAAACGGATGGAGCCCTTTGGGAAAAGAAAGTATACAGGCAATAAAGGATTTTGAGCGGAGAGGAAAAGGGGTACTCGCAGGTCATGATGTAATGACAAAAATTTCATCCTCAGTTGATTTCTTTGATGCGGTCAAAGATGATTTCAATGTATCAGACCCTACAAAATTCAGAGGGATTGGTAGTGAAAAAATAGCAATTACTAAAAAAGGATTGCTACTGGAATATCCATGGAAAATAGGCAATGTAGGAACTGAATTAAAAATTCCAATGGCCCATACAATGAATATTCATTTTAATGGTGATACATGGATGAAATTCGTGGGAAACAGTTGGGGTAATCCTATTACGGGAAGTGCAGTTGATGATTCCTTAAATAGTAATACAAATGCTTATTTACACACATGGAATAACACAGCTATTATTCAAACTGGTCATTCTAATGGGCAAGCAACACCTGATGAACAAAAGGTGTTAGCGAATACGCTGTTCTATTTAGCTCAATTAACGTCCGATACGCATTTAGATGATAGAAGTGGTCAAGATGTGGATGCCCCTTCGAAACCTGATATTAACAAAGTGACGCTGAATTTAGATGATACGGCAATAATCAATTTTAAAGAATCTGTTGATAAGGGAACTACTTATGAATATTATGTAGAAGCTAAAGGTAGTGATACGAAAAGTCAATTAACATCTAATGTTGTAAAAACGGAAGTAAAAACAGGTTTAAGAGGATATTCCATTGTTATTGATGAAAAATCAAATACCATACCCGATGAAAAGATAGAAACGACAAGCACTTCTTATCAACTCGATGTTACAAACAAAAAAGAGTTTTATATTCATGTAGCGAGTGTTGATAATGCAGGTAATATTTCAGAAGTAGCTCATTATCACTATGAGGATAAATTCTCACCTGAGATAAGCATTACACCAAGTACAAAAGAGTGGACCAATAAAGAAGTGACCTTACAAGTGGTTGCCACTGATAAAGATAGTCGTGTAATCAAAATTTGTTTACCAAACGGAGATTGGATTAATAATGATAAGGCAACCTTCATTGTAAAAGAAAATGGGATTTATTACTTTAAAGCAGTGGACCAAGGTGGAAATGAAACGATTGCTTCAATTGTAGTTTCGAATATTGATAAAGAAAATCCATCGGTAGATATAGAAGCTCCATCTACTTGGCAGAATAAAGATATTCAGGTGAAAATAACAGGAAAAGATTAAGAGGAGGGGGAATACCCCTCCTTTTTGTTTTGACTATAGTTGGTAAAATTTTATATAATAAGTAAAGAAATAGAAACGGGGGGTGATGATATTGTTTAAAAAAAACATAGCACTATTATCAATAGGGGCACTATTATCTTGTTTAGCTCCTGTGCATATACATGCTGAAGAAAATCCGAGTCCTAAAAAGAATTTCTTAATCGAACAGTCTGCATCAGGTAGGAAATTATATGGGAGTTCATATTGGACGAGTTCAAATATAAGAGAATGGCTAAATAGTGATGCTAAGAATGTTCAATTTACAAATCAGCCACCAACATCAGCAAAAATAAAAAATTTCTCTTACGATAAAGAATCGGGGTTTCTACATAGTTTTTCAGAAGAAGAATATGACGCAATTGCTATTACAAAGCATAGAGTCAATGTTACAGGGTTTGATAAAAAGTCAGGAGTTCATGATGGAGGGGACTTAAAACTTCCGTTACTTAGGTATTACAATCCTTCTATTACGTTTAGTCAAAGTGGTTTAGTTATGAATCATGACAAGTATTATTATAAATATGAAAATGATAAGGTTTTCTTGTTAAACGTATATGAAGTTTATAATTACTTACAGAAAAGAGGTACACCTTTACGAAAAAACATCTCAAATGAAGCGAAACAGAAAAGAAATTACTATGAGGAATCTATAGAATGGTATACATCAAGTGGGGGAGAAGATGTAGGAAGTGAAGCCCTCTTAACGATTGATGGAATAACAGAGGCAAGTGTTAGAAGAAGAAACGCTAATAATTCAAAGGGTATTGTACCTGCCATTCACTTAAAGCCAGAATACAAGTTAAGTAATGGGACGATGGCAAAAGATTTAAAAATAGGTGATGTATTAAATTTCGGTATATACAATAATGTACCTATTAAATGGAAAGTTATTAATAAAACCGAAGATGGATATCCATTGCTTTTATCTGAAGAAATATTAGATATCAAACCATTTGATACGCAAGGTGACGAATCTTATGCTTATTCTGATACTGTAAACTTTAATAAAGAAGACGTAAGTGTTATAGATGAAACGTACACACCTAACGAAAATCAAAAAGATGTTCAACCACCAATCATCGAATTATTAAATAAAGAATTAATCAATCAGACCCAAAAGGGCGAATTCATATTAGATTTTAAAGTAACTGATAAAGAATCAGGGGTGGATTATATCCAATTACCAAATGGAAATAAAGTAAAGTCTTCATCGTTTAAATATACTGTTTCGGAGAACACGGAATATCTATTTATCGCAAAAGATAAAGCAGGAAATTACAGATATTATACAGTCCCTGTAGGAAACATCAATACACCTTCAAAGGTTCTGGTGAAGTCTTCAGGAAACGCAAATGGATGGACAAATAAAGATGTAAAAGTAGACATTAGTGCTTCTAACCAAGTTGGTTTACATACAAGCTATACACAAGACTATAGAAGTAAGTACCATTCGATTTGGGAAACTTATACAACCTACAAAGGGAAAAGAATAAAAGTATCGGGTTCTGTAGAATTACTAAATGCTACAGAATCCGTTGATAAGATAAATGCTCAGATAGGATATGCATATGCTTCAAATAAAGAATATGATTCAGAATATAGTTTGGTAAAAACATGGGTAATTCCCAAAGTAATTCCGCTAAAGACACTGAAGGAACAAGGAAAACAAACATTTGAATTTATCTCTACTGTACCAAATGATTATCACTCAAATTTCGAGCCATATACAGGTATGAATATTGATGTGTATAAAAAGGATTATAAAATAAAATGGACAGATTTAAAGTTCGAGTTATTGGATGATGATGACTTTAAAATAAATAAGATAGAGTTACCCAACGGAAAGGATATACTGGATTCTGTTTACACGGATACCTTATCTAAAGAAGGTGTTTATACGTATAAAGTACATGATAATCGTGGGATGGTAACGGAGAAGTCTATAGAAGTAAAGATTGATAAAACATCTCCTACCATAGAATTTGAGCAATCTCAAACGGAATGGACCAATACAGATATAAACATAAAAGTAAAAACTTCTGATGCTCAAAGTGGTATAGATTACACCATTCTCCCTAATGAGAGCAAGGTAGAGAAAGATATCTTTGATTTTAAAGTATATGAAAATGGAACCTATACATTTGAGGTACATGATAAAGCAGGGAATGTAACGAAAAAAGTTTTAGAGATTAAGAATATAGATAAAGAAGCCCCTACTTTTTCGACTCAGGAGAATTATATTTATGAGAACGATAAGTATGACAAGACTCGTAGAGTAATAACGGTTATAGGAAAAGATAATGATAGTGGTATGGATTCTATTCAATTGCCAAGTGGTGAATGGGTGAAAGGAGATAATGCGACATTTACTGTATCTGAAAATGGAAGATATCCATTTAAATTAAAGGATAAAGCAGGGAATATAAATAGCACATCAATAAACATTACAGAGATAGAGAAAGTATCTGTCTCTGGCATTCAAAAGATAGAATATAAGTTAGACGGTGCAGAAACTAAAGGATGGACTAATTACAGTGAGCCGTTTTTCGTAAGAAAAGAAGGTCTTACAACGATTACGTCCAGAACATATGACCAGGCAGGTAATGTTTCAAAAGAATCAACAAGAATGGTTAAATTGGATAAAACAAAGCCAGTTAACAACCAAATTTTAATAGAGTTGAAATAAAAGAGCTGATTCTAAGGCTCTTTTTTCTTATATATAATTTCATATACCGTATCTGGATTACTTGTCAACATATAAAGATTCATAGAGGTTTGGAATGAGAATCGGAATGATTTCGAATTTTGATTTCTATAATAAAATAATTGAATTTATTAGAAAGAATACAAAAATACGAGAGGAGGACTAAAAATGAATACATTTAAAAAAATAGTAAGTTCGTTTTTAGGAATTTCCCTTTTAACTATTCAATGTCAGCCTATTTATGCAGATGGTGTGAAAGAAAATGAACTTATTCAGCCATCCATGCAATCAAGAAAAACATATGGAAGCAATTACTGGACAACCTCTAATATTAGAGAGTGGTTAAATACTGATAAATCTTATATAAAGTATACAAATCAAGCACCATCTTCAGATAAATTAGGCAACTTTGCTTATGATAAAGAACCAGGTTTCTTGTCAAATTTTAATGTGGAAGAACAAGATGCAATTGCAGTTACTAAACACCGTGTATATGTTTCTACTACAGATGCACAAGCGGGAATGAAAGATGGAGGGAATACATCTCAATCAGATGTAGCCTATCCCAATCAATCAATGACCTTTAGTTTAAATGGCTTATTGAATAATAATAAGAATTTCTTTTATAAAATGGAAAATGATAAAGTGTTCTTTTTAAATGCTTATGAGGCTTATAGCTATTTACAAAAAAGAGGTTGGTCGTTACCTAAGGAATTAACGCCTGAAGCACAAAAGAAACATAGTTATTATAACAACTATGAACATTGGATGTTAAGTGGTGGAAGATCAAACATTGGATACGACCTGACATTTTTAATTACACCTGATTCATCGAGGTCACTTGTATTTGGTTACACAAATAGATTAGGAGGCGTAGTACCTGCTATACATATCAAACCAGATTATAAGTTTCCGAATGGGAAGATAGCTAAAGACATTCAGGTTGGAGAGAAATTATTATTTGGAAACTATAATGGGGCTCCTATTGAATGGAAGGTTGTCAACAAAACAGAAGAAGGATTTCCACTTTTATTATCTGAAAAAATCATAGACTTAAAGCATTATGATGCTCCTGGGGATGAGGCTTATAAATATTCAGAGGTTGTTGATTTCCAAAAAGAAGATGTGAATATCGTAGAAGAACCTTATCAAAATATTAATAACAGCAAGGATATAACCCCACCAGATTTTAAAATACTAAATGAAGATAAATTGAATAAAAGAAGCAATGATGAGTTTACACTTGAATTGGAAGCAAGTGATGAATCTGATATAGAATATGTCATTTTGCCAAATGGAAACAAGGTGTATAACAAACGAGTTTCTTACACGATGTCGGAGAATAAAGAATACTTATTTATTGCAAAAGATACGGTAGGTAATTTTAGATACTTCGTTATTCCAGTTGGAAACATCAATATACCACCAAAAGTAATTATTAATCCTTCTGCAAATGGATGGACAAATAAAGATGTAACGGTAGATATTTCAGCATCAAATGATGTAGGGAGTGCTTTTGCAGAAAAAATTCAAAATAATCGTGATAGAACAGAAGCGATGTGGCCGAATTATACAACATATAAGGGGAAAAGAATTCGTATATCAGGAGATGTTGAATTTAT
Source organism: Bacillus sp. CCNWLW194 (assembly GCF_037120585.1). Taxonomy (NCBI): domain Bacteria; kingdom Bacillati; phylum Bacillota; class Bacilli; order Caryophanales; family Bacillaceae; genus Bacillus; species Bacillus sp. CCNWLW194. The sequence goes on along the minus strand of NZ_JBBBBL010000004.1, from coordinate 341,563 downwards.
TGAAGCGAAAAAACCTGTAGGAGATTATTTTACAGGGATGGGATTCGTTTTTACTTCGGTCAATAAATCAGGTTCAGAATATAACTTGCAAAAAAATTATCATTTACCAATACGTTATTCTCTAAAAGAATTGCAAGAGAAAAAGAAAGCTCATTTTGACCAGGTTTTCACAGTTCCTGATTACTATTATAAGGATTTAATTCCATGGTCACAAATCAATGTAGATGCACAGGATACGAATTATAAAGTCAAATGGACAAATGTGAGATATGAATTGTTAGACAAAGATGATTTTGCTATTGAAAAAATCATACTTCCAAGCGGAAATTCAATTGGTGAAAAAAGTTATAAAGATACACTAACAAAAGAGGGGAATTATACGTACCAAGTGTTAGACAACCGAGGCATGATAACAAAAAAAGATGTGGAAGTAAAGATTGATAAAACACTACCTACAATTCAAGTTGATGGGATAAGTGACAAGTGGACAAATCAAGATGTTAAGTTGAATGTAACGGTTTCTGACTCTCAAAGTGGCGTAGCAAAAACAATCTTACCAAATGGGAGTGAAACGACAAGCACCTCGTTTGAATTTGTTGCAAAGACGAATGGTGATTATCAATTTCAAACATATGATAAAGCGGGTAATGTGGCTCTAAAAAAAGTAGCCATTCGAAACATAGACAAACTACAACCTTATCATCACATTCAATCATCATTCTTATTAGATGAAAAACATAATGTGGATAAATCTGGTAGAGAGATTCGAGTAATCGCTAAAGATGATGAAAGTGGTGTAGATTCGATTCAATTACCAAGTGGTGAATGGGTGCAAGGAGATACAGTGAAAATTAATGTATATGAAAATGGAGAATATCCATTCAAATTAAAAGATAATGCGGGAAACATAAAGGAAATAACATCTAAAATTTCGGATTTAGAAAAGATATCTATCTCTGGAATTCAAAAGATAGAATATAAGTTAGATGGTGCAGAAAATAAGGGGTGGACTAATTATACTGAGCCGTTTTTCGTGAAAAAAGAAGGTCTTACAACGATTACATCAAGAGCTTATGACAAAGCAGGAAATATTTCGAGTGAAAAATCAAAAGTGGTAAAACTTGATAAGACTAAACCAATAAACAATGGAATTTTAATTACGTTAGAATAAAAAGAGACTCGACTAAACAGTCAGGTCTCTTATTTTTTATTGTAAGAATTAAAAATTGCATAAGAACTATATAATAATAAAAAGATTTAGGGAGGAGGATACATTATGAGAAAATATAAAGCTATGATTATAAGTGCCTTAGTTACTTTAGGTATAAGTAGTTATCCTATTTCTGCACATGCTATTGATACATTTGAAAATAAGCTTGTAGGGAGTGAAAACTCATATTTAAGAAGGGATGTATGGGGAAGTTCATATTGGGGGTCTTCTAATATTAGAGAATGGTTAAATAGTACAGAGAGTGTAGTGAAATATACCAATCTACCTCCAAGTTCTCAAAAATTAGGTAATACTGCATACGATATGGAACCAGGCTTTTTAACTACATTTACAAAGAGTGAACAAGAAGGTATAGCTGTTACGAATCACAGGGTCCATGTGAACTTCCATGATGCGAATACTGGTGGGAAACATGGTGGTGGATTACAAAGACCTCCTGCACATGTTGATAACCAATCCCTATTGTTTCAACTTCCAAATATAGAGAGAGAAAAGATGGATTATTTTTATCGGAACGAAAAAGATAAAGTGTTTTTATTAAACATATGGGAAGTGTATGACTATATCCAAAAAAGAGGACTCCCCTTAACGAAATCTATTAGTAAATCTGCAAAAAATAAAAATAGTTACTTTAACGATACAATTCCTTGGCTTACATCGACTGGTTATGCTGAACAAGCTTCAGATAATGTTTCAACAGTAGGATGGGAAGATTCAGCTACAAGAATCTCCCGTGCTCAAGAAGCAAAAGGTGTAGTCCCTGCCATTCATTTAAAACCTGAATATAGATTGTCCAATAACATGTTGGCAAAAGACATGAAAATTGGGGACGAAGTTAAATTCGGGACATATTTAGGAGAAGAATTAGTATGGATGGTTGTCAATAAGTCCGAGGATAATTATCCATTATTAATCACTAAAGAAGTCATTGATATAAAGCCTTATGATACACCAGGGGATGATTCTTATTTATACTCTAATTATGTAAGGTTTGAAAAGGGAGACGTCGATATTACAAATGAACCGTTTCAAATGAGAGAGGAAGAATCCGATATAACACCACCTGTTTTTGAAGTGTTAAATAGAGAGGAATTAAATAAAAGACAAAACAAACAATTTGTTTTAAAGGTAAAGGTACAAGATAGTGAAAGTGGTTTAGATTATGTGCAATTACCTAATGGAAACAGAATTAAAACAGGGGAATTTGAATACACTTTTGCAGAGAATAAAGAATACAACTTTGTGTCGAAGGATAAGGCAGGTAATTACAGATACTCAGTTGTTCCAATTGGGAATGTTAACATTCCTTCAAAAGTGGAGATAAAAGCATCTACGGAAGGTTGGACGAATAAAGATGTATCTGTAGACATTTCTTCTACGAATGACGTGGGATATGAAGGGACATATAAGCAAGATACCAGAGATTCTTGGCTTCCTATGTGGCAAAACTTCACAACCTATAAAGATAAGAGGGTGAAAATTACTGGAAATGTGGAGTTTATAAATGCAAAAAGAGAACCTGTGAATGAAACTATAGGTGTAGGGTTTTCTTATATTCACATGGGTAATGTTGGAAGTGAATACACATTAAGAAGAACATGGACAAGAGCAAATAATTTTAAGTTGATTGACTTGAAAGGAAAAGGGAAGGTTCATTTTGAAGAAATATTCACAATTCCTGATAATTATTATAAAGACTTACAACCATGGACACAAATTGATGTTCCTCACATTGACCATGATTTCACAGTGGAATATAGTGACTTAAAATACGAATTATTAGATAATGATGATTTTCAAGTAGATAAAATTACGCTACCAAATGGTCGTGAAGTGCACCAGAACGCCTATAGGGACACGTTAAGTGAAGAGGGCACTTATGTCTATAAAGTATTAGATAATCGTGGAAAAGAGACAGAGAAGACCGTAAAAGTGTTAATAGATAAGGATAATCCTGTATTAAATATTGAAGGAATACCTAACACTTTCACAAATAAGGAAATAGAATTAAAATTAAAAGCCAGTGATAGTAAAAGTGGTGTTTCCCGAATTGAATTGCCGAATAGCAGTCAAACAAATCAAGAAGAGATTTCGTACAAAATAAAAGCGAATGGAAGCTATACATTCAAAGTGTATGATAAAGCAGGGAATGTTACGGTCAAAACCATACAGATAAATCAAATAGATATAACTCCTCCAGAGGTTTCGACAAACGTTTCTATTTCTCAGAATAAAAAAGAAGGATTTATTGATGTGAAGGCTACGGATAGTCAGAGTGGTGTAAGCGAAATAGTATTACCTAATGGGACAAAGCAGAGAGAATCATCAGTTCAATTTAAAGTAGACCAAAATGGTGTATATCCGTTTGTCGTATTCGACAATGCAGGAAATAGAAAAGAAGTAAATGTAAAGGTGAATGGATTAGAAATTCCTGTTTCTTCAGGTATTCAAAAGGTTGAATATACATTGGAGGGAGCGATTAATCAAGGATGGACTCTTTATAAAGAACCATTTATGCTTATGAATGAAGGAATTACGACTGTTAAATCAAGAGTATATGATAAGGCAGGAAACATTTCGGAAACAAAGACGAGAGTTGTTAAGATTGATAAAACAAAACCGAATCAGAATCAAATAAAAATAGAGTTGACTGAATAGAGGGTCAGCTCTTTTTGTTTAGTTTTTTCATTGAATATAGTCTATATAAAATATATAATATAGGAATAAAATGGAGGTGCATATACATGATAAGTAAAAGGAAATTAGGCATAATGTTATTACTCTCTATCACTACAAGTGTATTTGTTGGCTGTTCTAATGAGAATACACTTATGAAAAAAGATACATGGACTGTCAAAGAGTTAAAAACACAAAAAGAGATAAAATATGAATTGTTAGATGAAAGTGTATTGAATGAAGGTGAAATGAAATCTTGGTATGAAAAAGCATCAAAAGAAAAAGGTGTTCATTCTAAAACGGGTAAAGAATACACTTATATTGTAATAGCAGACGGAAAGAAATTCACAACTGGATATGGTATTGAGTTGTTTGATGTAAGAAAGGTAAATAAGGAGATTGTCGTTGGCTATAACGTAGTGGAACCTGAAAAGAACACAAGTATAGAAGAAAAAGAAAGCTATCCTCATATGATTCTTCGTATAAAAGCTGAAGATGGAAAAATTGTAGGAAAGAAAATAAAAGAAAAATAAAAAAAGAGACAGATTCTGTCTCTTTACCTGTATATAAAGGAAGATTAAAAATTATAATCGTCCCATCTCTCTCAAGTATTGTTCTCTGTTCTTTTTAAGTTCAGGCATTTCTTGAACAGTTTCTACACCTGCAACAATAACTCGATATAGAGAGTACGCAACTAAAAATATTAAATAACCATCCAGTAATTCTTGTAACATACTATCATCTCCTTTTTTTTGTAGAGTTATCACAAACCCTTCCTGATTTCTATATTTACTTATCTTTAATTATATTATAATTTATTAACATTAATTCGTCAATTATTTTTTCCTAAATAGTTATAAAAGCTACACTACGTGCATAGAGTGTAGCTTTTTTGTTATCTAATCTCATTGAACTTGATTCTGTCTTTAATGAAGCCATCAACAATACCAATGTGTGCTTTTCCGTTTTTATCAGGGAAACTATCTTCTAATACAACCTCTCCTTTGTCAGTTTGTAACGTTGCTTTTAAATGAGAAGATACATACACTTTTGCGTTCCTTGGTGCATTTTCTGGAATTAATGTATTCAGGCTAAATCCTTTTTCAGGACGAGGTAGCTCATTCACATATTGATTAGAAGATGTGTAATGGTAACCATTATCCCCAACAATATCAATCGTATATTTACCCTCAATACGTGATGATTTGATTCTTTCATCTCGATATAAATCATAGTAAATTGCAAATTCAATATTGCCTCCTGCCATCATTTTCTGTGGTTCAAAAGCCCATTTAACTGGTTTAAATGTAGTTTGTGAAGGATTTACAACGTTCAACAATTCGAATTCAGTAATATTTAAAGTTGCTAACATAACTTGATTACTTTCGATTCTTGCCACATTTCCTGCATTATCTACTAATACTAATGTAACTTGGCTATTAGATTTTCCACTTAGTTCCCAAGGAATAGTAATCTTGTCTTTTGGAACAGTAGGTAGTACATATTCTTTATCTCCATCTATAATTTTCACCTTATTTATTCCAGATAATTTATCCCCTAATGTAATTGATAAATCTACCTTTTTAGAAGGAACAATTTGAGCACCATTATTGATAGCAATAGAGCCATAAGGAACTGTTTTATCTAAAACAATCGTTTGTTTGACCACTTTACTGACATTTCCAAGTGCATCTGCTACTTTCACATATACATCTTTTTTACCATCGCCTAAAGGTAAGGTGAATGGCAGTTTTTCACTAAATGGTTTTTCAATCCAATTGGTACCATCTACACTAATATACATCTTAGAAGGATAAGAATAGTTATCCTTTGCTGTAATAGAGAGCGTCACATTCTCCGTGTTTGTATAAGTGCTTCCATTATTAATTTGAAAGGAAGTCTCTGGTCCAGACTTGTCTAAAAAGATTCTATCAAAAACATCATCTGAAATGTTTCCTGCTAAATCTTTGTATTGTACAGAAACAGTTCGTATCCCTTCCTCATCTAATAGATTCCAATCTTTATCTTGTTTAAAAGGCTCAAACACAGACCAATTTCCATTGTCATTTTTAAAACGCATTTCATGATTTCCAGAAAGTAAATCCTGTGTTTTTAACTTCAATTTTACTTGTGTTTTATTTGTAACTAATAGTTCTTTTCTTAAATCTGCTATGTTTACGCTGTTTTCCATTTTCTCTGGACTTTTAGCCACGTCAGAGAATCCATAATTCCCATTTCGAGAGGTAATGTAATCTATCTTTTGTTGGTGAATAATGTTTCCATCTGGAAGACGAATTGCATTTAATCCTGTTGTGTTTACCTGAATGAGAGCATGTTCTTCATTTTGTTTCATGTATTGCACATCTAATTCCGACTTTGGTGTGTCTTCTGCATGTACTGGCATACAAAAAAGAAAGGGAATTAGCAAGCTAAGTGAGGCAGTTAGTGAATATTTTGTTTTCTTCATGGATATCAACTCCTTTCGAATTATAAGATAAATCAAAATTGAATAAAGTAAAAGATGAAAAATATCTTATTTCGTTTTATCCTCGTTATTCATTTTATGTGATAACTATAGTCAATATAATAATGACGAAGGTCGAACAGCATAGAGCCGAAATAGTGGTTACCTATGTTGATATTTAATATATGCTAAATGCAGAGAAAAAACATAGGAGGTGTGGCAGATTGGATAGTCAAAAAAACAAAAAAATGTTATATGCGGTAGGGGGTTTAACAACACTCGCTATTTTAATGTTTGGATATCAGAACTTCTATCTCGCAAATCAACAAGAAAAAGTTGGAACAACTATTTATGTCGCAAAAGAGGATATTCAAGCAAAAACAGAAGTAAATGAAAGTATGTTTACACCTGTTCATATTGCCAAGGGTGGTCTTTTAAAAGGCTATGTGACAGATATTAGTCAAATTAAAGGAGCTCAATTAAAGGGTGGTTTGTTAAAGGGTGAACCTATTGCAACACAACGTTTAGAATCGAAAAAAGAAAACACGGATGAAAAGTTGAAAATAAAAATTCAATCAGAATTTATGCCAGACATAAAGAATGCAGATAACGTAAAAGTCTTTGTGTTACTAACAAATAAGCATTCAGAGCAATCAGAAGTGCAGACATTATTTGCAAGTAAAAAAATTGAGGTTTCTGCACAAGCACCTGAAGCAACACAACCATCTAAACAAGAATATTATCTTCAATTAACGGAAGATGAAGTGAAACAATATTACGATGCTCAATCAAAGGGGAAAATTATTATCTCAAAAATGATGAGCTTAGACACGTCAGAGATTAGTTCTGAAGGGGGATATAACCCAAACAGTGAGGTAGCAAAAGGAGCTTCAAATGAAGAAAAGAAAAACAATATGTCTGTAATTAGTTATGAAGTACAAGAAGGTGACACATTAGATGGTTTAGCAATTAAGTTCAAAACGGACAAAGAAACAATCAGTAAATTAAATGGTAACAAAGAAACATTCAAGTCAGGAGAAAATATCACTGTTCCTGCAAAATAAGAGGGGAGTTGGAGAAAAGTGAACAAAGAGAATACAAGCAAAATGATAGTATGTTACCCAATTTTATATGGAAATGGAATGAAATATACAGCTACAAGCATTGCTCATTATTATAAACAAAAACACCCTGATAAAAAAGTAGCATTAGTGGATTTTGATGTAAAGGTTCCTTACTTATGTGCTAATTTTTCGATGGAAGATAAGATTCATGGAATTGATAATTTAATTGAAAAAATTGATGGGGATTTCTTAAATGAAGAGCTGTTTAAAGAGAATATGATTTCCTTGAAAAATAAAGTGGATTTATTAAAAGGTACGAAATTACTGAAGAATTACAATTTAATTGAGAAAAAGCATGTTGAAAAAATGATTGATTTGTTACGTGCTATGTATGACTTTATCGTTGTAACAGTTTCACCAGACATTGATAATGCAGGAACAATCAACGCTTTATTTCATGGAGATGAAATTCTATTAATTGGAAGAAATAATTTTAATAATTTAGAAGCTCTTCCATCTGCTGTTCGAACAGTTACGCATTTTAAACAGAATCATGTATCTGTAAAGTTACTATTTAACATGTTTAATGAACATTCAAATATTGATTTTAGTAGATGTGTAGGAGAGAACAATTTAAGTGTGATTGGCACTATCTTCTATAACGAATCACATATTGATAATCAAAACCTATTTAAATTTGGAGCGACAAGCAAACTGTTTTCGAATAAAAAACAGCATGAATATACCGAAATTATTGAAGCGATAGAGTAAAAGAGGTGAATGTACATGAATAACGTAAAAATACCAATGGTAATTCGTGATAATGAAGAAGCATTTAAGATTATCGAATTAAAACATAGTGTAGGGAAAACATTTCGATTTTTAGAAGTACAAGATATGTGTAATGCTCTGATTGTACGATTTGATGTGTATGAAACAGGTTTATTATCACTGGATAGACGATACGGGAACGTAAAATTTATCTATAAGGATGAAACGAATGAGTTTACGGATGAAGAAATTGTAGATTTATATGTATCTGATATACAAGATGAAACCCTTCCAGAAGAAGAGGTCATATATCGAAGATTAAAAAATGAAATTCAACTTGAAATGGAGAGCCCAGGGGGTACAACGAAAGAAATAGAAAAACACACAGAACTATTAAAGAAATCAACGATTGATGAAAATGCAAGAAAATACATCATGAGTAAGATTCGAAAAACATTAATTACCTCCGATGAAGTGGATAAGTCAGATGTAGAAAAAATTTCGTATCGACTGTTCGCTGATTTGTATGGAATGGGTGTTCTACAAGAATTAGATGATGACCCTGATATGGGTGAGATTATGGTGAATGCTTGTACGTTTCCACATTTTAAATCTCGTATTTACTACATTAAAAAAGGAGTCAAATACGAATATGATAGAGAGTTTGAAACGTTAAATGAATTGATAAATGTGTTTAATAGGGTAATTGAATTCAATAAAAAGGAATTAAATGCTGTTGAAAATGCGATTGTCGAAGCAACCAGACCAAATCAAGACAGGGTAAACATCATTATTCCTGATGCCTGTCAAAACTATATCTTAAACATCCGTAAATTTACGAACTTTGTTCCTAACTTGAATATGATGAAGAAAAGTGGAACAGTTGATGATTTTATAGATAGATTAATGGATGTTTTAGTTCGTGGGAAAGCAAATATCGGGATTGGTGGACCAATGGGAACAGGTAAAACAACATTTATCAACTATGCATTAACGTACACTGAAAAAATCGAGAGAAAAGTTGTTATTGCTTCTGTAGCAGAAACTGATGTAGAACGTGTTTTGAAAGGTCACGATGTTGTTATTTTTAACGTAGATGAAGAAAAAGATTTTACATTTGATAAGCTTCTACGCACATCATTACGTACTACAGCAGACAGAGTAATCATCCCTGAAAGTCGTGGTGGAGAGTTTAAGCAATTATATGAAGCCAACTTGAAGACCAGAGGGAATATGTTTACAGCCCATGCATTAGATGATTATTCATTTTTAGATATGTGTGTGGATATGTATATGTCCTCTCCTGATGTAGGAAACGAAAGTACCGTTCAAATTCGAAATAAATTATGTAAAGCGATAGATATTATTATTATGATGAGAAAAGTTGGTCGTGATATTCGTATTAAATCTATTTCAGAAATCGTAACAAACGATAAAAATGAATTTACGAAAATGAACTGTCTGTATGAATGGGACTTTGACCCAGAAGACCCATTAGTAGGGAAGTACAAAAGAACAGAAAATCGTATGTCAGATGCTTTGAAAAGCAGATTAAACGAATGGGGCATTCCAATGTCAGAAATGAAAGACTTGTAATCCGTTTTTTACGGCTTGCAATATTTAGAAGGGAGGTATTTCACTTGTTCCAATTACCAGATTTTAATATGAGTGGTTTAAAAAATCAATTATCTAATATCTTTACAATGGATAAAGTCTTACCAGTTATTATAAATGGGATTTTGATTATATCCGTTGTCATCTGTGCGATGGTTATTTTAAATTTAATCAATGAAAAACGCATGAGAGATAAATTACATGGAAAAACAACAAAGAAAAAAGCTGAAGATGTCTTTTTAAATCGAGTTAGTTTATTTAAGCGATTTTATCAAAACTTAGAATTCTTCTTAATAGAAAAAGGAAAAGAAGGGTTATTAGATATCTATTATTATGGATTTTTAGGTGTGAATGCTTGTATTCTGATTGGATTTATTGTTGTGAAGCAGTATTTCCTTGCTATTGTGATTCCTTTATTTCTACTTTATATAGCAAACAAAATCATAAAAATGTTAGCGGTAGATTTAATGGAGCAAATTGAAGAACAATTACCATCTGCAATTGACCATATTATTCGAGTTTCTTCAAAATATGGAGATATGAAAAGTATCATCTATGAAACAGCTCGTTCATGTGATAATCCTTTACGAGAAATATTAGAAAACATCTCTCGTAAAATGATTTCGGGAGATGCAGAAACGGTACTTTTACAATTTGGTGAAGAGTACGACAACGTATGGATTAATAGCTTGGTCTTTACGCTTATCAGCTATATGGAAGATGCGAGTAAGACTACAACGATTGAAAATCTTCGTCATTTAAGAAATATCTTAGAAAAAGAGAATAGATTGAAAAAATCTCGTGTAACAGATGCGAAATATTCTGTGGCAATTAACTATTTTATTGCTGTATTAGCTTCAGGAGCGGGACTACTAAATATTGTTTTAAACCCAAAAGGAAGAGAATTCTTCTTTAGTTCTTTCTTAGGTCTAATTTGTTTCTTATTAGGCTATGGAGCTGTATTGGGAACGATTATGTTAAATATTAAAATGACAAGAGTGAAAAAAAGTAAATAATGAGTAAAAGGAATACACTGTATATCTTTTTACTCATTTGAAAGGAGTTGTTGGTTTCATGCATAATCTTTATATTCTTCCGTTACTGATTGCATTTGCTTTGATTGGACTACATTTTCTAACATCTCAAAAGAGGGTAATGGAAAAGCCGTTTATGAATGACTGGTCCAACACATTGCATATTTTATCATTTGCAGTACCTTTTAAATGGTTTATCCAAACAGATACAAACGATAAAAAAGTAAAAGATATTAACCGTTTAATTATGGAAGCGAATGTCTCAAAGAAAATGAACTATCGAGTGTTCACAACGCTACAAATAGCTATTTTAATGATGTCTTTAGTAGTATTTTTCATTTTAGTTATGCTCATGGATAATATCACTTTTTTAGTAAGTCTTTTATTCAACATTGATTTAACAGAAACGATGAAAAGTCCTGATGGTGTAATTAAGTTTAAATTCATTGTGGGAGCAATCTTACTGCTATTATGTTTAGTTCCTAAGTTTTGGTTAAAGCGAAAAGCAAAAAAGAATAAATTTTCGTTTTTAAAAGACTTACCAATTCTGCAATTATTTATTATCTTAATGCTTCGCTCAAAAAGACCCATTAATGAGGTGCTATATTCATTAGCAAAAACAAAAACGAGATATAAGAGTATTTTTGAGGTAGGATATCGCATTTATGTTCGTGATAAAAAAGAAGGATTTAGATATTTAGAAGAATCGTTCGCAGGAACGAAATTCATGGATACAATGCGTATTTTATCTGAGTTCAATGAGTATTCACGAGAAGATGGGATTCAATCATTGGAGAATAACATGCAAGAGATTATCGAACACACGAATAATTTGAAGAGAAGCAAAGATTTATCCAATCTTGTGTACTCTCAAGCTTCTTTATTTATTCCGTTCTTGGCTGTTATTCTATTAGGACTGATTCCAATTGCAATGTACGGAAGTTCCTTACTGGATTCTCCTGCGGGACCTTAACGAAAAGGAATATATTAAACCTGAAAGATGAGATATCTCATCTTTTTTATTCGCTATCAATCTTTAAAAACTTAATATTATACTGTTGTGATTAGATGAAAGGAGGTATTGATTTTATGAATAAATGTGTTTTAGGAACGTTTGCAATAAGTTTTTCACTGTATAGTGTAGGCTTTATAATTGGATATATTCTCAGTAATGGAATGCCGATAGGGGAAACGGAGTGGATTTTATTAGGGCAAAGAACTTTATTGTTCTCAGGTGTTCTAACATTATGCCTATATATCGAATATATTTTAGGAAGAAAAGGGATAATAAAGGACTGATGTGAAGATACGCAGAGCATTGGACATAATTAGAGATGAGTTACATTATGTAACTTGTCTTTTTTGCATAGAATGATGGAGTGAAAGAAAAGGAGGGTGCTTATGGAATTCAAAAAAGTAATAGATTATGTAGAAAAGCATAAAGTATCTCACTTTAGAGATATTCTTAAAAAGAATATCGAAATAACTAATAAAAAGGGGAATGAAAACGAGGGGGGATTATATGGGGATAACAAGAATCAAAGACATAATGAAGCGTGATGGAGAAGAATACTACAAGAATATTTGTAAAGAAAAAATGATTTATAAGATATTAAATGATTACGAGATTAGAAGGTATAAGCCAAGAGGTAAAAACGCCTGTTTAATTCGTGTTTTAGAGCCAGAATATAAAAAATACGGAATTCCTTATAACGTAAACCATTTAGCTGAATTCCATTCTGTCATGGAATTGTATTTTCATGATATTAGAGAATGTTTGCCAAGCCAAGAACGATTTATCTTATTTAATAAAGATATGGCCATAAGCGTTATAGATTTAATAAATCAAAATCAATTTGACGAAATTATTGTTCATTGCAATGCAGGTCAAAGTAGGAGTGTAGGAATAATGATAGGAATATCTATGCTTCTGAATGATAGTAGATTGAGAGAGTTTATTGAATTAGATAAGTTTTACATGCCAAATCCAATTGTTGTGGATGTTTTTAAACAAGTATTGAACCATTGATATAACATTACAACTGAATATTAAGTTGCGTAAAAGCATATAAGATATTATGAATCAAAAAAACAATGATTCGTCAAGCTCAGACAGGTATTAAGTGGTTTGAGCGAATAACGCAGATGAATCAATATATAATAATAAAAAAATGTAATGGAGGGATGTTTAATGAAAAATGTAATGCGTAAAATTAAAAATTCTAAGGGGTATGTATCAATTGAAACAATTATCGTAGCGGGTCTGATTATTGGTTTAGGTGTAGCAACAGTAATCTTATTCCAAAATAAAGGAAATACAGTTACAGATAAAGCGATGACAAATATTGATACTGCAACAAATCAATATAAAGTAGTTGACCCAAGTGCGAAACAATAAGGTAAAAAACTACTTAAAAATTATCGTATAGAAGAAAGACTTTTCCGTAAGGTCGTCTTGTAATAGGGATAAAAGCTTATGCAAGATTAAAGGAGCTAAAAATAAACTTTAAAAGAAAATGGGGGAATGCGAAAATGAAAAATATGTTAAAGAAAATTAAAAACTCAAAAGGATATGTTTCGATTGAAACAATTATCGTAGCAGGTTTAATCATTGGTTTAGGTGTAGCGACAGTAATCTTATTCCAAAACAAAGGAAATACAGTTACAGATAAAGCGATGACGAATATTGACACTGCAACAAGCCAATACAAAGTAGTTGACCCAAATAAAGGGGCTAACTAATTACCGTAGTCATTTAAATAGAGACGAAAGACCCTTCCGAAAGGTCGTCTGGTGATGAGGGTAATAGCTCGCACGGGATTAAAGGAATGAAAAACAAAAAAAAAAACAAAAATAAAAACCAAAATGGGGGAATGTAAAAATGAAAAATATGTTAAAAAAAGTTAAAAACTCAAAAGGATATGTATCAATTGAAACAATTATTGTAGCAGGTTTAATTATCGGTTTAGGTGTAGCAACGGTAATTTTATTCCAAAACAAAGGGAATACAGTTACAGATAAAGCGATGACGAATATTGATACTGCAACAAATCAGTATAAAGTAGTAGACCCAAGCACGAAGTAATATAAACTACTAAATTGAATAGAATGATTAAAACTATAGATATTTTATGTCTATAGTTTTTTAATTTATCAACAACATATAGTAAAGATTAGTAGTGTATCAATATAAAATAAAATAATACAAAAAAATATATTATATAACATAAACTTTATAAAATATCGTGTTGGACAAGGGAGGTTAGTATATAATGAGTATTTTGAAACGAATAAAAGGATTTGTTTCTATAGAAGCTGTCGTGAGTATGTCTGCGATTTTAATCGTTGTATTTTTAGGGATAGGATTTATTAGTTATATGTATCCAAAACTAACATTGGAAAAAGAAGTACATCTTCTTGCACAGAAAGCAAAAGTGCAGGGGGGACTAACAAATCAGCAATCAGAACCGATTAATAGTGATTTAGAAATATTCTATAAGAAAATGCAAGAAAAGGGATATAAACGGGAGGATGTAAAGGTAATAGCTAAAACATATACAGGTGGATTAAATTGTATTGGTGTTACACCTATTAATGGAGAAGGCTTGAATTACATAAAAAAAGATAGCAAAGACCCTATTGAAATTACTGTTACATTACCTGCGAATAAACAAGGACTATTAGGAGCATTTGCATTCTTTAATTATAAAGATAAATCAAGTAATGTTTACATTTTTAAAGAAACTGTAATGTCAGAGAGGTGGTAAAAATTGAAGAAAATATGTAATCTCATTAAGAATAAAAAGGGTGTGACTTCCGTATATGTCATCCTTATTATTTCCGTATTATTACCTTTAATTATGTTTCTATCTATAGATGTACCACACTACTTAGATTCAAGTAGAAAAATTAAAAATACTTTGGATAATGCAAGTTCATCTGCCATTACACTGTTAAATGACCAAAAAATATCAGAAGGTGTATTAGAAGTAGATAAGCAGGTTGCAGATGCTATGATAAAGAGAATTATAAAAAATGACTTATCTTTAGATGACAATTATATGCCTTTAAAAGGGAGCATTGTTTCTAAAAAACCAAATATAAAAACATATGTTGTTAATAACCCAAAGGGAATTGAAACAGTTCAAACACCTATTGATAACGTAAAAGTAAATAAAACAAGTGTAATTATTTATGCTGAAATACCTGTAAAAGGATTATTCTTCACATTTAATGAAGTGACAATGAGAAAGGTAGCAGTCAGTCAAGCTCAGTTCTAAGTTTTATTGACTATAGTTTTCATAAAAAATATAATTGTAATGAATAAGGTACCGTATGATGCGGTGCTTTTTTATTTATGGAGGTGTAAAATAGAAATGATTTTTATAGTGATTGGATTATTGGGGATGTTAGTTGGAGCTTGCATGTTATGGAGTGTAAGTAAAGTATATGAAAAATATAGTTTTCATAAAAAAGAACATCTAATGAGTGCAATTTTAAATGGCCTCTTTTATGTGCTTATCTATATGAAGTTTGGATTCATTCCTTATGCATGGTTGTTAATGATTCTGTCTATTATTCTTACAGCATTATTCGTGATAGATTTTAAGTATCAAGATTTGCCTGATGGATTAAATGTATTGGTATTCCTGTTAAGTGTTGTTTATCTTGTAGCATGGAGGATAGAGACCCCTATTCCTTATGTAATAACAGCTATTTCACTTTTTGTAGGATTTCTACTCTTGGCACTATTAACAGGTGCTTTAGGTGGAGGAGACATTAAATTTATTGGGGCAATTGGGTTGTTCTTTCATTATAATCAAATTCCTCAACTATTGATGTATGCATTCTTTACAGCATCTATATTTGCTGTAGGGTTAATGATTTTTAAGAAAAGTAAAAAAGATGATATGTTTGCATTTGGACCATTCCTTATTATTGGTGTACTTGCAACATTACTTGTATAAGTAGTCTATATGACTGCTTTTTATTTTAATTGTTTTTTATAAATGGAATTTTAAAATGTTTTGTATATAGGTTTATGTTTCGGAGGGGTTTTTGTTGCTGTTTCTTTCTTTTGTTTTATAGTGTTTGTTATACTTATTAATATTGGGGCTTTAGTGGATTTTTATGTTTGACAAGCAAGTTAACGTTTACATAATCAAAGACAGATGAGGAGATGATGTTTAAATGAATGGGTCATTTAAGGTGGTAGATATTTTAACAAAAAGAGTAATAAAAGTGTATTCTTATGCCACTATAACAGATAAAGAGAAAAAGAAATTAAGAGAGAACAATAACATTCTTATGTTTTGTTGTTGTGGGAAAGAGGATATAGAACAAAAAATCAGTTCAGATTTAAAAATATATAATGCGGTAAATGGAGCAGTTCATGATATAGACTGTTATAAACATCATGATTATCAACCAATTGATTATAAAAGTGGTTGGGGAGAAGAGATGCAAGATGGTAAAATAGTTTATACTGCAAATCTTGTTGGTCTAATTCCAGAGAATAAAAAGGAAACACTTCCTGTAGACGATAGGATTGGTACTACATCTAATATGGGAAATAATGCTTCAACAAAAAAGGTTGAAGGTAAAGTAACAATAAGAGGTTTTTGCACAAGATTAAATTTGTTGACTTGGAAGAAATACAGATATTTTCAAGCAAAAGAAAAAGTGAGTATAGAAGAGTTTGGGAAAAAGATATTTGCAATGAGTGGTCAAATACAGATATCAAGTAAAAAGAAATTTTTAGGGGATTTATGGTTTAAGAAATCAAAAGTAAAAACATTAAATCCTAAAAAGGATAGTTTGTTTATCTATATGAAGTATATAGATTATGAAGAGAAAGAATATGGTGTTAAGGTTCAATGTGTAGACAATTTTGGCAAAAAACATTTTTTCTTTGCAGAAAAGGATGTACTTGACGATAAATTAACAAATGAACGAGTTGTAAACGGAACTATGATTATTAGTGGATTCGTGCATCGTAAAAAACTAAACTCTGAAGTATTATACTTGGGGGAATTTAGTTTATTTAAAGTAAATAAGTATGGTTTATTTTCAGAAAGTAGCCACGAAATAGAAGTATATGAAGAAATGACTAATAAAGATATTCCATTTTACAAGCCATTTGAGGGATTATTGGAGTTTAATGATTATAAAGCGGATTTTATTATTGATTCTACTAAAAAAATTGTAGGAGAAGTGTTTGGGGTAAACACAGAGCAGTATCTAATAGATAGAGAGAAGAAAATACAGCTTATGAATAATTTAAAAGATACCTATGATTTTTGGTATTGGGATGCATATACAGGGGAACTAATGCCACGGATTCCAGATGAATGGAGTAATTATTAGTATTTAATAAATACATGCATATGTTTAAGATTGTTGAAGTTGAAATATAAAAAGTTGCCATTAAAAGGGCAACTTACATGATTTTTCCGTCAAGAAGGCAACTTATATAAATAGTCACAAGTATTTATGTTATGCAATAAGTGTTTAGCTTATAAGAGGAAGTTAAAAATAACCGCCCTACCAGTGAGCGGTTATTCTTTCTAAGGCATCCGCAACTACCTTAGAAATCCTTTCTCTTCCTTAGAGAAACTGAAGTGACCCTATGGACTCTTTTCATTTTTATTATAGCATGTTTGTTATAATAGAAATACAGATAGATTCATTTTAAAGTGTTTTTTGAAAGTAGGTAATATTTATGAGCCCAGTATATGCTTCTTTTTTTGTATCTATTTATGTGGGAGTAGGTATGTTGTTTATGCATTACCTTTTAAAGAAAGCGTATCATGCACAGGAAATAGAGAATGATGTGAATGAAGAAGAAAATATGTACTTAGGATTGGCTAAGATGTTTGAGAACATACAATCAATAGCAGGACATAGATTTGCAAGTATGGTATATGCAATAGGTGGCTTAATAGGGTTTCCTTTATTCATTATTTTTGTAGTTGTTGAAATGTTAATTGGTCTGCTTTCTATTTTCGAAAAAATATTTTTATCAGATATTGATGAAGACGAAGAAGAAGAAGAAATACACGATAAAAAGATGTAAATCAGATTAGAAGTGAATGACAAGCTCATTCGCTTCTTTTTTATTTGTAAAATAAAATTTACTAAAATATTGAAGCGGGAACAAATATGTAGTAGAATGACAATATTAATTGACTATAGTTAATGGAAAATTAACGTTTAAGATGGGAACTATAACTTTGAAATCCATGAAAACAGAAGCAATTTTACAAGAAGACGGATTCAGTAGATAATGCATTTCAACTTGCAAAACAAAGATATGAAGATGCTGAGAGGAACAGAGCTGAAAAACTACATGCATACCGTTTAGCAGATGATGAAGTGAAAATGGCATTTAGGCAGTTGGAATTACTCTGTCCTCATGAAAATATGAAAGGTATCTTCTTCAAGGAATGTGCAGACTGTAGTTATAGTAAATTTCTTTTTTAATGAATGATAGGAGAAGTGGAGTGGATAAATATGTATTTATCAGGAATGAGAAAGAAGATAACAGACCTATTAAAAATGGCAAAGGATAAATATGAGGGGGAACTTGTGCTTCTACCTTTAGGATGTGTAGAAAAAGAAATGCCTATGGATAGATATTTAATTGCCCAGGTGTTTGAAGTAAACATTGTAGAGAATTATGTAGAAATTGTCTATGATTTTGACGGATGTACAGAGTTATCTGAAGTCTTAACTGTAGAACAGTTTGATAAGCATGTAGAATTATTGGAATTAAATAATTCACTTCGAGAAATAGCTTTACGTTTACTGTTCGGAATAAAGATAGACATAAATGCATGTACGAATGATTACATTGTGGAATTCAGAGAGTCAAGATTAATAGATGAAACGCCACTGAATTATCTAATAAATAAAGGATACTACGTTCGAAAATCTATGTTAGAAAAAGATACTTATCATATTTCAAAAACGAAAAGAAAGGGGATATAAGCAATGAATAAAAGAATGAAACTTAAAACAGCGAAACGAGTAAACACGCAACGTCATGAAAAATTGTTGTCTACAATTCAAGAAGTATTCACGGTAGATACGAAACGGTTTTTAAACGGATATTTTGTTTTTGATATGGGAACACGTTCAGTATGTCATTTTACTTTGAAAGAAACACCTGATTGGAAATATGCAATTTGGTTGTATCCGAACAATGTTTTTACTGTGTTTGGGGAACATAAAAAATTAATTGATAAGTTTAAGCCAAGCAGAACA
Organism: Bacillus sp. CCNWLW194; assembly: GCF_037120585.1. Lineage (NCBI taxonomy): Bacteria > Bacillati > Bacillota > Bacilli > Caryophanales > Bacillaceae > Bacillus > Bacillus sp. CCNWLW194. The sequence goes on along the minus strand of NZ_JBBBBL010000004.1, from coordinate 322,444 downwards.
TATATAAGTTTTGCTAATAACGTTGAAGGATTCTTAAATTTGGTTAAAAAAATTGAAGAGAAACCGAAGTTATATTTTGTAGATTCCTTAACATATGGAGATGCATTGAAAGATTTTTCAAGAGATGAAAATGGTTTTTATTCGGGTTACCAGGTTATTAGAGAATTTAATGAAGATAGCGGTTGTTGGGACAAGATTTCAAGAAATGTTGAATTAACACAAGAAGAATATGTAAAGCAGAAGTATGAAGAGTTTATGAAATATGAGCAAATTCATAAAAATAATGTTGAAGCTGATAGAAAGAATACATTTGAGTTCTTTAAGAAACTGCCATATCAGTTTGAAGATATCGTCGCAATTGGTGTTGTTGATAGAAACGAAAAAGGAATAATTTGTTATCCGAGATATGATATTGGTGTTGTTGTAAATCCTAACATGTCTGATGAAGAATTCGATGCATTTCATGATAAAGTAGATAAGTTTATTACAGATTCTGTTTATTCAAAAGAAAGAAAAACACATGAACATCAATTTGATTTATATGGATTCTACGATGAATTAAAAGACATTAACGAAGCAGATTATAAGTTTTATAAAAACTAAGTATGGGGGAATGAACGTGATTTTTGAGGGGGCATTTAATGTTTGAAGCGGGGGATTATGTCATGGTTAATCATCCTGATTATCCAGAATCGGAAGGATTAGCACGAGTGATAAGAGCAACATCTAAAATTCTATGGGTGGAGTTCCTTGAACGTAAAGGAAAATGGATGGTTCATGAGGATTATCTACGAAAAGCAACAAATGAGGAAATCGAGGTGAAGAACTAAACAAAATTGTTCTTAAAATGGCTTTTGAAATTTAAAAAGAGATGGAGGGTTCTAAATGCAAGTAGTAATTCATTTGAAGCATGGTGGGTTTTCGGTAATTGATTCTGAGGATAATGAAACAACGATGGAAGTTTTTAATGCATTCAAGAAAGTTAATTTTAATAGAAAAGGGAATTACGTTTCTGCTAATGTGGTTATTCCTTATAATGAAATCAAATTTGTAGAGCTTAAAGGAATTTAAAAATTCGTTATTTGGGAGAGAAGGAGAATGCGAAATGAAAAACAGAGAGTTGCATATTTTGATTGCGGAGCAGGTAATGGGATGGAAAGTAGAGATTGCACCTGATGGAACTGAATTTTTTGATACAGGTATTTTCTGTGGGGGAAGAGATATAGACGATGTTGGAATCCTTGAAAAAGATAATCTAAATGTATTTAAACCAACTAAGAAGCTACAGGATACCTGGTTAGTAATTGAAAAAATGCGAAAGGATTATCATTTTAACTTCTTGTTAACTACACCAGAAGAAGGTTCTTTAAAAACAAAGTGCTATTTTCAATTAGGTGACATTGAAGTGAGTGCTGTCTGTGAAACTGTACAAATGGCTATCTGTAAGTCTGCATTGTTGGCAATTAATGCCTTAACAAAATCAGTATTGAATGGAAAAGAGGAATGAAAGATGGAAGAACAAAAAAAGTTAGTTGTTTTAAATGAAGATGATAGGGCAATTGCCTTAAAAGGATTAAAAGATTTAAGTTTCTCGGCACATCAAATGCACGAATTGTTATCTCAAGGTAAGCTAACGGAAGAAGCGAAGTCTCTGTTTATCTCTTTATCAGAAAGATACGTTTCAGATGTAGCGAAAGCAACAAACTATGAATCTGATTTAGCGAAGGAAAGAGAGAGACGAAGTGCAGACCTTAGAAATGCAAATTTACGTATTAGAGAATTAAAACAACAGATGGCTGAAATGAAGCCTATTGATGGTTTGAAGGAGCAACTTCATTCATTAACCAATACAATTAAAGACTGGTGGAGAGAACTTGGATTTAATTATATTTCTGAAATGACTTTCACTGATTATGGTGGATTGAATGTGAAGTTTGCTTTTAATTTGAATCGGTGTAGCAGAATATTTAGCAGAAAACCAGTGTCAGATAAAAAAGAAGCAGTAGATAAAATTCAACAACTATGTGATAAAGGATTCGTTCTTATAAAGGAAGGTAACGAATTACAATTAGCAGATAATGATGAGAATAAGAAATTATTAATAAACCTTTTAGAAGAAAGGTTCCCAAGTATACAAATAGAACGGATAGAGGCTTCTTTCGAAAGGGATAATCAAGTATCTTATATAGAATCAGTTAAAGCATATATTGGAGAGTTACATGAAATTTAACAGAAAATGAATACTTAAATAAGTGAAATAGAGGAATACAAATGGAATCTAATTTTATTACATTTAGTCTATTGCTAAAAGAACTTGAATTTGGAATTGATTTAGGGTGTGTAATAGATGCACCAGATGGTAAAGACGTGATTGTAAGAGAAATATCAAGTGTCAAATATACAACTGATAATCAAGTCGAAATACGAATCGTAGGTGAATATATCTGGCATAGATAGTATGAGTAGAGAGAAGGAAAAGATATGGATTTAATAAATAAATTAAAAAATACATTCAAAATGAAAGTAGATTGGGAGAATGATGGTGTATATGCATTATCTAATGAATGTATTTGTCTTATGTATATTGAACCTCATGAAGGAACGGACTGGAAATATCTAATAAGAATCGACTACCGAAAAACTTTTGAAAGATGGTCTGCCACATGGTATGAACATGAAATTGCAGATATTATAGATGAAAATAAAGTTAAAGATTTAATGCACGATATAAAGATTATTATCGAATATGAAAATATAGTTATTGCAAAAATTTCTAATGATAAGGAAGGTAATGATTTTTATTATGAATTAAATGAATCGGTCTTAGAAGAAATGCCATTGACTATTTAAGAATAATGAGGTTATCTTCATAACCTTGCTGAAGCGGAGGGGGATAGAATGGAGAAAGAAACAATGAGGTTTCATGCTGAAGATGTCTTCTATAAAGTGGAGAAAAAGAAAGATAAATATTTTCAAATCTATAAATGTAAAAGTAGGATAAAAGAGCCCATTACTCATAGAGAAAGCTTTAGAAGTGCTTGTAAGGTAGCTAAACTATTAGCGGATACATATTCTGAAGGCTATGAATCAGGTAAGGATTATGGAATATCAGTTTATGGTTGGGGTATTACGGGTGGTTCTTAAAAGGGGTAGTTTACTAAATATTGTTTGAATAGGAGCGAGTATAAGATGTGCAAATTTAATAAAGCGTGGATTGGTATTTGTAAGGAAAAGAACGAAGAAGGACAAACATACTGTATGGAACATAAAGAAATGACTTGTTCTGTTTGTGGAGAACAAGCTACGCATGATTGTGCTGAAACAAACCAATTTGTATGTGGAACTAACCTTTGTGATAAAGAAGAGTGTAAACTGCAACATTTTTATCAAGCACATGGGTATGCGTTTTTCTCAATTATTAGATTGGAAGAGAAACTAAATCTATTACCATTCAAAATTGTGGTTTCTAAAGTGAACCATGGGTCAGGTGAGTTAGAACAGTGGATGAATGAAAAATATAAAGATAGACTGGAAGTATTGCTTATGACATTTGGAGAAGATAATCAAATTTCGTTTCATCGAGCAAGCTTTATGCAATCTATTGAGAAAAAAGAGGATATTCAACAATTCTTTAAACATTCTTTCTATGAAAACGAAGTTAATCAAAAAGGTGTCTACTATTCTTCTGAAGCTATTCTTTTGGAACAGAAACATGAATCCTTTGATATGAATCAATTAGAAAAAATTATTTAATTAAAAAATTAATCCAGAAAGGGAGTATCTAAATGGAGACTAAAAACGTAAATGCATCGGAAAGAGAACAACTTAGCTTTCAAGTAGGATTTATTATGGCGGCCATTGATTATAATATGGTGAATTGTGACGTAGTAGAGGGATTTGAAACGATTTGCAAGGAGATTGTATTAGATAAGGGGTTTATTCAAAAGGGAATGCAACACTATGCAACAGAAAGCAATTTGATTATTTGTCATGAAGACATGCAGAATATTTTAAATGAATATGAAATGAAGGAATGACAGGCATTTTCTAAGGAAGATGCTTTTTTTATTTCATTTCAAGTAAAATAAAATTTACAAATTAATAATCATGTCATATACTATAGTTAATGAAAAAGTTAGTGAAGAAAGTTAACGACATTACAAGGGAGTTGTATAAGGTGAGAGACTTGTTTTTAGTTGAAGTGAAACATGATGAATTTATGTTTAACGGCAAAGAATTTCAGTTAATGCAAGAAAATGTTATTTCCAATGACCAATATCTTGCATATGTAGAAAATGCAGAAGACATCAAGGCACTATTAGTAGAACATCAACCTCATTATTATTATGAGCTTCCTAATAATCCACTACCAGGTGATTCTGAATATCAGTCACAAATTTGTTCGGTTACAGACATTTCAGATGATGGTGGTAGTCCATTATTACAAAGTTTTAGTCAATTAGATAGTTTTTTATCTCACGTTTCACAAGGAAAAAATGCAGTTATTAAAATGCGTTAATTTGAGGAGGAGTAATTATGGTAGTAGTAACAGACCGATGGATTGAAAATGGTGAAAAGGTTGTTCTGTTAGAGCCTGTTTCAGTAATGAAAGATGATACGTTTGAACATGCAGTTGCATTTGCAAATAGAAAAAAAGATGTAGATACGTTTTTTTTACAATTAAACGAAGGAACTTTGATTTTCAAAAGTGACGTTACGATTGAAACTTTAAGAGAATTATATAGTGACCTGAATCGAAAAGATGAATTGATTCAGCAAGGATGGGAACTGTTGGATGTTAAATTCAACGTATATCTATTTGGTAATGAAAATGGTATTGAACATCCAGTACAATCAATGAACGAAACAACAGCTTGGTTACAATTGTATAGTGAATTACAAGAACGAATTTTTGAGACATGTGAAACAGATTGTATTGTATCAGTTGCCTAAAAAACTAATTTTCGAGGTGAGAGTATGCGTAGCAGAGAACGAAAAATAGAAGAATTTAGAGAAGGTATTGAGAAATTCGAGAAGTCACCCCGTAATGCAGATGATTACATGGGGTTAATGCTAAGTATCCGCAAAGCTTCAAGTTTTGGGGATGGACTGGTGTATTCAGCACTTAAAAAAGAAATAGAAGAAGTTTTAAAGAATATGAGGGGTCACAATTTTAATCATGAGAAAGGATGAGGAACTTGAAAGAAGGCATTATTTATAAAGTTTTATCGGCAAAAAAAGTAGATGTATATCATTATCACGGTTCTTGGTTTGAGTATACATGGAAATTAAAGTTGATGGATGAGAATGGAGAAATTATTGAATGTAAAGAAGATACATGGGACGATTTCAAAAGTTTAGATGGCAAAAATATTCTTAAGAAAAAGTCATGTTCCGTGTTTGGTGTAGCAACAATAGAATCCAACAAATAAAAAACGTCTGTAAAAGGAATGAAGATGGGATGAAGGTCGAACAAGTCGCTGAAATTATAGATGCAAATGCAAGAATGGCATATAAACATGCTTATAGTGGTGGAACTCATAAGTCAGAAGAACAGAGAAAGAGAATGGAGCAGGTAGAGGTTAATGACTTAGTTACTGTGACTTTATCAAGTCATGTTTCTGCTATCAATCGGGTGGGGTATTTACGAAAAAGATTTCAGGATAAACAAAAGAATGAATGTTATTTAATTGAACGTTTAAATGGTGAAGTTGCTGAATGGTCGGATTGTAAATTGATTAAAGTATATGAATCATATGTTTTTTAATTAATGATAAAAGGTGGTATTTATGATGATAAAAAAATACGGTTTCAACTGGAAAGAAATCACTGTGCCTGAAATTAAAAATCATTTGGGTAAAAAAGATTTAATGTGTTTGACGGAAGACGATTGCTTTTTTATAGAAACAACAGATGTTGCACCCGACTATATTCGATTTGACATGTTATTACATGGTAAGTGGTATATAAAAATTGCTTGTAAAAAAGAAGATGTTGAATCCGAGGGGTTCGAAAATGAATGATTTGGTAACAAAATACTTATCAAAGATGGGTTTAACGGGAACGGAAGTTTTTAGTCAGTCGGAATCAAATCAATTAATGAATAAACATGTGATTGGGTTATATAGGGGGCATGTATCATTGACAGAAGATAAGGATTTTACAGCCCATGAAATTGCGGAAAAGCTTTCTTTCATAGAAGATGAATGGATAAGAAAGTTTGATGAAGCTTGGGATGAAGTATTTAGTGAGTAATTAATAGAAAATGTTTTATTTTAGTAGATTTTGAATTTTAGCAAGAAATGGAGAGATAAAAATGGGTAATACGTATGAATTATTAGCAGTTCGTTATCGTGAAAAAGAAGAGGATGGAATAATGAGACGTGAGTTCATCCCTGATGAAAAGGTTGAAGCAGAAGCATTTGAAAAAGATTTAAAAGAAAAAGGGTATTCGTTTGTGGAAATGACAACTGTAGTGGCAAGAAGAAGTTAAAACCAAATAAAATTGTTATTTGATAGAAATGGGGAATGAGTCATGGAAACATTAGATGCACCAATTTATGAGGTTAGTAAAGAGAGTGATTGGTATAAGTCAGCAATAAAAAGAAAATATGATATAAATCATTTTTTTAAGTCTTTTAAAGAAAAATATGGAACAAATAAAGGATTCGTGTTTTATCATTCAGATTTCTTTGGGGTTCGAATGGGGACTGAAGCTTATGAATTGTTTAAAGATGCAGTTTTGAAAAATCCAAAAGAAAAAGATTTTTATCCATTTAAGAAACGTTCAAAATATTATAAAGAAATCAAAGCACTTATTGAACAAATTGAAGACATTTGTCCTTTTAAAGCTCATGATGTTTTTGGGACGAATAACTTTTCTGGCAGTCAGTGGGTAGGAGATAGATGGTTCTTCGGAGTTAATAATGAGGAATATGTAAAGAGCACTGAAGTTATTCCAGTTGATTTCAAAGAGTATTTGAAGGCAGTAATGGAAACGTTAGATTAATTAGAGTAGTATTATGGATTATAAATTTAATGAAAATTTTGAAAAAATTATTTAGCAAAGAGGGATTTGAAATGGAAGAAAAATTACAAGGAGAACAATTGTATTGGAGTATGAATGGAAATTTTGGAGCGTGGACTTCAATTTTAAAATTAATTAAAGAAAATAAGGTGGCGTCTTTAGATGACTTATATCATCTGGGAATAATGCAATTGGAACATCTTCATGAAAAAATGAAAGAAATTGAACCAAGTAGTTTAGAAGACTAATTAGATATTTAATTTCATAGAAACGTAGGGATGAAAATGGAACTTCATTATTGGGAAAAACAGCTAATTTTATATACAAAAGGACATTATAAACGCATTGATTACAAAAAAGATATAAAGTTGTTTACAGCTAAATTGTATGCTTTGAGTTTAGAGGATGTAGGTTTCAAAAGTGTTTTGCATATGGTATTAGATGTATACGAAACGTTGTGTGATAACGGGTATATCAGTTTCAATTTTAAAACGTTTATTTCTACTCTTTTAAGGGAATCTGCTTTTAAAAGCGAAGACCATAAGATTGATGAGTATGATATTTTACATAAATTATTAGCGGAAATTCAAAATATTCCTGTCTTGAGCAAAGGGTTAGATTTGGGGGAAGCTGACGCTAAATTGTTAGAGGAAATAATGACAGATATTTGTAGGAAAGTAGGTAATTAAGTTGGATAGAGAACGTTGGGTTATTAAAACGAATAAAGGACGATATGTAGGAATTCCTTTTATTTTAAGTAGTGGGCTTAAAAGTTTTTTAGATGAAAAACCAGTTTGGAATAAAACGAGAACCTATCATACACGAGCAGAAGCAGAAGCAGGTTTAGCGAAATATCTATCGCCAGCAAATAATCATTATGTCGATAAATACTCTTTTGAAGAAGGGGAAAAGTTAGATGGTGTGGAGAGAGTGTTTGTTTAAATTAAACAAAAATGTATTTTAATGCAATTTGAATTTTTTTATAAAAGAAGGTGCATTAATTGAGGGTTGATAAAACTTTTTCAGAACTATGGAATTTATATTTAAGAGAGAATTTAAACGCTGAATTAATGAATGTCGAAGAATATGAAGAATACGAAAAAGAAGTTAAAGATACATCTTTAATGGCTATAAACACAATTAAAAAATTGCAACAAAAAATACGTGAACTGGAATTAGAAAATAATCAGTTAAAAGGAATAAATAGGTTTTCTTAATGAAATCATTATTTTGTAGAGTCTAATACAATTCAAATTTTATTAAAAATGGAGGAATGAATTATGAATACAGTAACTAAAAAAGTGATTGTATCACCTGAAGCAAATTTAAAAGGATTAAGTATTAAACCGCCAAACTATTTAATAGAAGGTAGAGATGGAGATAGTTATTCAATATATAGGGAAATTGAGAAAGATGAAGAATGGGATTTTGAAGGTGAGTTTGTAATAACTTATCAAGATAAGTGCTATATAAAATTAACGAATGTACCTAATGAAGAACATGCAATGGCAGTTATTAAGTCGTATTTTGGAGCAACAAAAGAACTTGGTAATTTAAGTTAATTGAATTCGAATTGCGTAGAAAAGTAGGTGAAAGAGTATGCCAATCAAAAAAGGGACACATGAGGACTTACCATTGTCATTATGTTGTCAGTCAAAATGCAAACGAGGATATAAATTAGCACAAGATTATAAGTCTATTTACTGTTGCAATTGTGGTAAGAAACAAAACTAAGCTAAAAATTTAATATAGTATTTTGTAAAAAGCAGGTGACGTAATGGCGTACCAAGTTCCTAAATGTGACTGCGGTAATAAATTAATATACATGTTTGATAAGTTGTATCATTAAGAGTTTAAAATTGCAAAGAATGGAGGTGAGTTGCCTTGTTAAGTGGTATTGGATGGGTTGTGCTTGGTCAGTGGACGTGGCAATTAGTTAAGTGGATGACACCTGGATTCTTATTAGGTATAGGCACAGGTTGGCTTATATGGGGATAAGATAGATAAAAAATTTTGATTGTAATACAACTTGAATATATAAGGAATGAATAATCAATATGGATAATTGGAAATGGAAATATTATAGTACGACTCAGGGGAGTTGGCATAGCACATTCACAGCTTTTTATAAGGTTAAGGTAGATAAGATGACAGGTAAAGAAATTGGGGAGCCTGTATCCATCTCTTATGAAGAATATTTAGCTAAGTAAAATGGATGCATAATGGAGGATTTTATATGAGTACAGGTCTATACATAATAATTGGCATTCAAGTTCTTTTGTTACTAACTCAAGTATTTTTTATAGAGAAGGAAAAGATGAGGGAAAGAAATGAAAAAATAACAGAAAATGTAGTATTTCAAATAGTAACAGGTATTGGGACCTTTATTCTTCTATATTTTATTGTTCGTAATTATATGACACCAGATATGTTTAGGATTTGAGGAGAAATAAAATATACAGAGGAGAAAATGGTATGAAAACACCACAAGAATTAAGAGCATTAGCAGATAATCAAAAGAAAATCGAAGGAGATGTTTTTGCATCTTCTATGATTGAGGAAATCGAAGTAGAGATGATAGAAAAAGCAAATGCAGGGAATTATGAATTAAAGATTCATGCCAATTCTGGTTTGAATAGGGATAATTGGTTAACGGAACCTCATTTATATAATGCACTTATTTTAAAATTAAGAAGTTTAGGTTTTGAAGTTTCTCATAGTGATGAAATGCGAGATGGGACATATATGATTATCAAATGGTAATGAAATTAAAGAGGAGAAATGAGTCATGTTTTGTGAAATCTTAGAGTTAGATTTGACACAACCTTTTGGTGATTTAAAAGGTTCTAAGTTTATTAAAGAAGTAAGGGCACAATCAGGAGAATTATTTAAACAAATTTTACTCATTAATGGGAAAATCTATCATCCTTGTGTTGCTTATTCTTGCATTCTGGGAGTTAGAGAAATGAAATTGAACAAAAATCCAGAAAATCATGTAATCAGCGAAGAAGGTTTGGAATGCCCTTATTGTGAATATGTTCATGATGAAAGATATTTATTGAAGAAGAATAAAGGTCATATGGAATGCCAATACTGTCATTCTGAAATTAAGTTTGTGATAGATAGAGAGGTAACCGCATCCAGGAAATGTTTGAGAGAGGTTTATCATACGGAGCCTGTAAAATTAAAGGAGCCTATTGAGCTGTAAGTGAGTGAATAAATATCACATAGATAGGAGTATGTAAGATGGTCACAAAATCAAGAAGAATAAATCTTTATATTTTATTAAATGGATTATCTAATAATACGTTGCAAGTTCAATATTGTGGTGCAGATATAGATGATGATGTATAACTATATATTTTTAAATGATTTTTATATACATAATGTTTGAAAGATAGGGAGATATTGAAATGGATTTGTATTTATATGAAGAAAATGTAACAGAGCGTTTAATTACGGAATGGAAGAAGTATGGTTCCCTTGTAGTAGCGTATGACTTTGATAATACAGTATACGATTACCACAAAGAAGGACACTCATATGAGTATGTTATTCAATTATTAAGAGAAGCTAAAAAACTTAATGCATATCTTATGGTTTATACAGCGAGACGTAATAGTGAGCTATCCTTTGTTAAGCAATATTTAGAAGAGAATGATATTCCATTTGATTCCATCAATGAGACTCCTGGGTTTATACCATTTACAGATGGGAAGAAACTATATTACAACATTTTGTTAGACGACAGAGCAGGTCTTCCTTCTGCATATCGTTGTTTGTTGAATGCTGTTAAATATATGGATGAGATACAGAAAAAAACGAAACAAGGTAGTCAAAAGGGAGAGAGTTAATATGGAGTATGACTTAAAAATTAGACAATCGTATCATGGTACAGGTGGTATAGAGGGATATAGATATGAACTGTATAACATCAATGGAGAAAAAATAGGTCGATTACATTCTGTACCTATAGAATGCAATTGTGATAACACCCTTAGTATAAATGGTGTTGGTTATATAATTTCATCAATATATGATTCTCAAGACCAAAATGAGGAGAAAGAAGAAGTAATTTATTATGAATTAAAAAGATACGAATGTAATCCTGATTTTGATTTGGGAGAAACAATTAAATAATGATTGGATATTGTTAAGATGAAGTTTTTTGAAATTCGTAAGTTATGAAGGTAACTTAAAGAAAGTGAGAGAGGTTTATGCCATTAGCTAATTTCCAAAGAAACGTCTTAGTAGGCGTAAGGGATAATAATTTTGACATCTGTAGTGAAAGAGGATGGAGTATTGAAGAGCAAGACACTCATATTAACGTGTATGACGAAAATAATAAATTGATAGATAAGTTTTTCGGTCATATGATGTTAAGCAAATTTTTGAAGAAGTAAGCTTACCAAAAATGTGAATATTATTTTTATAGAAAAGAGGAACGAGAATGAAAGGTCACATTAATGTAGAACAATTAGTATTACTAAGTGCAGAACAAGTTTTGACTTTGAGTAATTCGAAATTTATAGACACTGTTTGGATGGATTGGGATAATGTAAGTAAAGTACAAAGTGCGTTGGACATATTTAAAAACAAAGGGTGGAAACATAATACGCTAATTAAAACAGCAAAACATTGTAATACATCGAATATGATAGCAATCCTAAACGATTATGGAAAAGTAGTAATTGAAAATTCTCATTCCGAATATGGAACGAAATGGTTTGTCAGTATAAATCATGATGTGGAGATGGATAGATTCCACTTTGAAGGGGAAGAGCTGTGTGACGCATTATGGATGGCCGTTCAAAGGGCTATCTTTTAATATCTATTAAATCTTAATAGAAATGAGGATAGTAAGTTGAATGGCTAATGTAGTTTGACAATTACCAGTAAAGCAGAGCAATACAACAAGCCATGATTGGGTGCATCCGAAAGCAAAATATCATGCTTTTATAAACGATGACTCGCTATGTGGAAAGTATAGTCAATCCACAAGCTTCTTTGAAACCACGATTGAATCATTTGAGTTAAGGATAAATGAAGAACTGGCATGTAAAAAATGTCTTAAGAAATTGGATTTAAACATATAAAAAATAATTTATACCGATAACCTATTATTTTTATTAAAAGAATAGTAAATGCATATAATAACTGAACAAATATAAAACAGGTAGTCTCAAGCACTTTAATAAAAAGTTATTATACAGAAAAGAGGAAATGAAAATGATAGTAGGACATTTAATTGGTGGAAATGAAATTGAAGGAATTCGTGAAGGAACTGTAATTATTAACGATGAACAACTAAATGTTAGTTATGAAGATTTAGTTGCTGTTTGTGGAAATATTTCATTAGGCGATTTAGATACGAGCATCACTACTTTTAGAAGTGAAGAAGCTGTTGAACGTGACTACATTAAGTTAATTCAAGCATATGATGATGAAATTGATGAAGATTTTGTTATTGATAATCATTTAGCTAAACAAGTTTGCTATAGTTCATATGAGATTAATTTTGAAAAGAAAACATTAATACTAAAGATTGAAACTTATGAATAAAACGCAGATTTTAGCATGTGAAGAATTAAATTAAAACAAAAAGGAACCTATAAAGGTTTCTTTTTTATTTATATTAAATTGACTATAGTTGATATAAATATTATAATTTACCGTGAAGATTAATAGCTCATATTGTTAATGTATCTGAACTAACAATTAAAATCTCGGAGGTTATAGTTATGGAGACAAAACAGATAAATGATTTTATTAATAGTGTAATGGGTTCGAATGAGTTTCAAAGATTACAACAAGAAGTGGCAAATCAAATAATTAATAGAATGAATGATTTTCCATTTGAGTCTGTTGACGATGTTAAATTGGTATCAGCAAGGCTTAGAGATAGTTTTTATTTAAGCGTGAATTATCAAGTGTCCAAAAAGATGATTTCTTTAATGGGAAAGAAAAAATGCATGAAAAAGACGAATGAATTAAATGTTTGAATATGTAATTTATCTTTCAAGTGAAGAAAAACCAAAGGATGCAGGTAATTCATATGGTTATTGGAAAGGGAAAAACCATATTTATGGCGGTATCCTCATACCTTTAACAAGAGATGTTGTTGACGAGTATACAAGAAAATATAAATCAAGAAAGAGAGCCGAAAACATGGCTGAAAAATTAGCTGATAGATGTGGATATGTAATGTCATGGGTAGTTGAAGAAATTAAATCTAAATGAAAAGGATGAGGCGAATATGATTGGAACAACGCGAAAATCGTGGATGCTTATAGGATTTGTTTTCTTGATGTTATTAGCGATTGTAGGAGAAATGCTGAACTATACACATATTACAACTGTAAAAGGTGAAGTGATAGAAAAGTATTCAAAACGTCAGGAAGAAGTAGATAAGTTTTATATAGTTGTAAAACAGAAAAATAATTCTGAAACGGTTATTGTAAATGAAGATAGTTTGTTAATGTTCAAGTTTGATTCAGCAGATGTACAAGCTAAGATTCATCAAGGTGAGAAATATGAATTTAGATTGCGTGGTTATAGAGTTCCTATATTATCTTTATTTCCTAATGTAGATACAGTAGTTGAAAAACAATAAAAATATAAAAAGGATGATTATGAATGGAGAAGTTTGAATATAAAAAAGTTGAGTTCCAAAAGTTAACACGACCGCATCATTCTGAACTTGATGTGAACAAGCTGAATGAGTTAGGAGCAGAAGGTTGGGAGTTAGTCATGATTGATAGTGGAGAGTATGTGTTCAAAAGAAAAATCGTTTAAGGAGGATATACCTATGAATGAATACCAAGAGCAAGGATATAAGAATGATGCAGAAAAAATTGAACATGAAATGCGTGAAATGGGATATTTGTCCTCTGATATTGTGGTAGTAGCATATTTCCTGCTAAAGAATAATATCGACAAGGCAGAAGGACAGATGAAGGTAGAAAATAAACTGCAAGAGATGATGCAAAGAGCAGAAGAACTGTTGAAAGAATAGTAGAAATAATCAAAAGTGAGGGCGTGTAAAAAATGGATATTAAAGATTTGATTCAGAAAATCAAAGAGAGAAGACTATTGTTACAAGCTTTGAATCCTGAAATTGGTACAAAGGTAATGGGATGGAGCATTGAAACTTCAATGGATGGATTGAATGACTATTATGAAGATGGAAGCTTAAATGGTGGTTTTTGGGTGGAAGACATTCAAAGAGGTTTTTCGATAGATGATTCTAATACTTTTAAGCCATCAGAAAATATGAAACATACATGGATGGTTATCGAAAGAATGATGGAACATTATAACTGTTCATTCTCTTTAAACAGTACAGAGTTAAACAATTTTAAATGCGAATTTCGTTTTGGTAACGAAATTGTAGAATATATTGACCCATGTCAGTGCGTTGCTATTTGTGTAGCTTCTTTAAAAGTTTTAAGTGTCCTTGATGGGCAACAAAACAATGATAAAAGGGACGAGTAATATGGATAGAAAAAGAGAATTCAAGTTTCAGGGTAAGGAAGTATCCTTTACAGATACGCTTATCATGGGGAAATTAGAGGAGAAGATTCAAAAGGGTATTGATGAAATAAAAGAAGTAAAGGGTAAAGAAATAACCATTACGATGACATTGGATGACCTCTATTATATGAGAAGATTATTGATTACTCAGGCATTTTCTACAAGATTAGCAAGAGAAAACTTAGTGGATGCAATGGAATATACTAAATCTTTGAAAGAAAAACCCGTAGAGTGACGGAAGAAAAGGAGTGTTTTGTAATGTTCGAAGATATGTATGTGGTGTTCTATTCAGAGGGAGAGCGTATAGAACTCTCATTTATTTTAGAAGTTGAAGGTAAACGATTTTATGAGTTCTATAAAAAACAATATAAAAATCCTAATTCTGATTTGTCGTATTACTTCCCTGAGTATCAAGAAACATATGAAGATTATTTAAAGAATTTCTTATTGCCATACCTTCAAGGATATAAGGAGCTTTACATTGGTTACGATTCTTGGAAAGAGGAAGGGATTTGGAATGCTAAAAATCATGATAATCAATTAAGAGGTATTTTGTTGCCACGTCTAAACTATGGCTTTTACAAGGGAGTTTTAGCCTATAGAAAGTGGAAAAACATAAGGTAGGCATAAGTGTAAAAAGAAGGTAAAACCCTATAAGGAGCAGTGCAATGGATAAATATAATGTGTATGGAAAAGGGAAACCTGTAAAAACAAAGTACGAATACAAAATTGGAGAAATCATCATGTTATATACTTCAAATGGTCATTATCCTGTAAAATGCATAAACAGAAAAGTGGTTGATGGTAAATTAATTCAATACTTCAATAAGGGAAGAACTGCCTCGGATTATTAGTGGATTCATATATGAAAAGAAAGGATAATTGAAAATGAAATACCATATAACACCTAAACAAGCGAAAGAAATTACTGAAGAGCAATTTTATTCTCTATTTAATGAGATTGTGCCAAGAAAAGATTGGGCGAATTATCACCATAAAAAAGTAACAATTGGGAAAATGATAGATTATTTGGATGAAGTAAATATTAGTACAAGTCTATTAACAAAGAAATTTATAATAAATGTAGATGACATAGAATATGAGGCAATGGAATTGACAGATGCTTTGTGGTTAGCTGTTAAAGATTGCATGTAGTTATATATAATATTCCATACATATTCTTCAGGAGGAACCTATCAAAGGTTCTTTTTTTTATTTAAATTGACTATAGTATATAAAAATATTATAATTTTATCATAAACAAATACGAAATCGTAAGTAAGGTGTGGAGTTTATGGAGAACGTTAACCTTAGAGAAGGCATATTTAAAACCTATATCTTGCCATTGTTATTCCTATCCTTGGTGGCATTACCGATTATCCCTCTTGAAATCTATATTTTTGATTCGTCAAACATTGAATTTGCAATTGTATCAGGATTATTTATGATGCTATTTGCTTCATTCTCATCTGAGTTACATGGAAAGGTAATGATGACATCCGCTTTATATATTTGTTACTTCTCTCATTCATGGACTGTGTATGGTCTTGTTGCTGTCGGTCTATTTTTCCTATTATTATCTGCGATTGTTATTGAGAAAGTATCCGAATGGAAAAAGAAAAAACAAAAAATAATGATGAAAGAAATGTACCCGATATATTCAAACATTTTAGATGAAAAGGAAAAATCTTTGCTATCTTCTTTATACGGGAAAAATGGTCATTATTATCATATCATTCAAACAGGCTATGTAACAGAAGAAGAGCTATCAGCGATTAATGCAAGGTTGAAACGTGAGATAAATAAGTAAATAGATATACGACACATACAAAGAGGGTGTTTTGATGATAGACCATATAAATGGTGAATTGAAATTACATAGCGGTTTGATACCGAAAGAAAAGGTTCATTCGTTTAAAGAAAAGTGTGAATTGGTAGCAAGTGCATTGTTTAAAGATAAAAAGGGCTTTGAGTATCAAATAAAATATTACGATTTAGATGGAGACGATTTTGGTACAGAAGAAAATCCATGTGTTATGGAAAAATGGATGGCCGAGATTACTTTTTATTCGGAAGAAGATTACCCTAATGCTATTGAAGAATTAATTAGTAAAAAGAATGTAGGTGAAAGTGATGAAGAGTTGGATTGATACGTATCCGCATAAAATACATGCAAGTGTCTTGTTGTTAGAAAATGAAATACACAATTGGAAAGTGGGAGAGAATTATTGGACAAGTCCTTTCTCTATGAAATGGTCGTATCCTTTTCCTGTAAATGTGGGTGAGTATATTGTGAAACATAATACATGGATAGTTGATACTCCAGAACAGCATAGTAAGGTGTTTCAAGAGCTCGCTCCTGAATGGATGAAACAGTGGGTTGTTGCAAAAGATTATGTTGGGGATAAGTCATATAAATAGATATAGATTAAATTGAGAGGATGATAGATTGTGAATATCCTTGGTACATTAAGAACCATTCAATTCAATAATGATTTATTGAATAAAGAGTTAACTCGTATGAAAGATGAAAATTATTATTTAAAAGTCGAAAATTTAGAGTTAAAAAGGCAACTTGCTAAAGAACGATTAGCAAAAAGGGGGGCATGTAAAAAATGATTTCTATTTGGGTTTGTCCTATTGCAATGGAGAAATATACGTACGGTGCAGAAGTAACAGGAACTTCTGTTATGACCAGGGAGAATAAAATAAATATGTTCGTGCCTGTGAGAGAAATTGTTGATACTGAATTAGAAGATGATTATTACTTGATTACTGTATCAGGTCAATAGAATGAAGAGGTGTTGATAACATGGAGAAATGTAGTAGTTGCCAACAAGAAAAAGAAATCGTTAGTTGTGATGCATATGGTCAGTATTGCAAGAAATGTGATGAGTTGAATTGGATTCAAGATAATTTTAAATAGGAATAAAAGGAGAATTAGAAATGAAATACGGAGATTTGTACAAGCATTATAAACAGAAAGAATATTGTTTTCGTTGTATTGCATTACCAGTAAGTGAATTTACAGGTGATTTTGTTGATTTAAGAGAGAATTTGGTTGCTCAAGATGCTCATACACCTGATGGAGAAGCAATTCGAGAAGTTCGTTTGTATTGTTACAAGGGAGTAGTTTTTATAGATAGAGAAAAGCCTCATGTCATTTATCAAGCAGAAGTCGATTATGGGACAGACAAAATTTGGGCACGAGAAGTAGATGAGTTTTTCGGTATGCAAAAATTACCCTCAGGAGAATTGGTAAAACGATTTGTAATGTTGGATAATAAATAGACAGATTGATATCTAACGTTCTGAGTTATGAAAATAACTTTGGATATACAGAAAGCGGTGTGCTAAATATGGAAATCGAATTAACTATAAAATGTACAAAATGCTCAAATAAAAGGACGATTCCTTTAAAAAGAATTGTAAATCATAATGATGGTAAAGTTTACGATGATTATTTATCTCTTGAAGATTCAATTAACAACGACGGAAACTTTAAAACAGATATGACGCATCCAGATGGGTTTGATGTCATTTGTGGTCAGTGTGGACATAGACATGAAGTGCTTATCTGAAGAAAAGATTTGTACATGTATTATTAGGAGGATTTTTCAATTTGGATGCTAATAGTAAAGACTTAATGACATGGAAGAATGATTTTATGAAAAGGTTTCGTAATCCGATATTATTCGTAAAAAGTGAAAATCTGTATTCAATTATTGCAAGGATAGAATCTGAGGAGAAACGTGGAAATCCTTTTTGTAGACTTAGCAAACAAAAGGATAGTAATGGAGAGTTTATTATTACAAGATGTAGAAAGAAAGTATATAGGGATAAATGGCGGTATATTGAAGGATATAAATCTTCAGGGACGGAATAGCTGTATGTTATTGAAAGGGTGTTGAAGATGAAAAAGGAAAAGATTGAAGAGGTATCTTTTAATAAAGAGGATGAACAGTTACAGATTATTAAAACGAATATAGATTATGCTAAAGAATGGTCCATTAAGCATTTAAAGGAAATATTGGGTTATACACCTGTGGTTCATGTGAATAGAAATATAAATTATCTAAACTTTGATATTGAGGAAGGTCTAATGACTAAGGATGAATTTGATGTTTATTGCAAATATTTCCGTCACGATAGAATTCAAGAGCATCAAATGGATTTCGAGAAATTACTTACATATGTTTTTGGTAAAGCTTTATATGTAGTTAAAATGATAGATTTTGAAACGTTATATATTATTAGGGATACAGAAAGAAAAGAGGATTATTTCCAGTAATACTCAGTCGTTATTATATATCTTTTGCTACTGCATATAATAAAATAATTGCGGTGTAATTTCTGCGGAGTACACCTAAGGGAGTTCCATGAGTGGGGCTCTCTTTTTATTTTACTCATAATACTTTACAAGAATGGATTCTATAATACAAAGAGTAAAAAAGAAAAATAGGGGTTTAATCAAATTCACTTAGGAGGAAAGTAATGATGAATCAGTTAAACGTGTATGACAAAGATGTTGTAGAGAGGTTAAATAAATGGATGGAAGAACGAGATAGTGTTATTCGATTTAGTGTAAATCCCAAGTCGAATATTATGGGCACAATCAATATTGAATTAAGAGAAGATGAATTTCTGCAAAAAGGCGAGGATTATAATCGTTTGGTATTATCAGATTCATTTTATACTGCATTAGAATCCCTTCTAAGAGTAGAATTTAGCTTAAATGATATTCGGTATAATAATTCACGTTCATGTTTTTGGGATTATGGCATGAGAGCTTATAAAGGATAGATAGAAAAGTAAGCGTAATGTTTATTAATATAAAATAAGAACACCCTAATATTAGGGTCATGAAAGCTGAGATAAATTTTCTCAGCTTTTCTTTTTTATTGAATTTCCTCTTTTTGAATGCCATATGATAAAACGAATATATAAAACAGGTATTTTACATTTGAAATGATTAAAGAGGAGTGTTTTCGTGATGACAGGTTATTATTTATATGAAGGTATGCAAATGGAGTTTAACGGTGAAAAGGTAGCGATTTGTGGTGATGCAGAAGCAGTAAATCCACGAGAAAAAAGAGGAAATTTAGGGAGAATAGTATGCTTTGATAAAAAGCATAGATTAGGTGATGAACATGTTTATGAAACCGAATTGGATTTCAAAAATGAAATAAACGATAAAAATGCAGTTATCTTACCCATCTATCTGCATAAATGTCGTACACTTGAGATAAGTGTTGTACAATATACAGAATTAGCAAGACATATCGGTTATATTTATGTAAGTAGAGAAATGATTCGTACAAGATATCAAGTGAATCGAGTATCAAAAGTGCTAAAACAGGAAATTGTTCAGGAATTAATGAAAGAAGTAAAACAATATGATTACTATCTAAAAGGTCAAGTATATGGATATCAAGTATTTAATCCATCAGGAGAAGTAATTGAAAGTCGATTTGGATTTTATGGCCCAAATCCGATTGCGAATGGATTAACAGAGTTCTTACCAGGATTTTTTATGAAATAAAAGTACAAGGAATCGAGATTATATTATAATAACTATAAGAGCTAATAAAGGAGAAATATGATGAATACTATTGAAATTGAGCAATTAAAAAACAATTTAGCTGTAAAAGTTGGGATTTTAGAAAATAAAATTAAACATGGAGAAATTAATGATGATACATCAGTTGAGTTAATCAATCTCTTCAAAGAATATGAAAAGCATGGTACAACTCTTGAAGAATTGAAACTCCTTTTTGAAGATGTTGAATTGGCATTAAGCTAAAAACTTTTAAGCACAGAGAATCATTCTTTGTGTTTTTTTATATCCACCAAAAGAACATACGTTTGATTTTGACGTGGATTTGTTTATAATATACATATAAGACTGTGGAGGGGATAAATGTATGTTGCAAATTTCTACTACTGATGAAGTACAAGGTTTGTATGTATTAGTGGATGAAATAATAAAGGTGTATACTCCCTTTATTAAAGGTCAAAAATTTAATGAAAAAAGAAAAGGGTTATCCATAAAACTAATAAATGAATTAAAGTTTATAGGATTTGAACATAGAAGAAACATTGGGAAATTAGCGGTATATGGATTAAAGTATATGGTCTCTGACACAAAGGAGATTCAAGAGATTATGATTTGGATAGGAGAAATGAATGGTGGCATGGGGGAATTAATTGTAAATCATTATAATCAAGGACAAATAGACACTACCTCGAACGTTATTTGAATTGAATTAAAATGCTCGCATGATAAAATATAGAGTGTAGAGATTAATCACTTCGATAAATTCTTTCATCATTATAAAAACCTACCAAAAGAAAAGAGCCCACCGACCTATTGGGGCTCTTTTTATTTTATGCATATATCTGCGGGATGACCAGACCATCTCTGTTTATTATGAATTTTCCACTCTGGGTCAATTTTTGCTGTTTCTTCATCTAAAACTTTATATATTTCATCAGAAGCCCTTGGGGTCGAATAAAGTTCATTTATAGTATCTATTACCCCTTGACCATATTTTTGAAGAAGAAGTCCTGCGAGATGTGGGGTTTCTGCACCTCTTGCAACACTTTTTGCTCTATCTTTAGCGTGTTGTCGGATTTGCTGAATCATTTTTTCTACGATAATTGAATTTCCCATTGTATGTTTCCACCTCTCTAAAAAATAAATTTAACAATAGTCAATGAAATTGTTAGTTGTGACGAATATGGTTAATATTGTAACAAATATGATTCATTGTGTAAATGTATAAAAATAGAGTTCAAATTGAAGATATAATCAATTGAACTCTATTTAGATTATTATGCTGTTTTCTTTTCTTCGTTTGAATCTGATTTACCTTTTCGTAAGTAGTGAATAATGAATGTTCCTACAAACGCTAAGATAATTATAGAGAAGAATACTGTATGATTAATTTCAATTCCAATTTGGTCAATGCTTAATAGCATTTTCAAACCAATGAATGCAATTAATACATATGCAGTTGTTTCTAATTCAGGAATTTTATCAATGATAGTAATAAACACTCCTGCGATACCACGCATCATCAGAATCCCTAAAACACCACCCATGAATAATACCCATACTTCGTTACTTACGGCAAATGAAGCTAAGATGCTATCTACAGAGAATGAGATATCCATTAACTCTACTGTTGCTACCGTTGCCCAGAATACACCAATATAACGAGCTAAGAAACCATCTTTTACATTTACTGCTTCATCCTCAGGATTATCGGCATCTTTTTTGTCGATATATCGTTCTTTAAAGAACTTAAACGATAACCAAAGTAAGTAAAGTGCTCCAAATACTTTTACAATCGTAAATTTGACTAAGTAAGTACCTAATCCAATTGCAATAAATCGGAAGATATAAGCTCCCCACAATCCGTACATTAAGGCCTTTTTACGTTGTTCTTCAGGTAAATGTCTTACCATAACGGCTAATACTAAAGCGTTATCCGCAGAAAGTAATCCTTCCAAAAGAACTAAACTACCAATTAAGCCCCAGGCTACAGGGTCACTTAATACTTCTTTCCACATATGTAAATCAAAGAAAGACGCATAAGTTGATAAGATATTTTGTAACATCAACAGTCACTCCTATTAAGTTTTCGTGTTTCGTATGAACATATCTTACAACTTTTATTAACTATAGTCAATATATAAATTTTAATGTATACTATACTTGATGAAACGAAAGTGATGAAGGAAGTGAAAAGAAGAATGAAACAAACATCGGAATTGTTAAATCGAGTATTAAAACATCCTATGTTAGAGGATAGAAAGATTCATTCTCAAACATTACATATGGAGATGAGTGAAGGGATTACTTTCAGTAAGGCTTCCATTCATAGAGATGAATTAATTGTTTTACCATGGAAGCCGTATACGAGTGAACAGAATCATATATATGGAGCATATATAGATGAATCAGAAGAATTAGATGAAATAGAAACGTATGCCAACATCATAATTCAGTCTTTTACAGAAGAAGGAAGTCATTTCGAATTTTTCATACAAGGATGGGATGATTATCTATTTTTATTAGTTATAGAGCATAAGGGATGTGAAGTGTAGTATGGAACATTTCAAAGTTATAGAAGTATTTGTATTTGCAATCGGATTATTTGTAATCCCTATTATACTCACAACTTTTCTTTATTTTATTAAAAAGGAACATTTTAGATGTAGTTGGCGTCCAGGTCCAGATTATATTTCTCTGATTTACATATGGAGCCTTATGATTGTTAGTCTGGGTGCGATTATTGTTTTAGGAACGATGGGTTACTCATTGATAACGGGAAAAGAATTATTTCAAGAGAGAATGAACCTTGTAGAGAAGACGAAGCGAGAAGTCATTGCAAACGTATTAAACGTTCAGAAAGACAAACTACAGATGGATGACAATGAGGAAGGTACGCTAAAAGGAATAAAAATGTATCGAGTAAAAGTAAATAACGAAACATTGTCAGTGTTTCTAAAGTATGAAGATTACTTAAAGTATAAAGTCGTCAGGATTGATAAAATTCTAACTGAAAGTAATGATTCGTAAAAACAAAATAAAAAGATGAAGGGATTTACAACGAATGAAAACAATAAATGAGAAAAAAATAATGTTGAAACGTAAAATGCAGGAGTATTTTAGAACAAAAGATAAGGAGAGTTTGCAAGAATTCCTTCAAGAGCATGATTATAGCAAGGTAGATAGAATGGCTATTTTTGAGGAGGTATCGAGAGAATACAGAAAAGTTACTGCTTATAGAATCATTCTGTTACCTATGAAGGATGTAACCGATAAGAAAACTCGTGAACAGTTAAATGAGTATATGAATGATTGGCTAAAATCAGAAGGGTTAACAAAAGAAGAAATGGATGAAATGCTGAAACAATATCCCAACGTATTAGAAGAGGAGTGATGACATATGAGTTTGACAGACGAACGATTTCAAAAAGCGAAAGAAGCGGTAAAAGATTTTTTCAATACAAGCAATCAAGATAAATTAAAAGAATTTTTTATGGAAAATACATATTCGCTTGAAGAAATGCAACAAGTGGTACAGGAGGTTCAAAAGGAGCAAGGTAGGGCTTTTTCTTATCAAATGCTTGATGAGTTAATGCAAGAGGCTACAGATGAGTCCGAGATTGCATTTTTTAAAGAGGCTAAAAGTAAGTTTCTGGTAAACCATGAGACGACAGAAGAAGAGATATTAATGTTGTCGAAGAAATATCCCAGAGAACCTACTGATTTATCAAATGTAACAATTATCAACAAAGCAACTCCAAAAAAAGAAAATAAGTTTAAAAAAATAATGACTTCAATTGGTATTTCTGTCTTGGTTATTATAGGATTTCTATGTACTATGTTTTGGCTCTATAATTTATCAAAAAATGAAATTAAGACTGCCCAAAAAAATGCGGATATTCGGCAGGACTTGGTTTCAAAGGAGCTTGGAATCTCTGTAGATGATTTTATGATGAATAAATCCACTCAACAAACAGGATTCATCGTAAAAACAAAGGATAATATCTATTTCGCTGATTTTAAACAAGAGAATACAGAAGACGCACCAGAGCTAATGGATTTGCGTCCTATAACGATGAGAGAAGTAGGGTATTTACAGGCTAAGGCTAACTAAACAGTTTTCATGAAGTTCTCAGATAGCATGAGAGCTTTTTTGTATACAAAAAAGTGATAGAGCAAGGTCGAACACCTAAAGCATTCTTATATAAGAGCTATATATCTAAAATTAAATATAGTCTGTTAGATAAGGGTGTGATAGTATGAAGAAAATCTTTGTTTTGTTAATTCCAATCGTGCTATTGGCAGGATGTATGACTCCACAACCGCCAAAAAAAGCAGAACATAAAGACATTTTTGCAGAGTTAAATAAGAAACCCGATTTTAAAAAAGATTCAAGAATGCAGATTTTAGAACAGAATGATGTTCCATTTGAAGAGAAAAGCAATTTGTCTGAAATAACAATTTTGCAGGATAAAAAAACATACTGTAAATATGTTTATACCTATACAAAATCATCAGGTTCAGCAGGGGTGACAATGAATCCTCTATATAAATCAGATGGAACCATTGATTGCGATAAGTAGTTTTATTCATAATCTGATAGGTAGTTTCATACTGATTTAAAAGACTTTAGTAAATTATTTTTTACAAAAGTCTTTTTTTGTTATATAATATAGTTAAATAAATTGTACTTGCTTAGGAAATTAGTGGAGGTTATTTTATGACGAATACAGATTTACGGGTAATAATAAGAAATAAGAATGGTGATAAAGAAATAGATGTTAATGAAATTCTTGTCGTATATACAGTTGCAAGTATAGCAGTGCATAAGGAATTAGAGGAAGAGTTAGCATCTTTATATAAAGAAAATCAACAGGATTGCATGATTGCATACAAAAACAGTCGCTTTTATGAAAATCCTTTATTTTCAACATATACAGCAATAGAAGAGAAAAAGATGAGAGAAGCTTTAGCTCTATATGCTTGGTATGAAGAGATGGGTGAGGGGGATGCCTTTTTACGAAAGTTCATTAAGAAAGGATATAAGAGACTTAGTGATTATGTAGAAAGAAACCCAACCTTTAATATCAATCATTTTGTAGACTTTTACAGAGGAAGAAGTGATTCCTATTTATCTGAGTCTAAATTGTTATTAGTCATTTCTTGTGTAATGTACTTATATGAGAAGAAACAAATAAATTGGCGTAGTATTGAGATTCAAGAACACTTCAGGAATGTTGTTGTAAATATCAATTCTATAGCCGTAACTGATAAAGAAATGTTAGAAGGTAGAGCAAAAAACCAGATTCCTGCATTATCCAAGTTTCAAGAAGTGACAGGCTGTAAATTTGGAAAAATTGAAAATATAGATGATATGATAGTGAAAATGGAGGATAAATTACTTAAAGAATTAAATAAAGAAAAACCAATAAAAAGAATGGCACCAAATGAACTGTTTAATGAATTGTATAAGAGAGGTATGTATAAATACATTAAACCTTTAAGTGGTGTATTGCGTTTGCAAAATTTAAATGATATGAATTTTTATGCTACAACTGAAATTACAAGAGAAGAATACATTGATATTTATCAAATGTTTTCCGCTTCAAAAGACAGGGGACGTTTGACCGATGAAGATTTTACTTTTTATTTAAGTGCATCGTTATTAATTTGTATGATGGCGAAACAATATAAAGAGCTAAGAGATGAATATCTAAATAAAGATGATTCTGCTTTGTATCAAGCCATTGAAAAAGAAAAGCTTGCGAATGAAAAAGTAATCGAATTAACAAAAAAAGAAAAAGAATTTGAATCAAGAGAAAAAGAACTGAATGACAAAATCTCTGAACAAGAGGCGTATATTAAAGAATTAGAACGTAAATTAAAAGAAAAAGAAGAAACAGTAAAAGAAGATGAAATGCTTCGTAAAGAAGTAATTTCATTAAGAGAGTATGTATTTAAGGAGCAAGAACAAATAGAGCAAGAAGATATGGTAGAAGAAAATTATTCTGCTCAATTAGAAAATGTAAAAATTGCAATTGTCGGTGGCCATCAGAATTGGCATCAACGAATCAAGCAAGTTTATCCTGGTATTCGAACGATTCTACCTGATGAAAAAGGAATAGATTTATCATTCTTAAACAACATGGATATTGTGTGTTTTGAGACATCTCATTCAAATCATGCCATTTATAGAAAAGCACTAAGTAATGTTAAAGATAAGGACGTTCATATCCACTATTTCAATGGTCAACGTAATATCAATGCTTTAGGGTTAGAATTAAGTAAACTGGTGTAATAAGAAAAAAAGCAGTGATTAAGTTCACTGCTTTTTTTATGCTTGTGTCTGCACTTCATAATTCCAACCTATTAAGACTTGAATCTTATATCCATCTTCAATTTTATGAATAAATTGAGGATGTTTCTTTAGGTATTGAAGTAAGTCATCTTCTTGCTTTTCGACGTCAGATGTAGGATTTCCTGACCATTCTAAGGCTTCTAAAAAAGCATCATTTAAAGACACTTTTCTCGCTACTGTATCCAGTTCGTGTTTAATTAATACCATCATCATGTATAATTCCTCCTAAAGTTCATTTCTTGTGAAATGCCAATTTATAAAATCTATATATTATATATATTTTATCTAATATTATTCAAAATGTTATGATGATAACTAAAGGATGAGCAAAGGGGAAATGCGAATGCCGAACTTACATTGGGAAAAATTAGAGAAATTACAAATAGGGAGATATGGCGAATATTTTGCAAAAATGGAGTTTGCATCATATGGACTACAGGTATACTCTCCAGAAATTGATGACCACGGAATAGATTTTATTGTAAAAGATAAAAAAGGTAATTTTAAAGAAATTCAGGTAAAATCAATAAGGGGTATGCGCTATGTCTACATGGAGAAAACCAAATTTGATATAACAAATAAACATTTATATCTTGCATTATTGGTTTTTGAACATGGGCGATTTCCAGATGTTTTTCTAATACCCGCAGAAGCATGGTCTGAACCTAATGGTGTTTTTGTTGATAGAGGATATACTAAGCCTGGGCAAACATCAAAACCAGAGTATGGTGTAAATATTTCTCGGAAAAATTATTCAATCCTTGAAATCTTTTCAATGGAAAATTCAGTTCAAGAATTTTTATAATAAGATATTTATTACTAAGAGGTAGATACGTTTATTGTATCTATCTTTTGTTTATGAAAAATAGATGTGATGAAGTGAGAATTTTGCTATAATACAATGGTTTATTAGGTTTATAATTAATGATTTAAATAAATGTAGGGGTTTAAAATGACAGAGGCAATGAGTATTCAATTAGAGAAAGGAACTGCGGTTCCAAATATAGAATTTATTCGAAAGAAATTCAATGAGAATGGTTTAATTTTGCTTACAAATCACTATATTGACCGTAAAAGCCCATTAAAATTCATTTGTTCCAAACATGGAACATTGGAAACAACCTGGAGTAAGTTTATTAGAAATATGGGTTGTCATGAATGTAAGGGAAAGACTGTTAGATGGGAAGATGTAGAAAAAGAGTTTCGCAATAGAGGATATCAACTGAAAACTAAAATATACATAAATAATAAACAAGAATTAGCTTTTGATTGTCCAGTACATAAAGAACAAGTTACAACATGGGCGAATTTTAGAAGGTCTAAGATAGGTTGTAAGGATTGTTTGAAGGAAAGAACAAACAAGAACATGGGCATTAAACGTACAAAGCTCAATGAGAAGGATAAGCATATCGTAGGGAAACGATTTTCTCGTTTATTGGTTATAAAAATTCATTCGATGGAAAAGAAAAAACCAACAAAATTCTTATGCAGATGCACTTGTGGTAAAGAAGTAATTACGACTCGATTTAAACTTGAATCTGAAAACACTCGGAGCTGTGGATGTATAAGGAAAGAAAGCAAAAAAGAGCGTATTACATTAAATGGCGAATCTTTAACAATGAAAGAATGGGCACAATACTTCAAATTAAGTCAAAAAAAATTAAAGCAATTATTATCACAAGGTTATGATTATGAAGAATTAAGAACTACCTGTAATGGATTATATAAAAACCAAACAGATAAGGAAAAAGTGATATTACATATTAAAGACAAATTAAAAGAGTTCAATAATGCATTTGAGTGTACTAATATAGCAAAACAAAATTGTCTGATTTTAAACGAACAAAAGGTTCTTATTAAATATGCAATTGGAAATAGCAATAACAAAGGATGTTTTAACTTAACGCAAACCCCCAGGAGAAATGGGGAGTTATATAATAATGAAATTGTATTAGCCAATGGACGAATACGAAAGCAGTATCATATGTCTTATTCGCATATCATATTTGTTGTAGACAATAAAGGAAGGTATGACTGTTGGATAATTCCAACGCATCGAATAAGTGATGAGTTACAATCTATTTCTTTCTCTCCTTACAGAAATGGGAAATATGATAGTTATAGAGAAAACTGGAATATAATTTAAGAATTAAATTTATATATATTGTATATACCATCTATAATATATAAACAATATATAAATAAGGTATTTTTAAAAATTATTTCAAAGGAGAATTTATATGACTTTATATGGTTTAATCGAATTATCAAATGCAGGACAATTAAGAAGAAATCTGGGGGATAATTGGGAATATGAGCCTACTAAAAATGGGTTCAAAATTACTTATAAAGATAATTTGGGTGGTATTTCTGTTAAAATATTTGAAGGAACAGAAGAAGAAGAATACGACAAACCTATATATGTCTATCGTATCATTAATGGTTCAGAAGAAATGATATTTAATGGTTTTGAACAAAGAGCGAGAACAACACTATTAGAGAATATTCATTGGGGTGTAAGTCAGCGTATGAAGTATATTTTTGGATTTTAATAGGGTAAGAAGGTAGACCGTTTAGTTATTATACTAAATGGTCTTTTTTATTGTGATGAAAGAGAGGATGACAAATAATTCTAATTTTTATTGACTATAGTTTATGAAAGATGTAGAATCAATCTTATAATTCATGGTGAGGATGATTCAACTTGTATAGAAGGATTACAATAGAGGAAATCAGAGATAAATTTGAAGCGTCTGGGTACGAATTGTTAACAAATGTATACAGAAATTATAGACAACCGCTTCAATTCAGATGTAAGTTGCACGGAGTTAAAAAGGTGGAATGGGGAAATTTTAGACGTGTAGATGTTGGTTGTTCTAAATGCAGGAGTCAATTTAGAAAGAAAAAAGGTAAAGGTTCTTCAAAAAACTCGAAACCAATTCTTATTATTGATGAAATAAAAGCAAAGGTTGAAGAGTGGGGATATAAACTGCTAACAGAAATATATATTGATAGCACTCAGTTTATAGAATTTGAATGTAAAACACATGGAAAGAAAAAAGCAAAATGGTCAAATCTTAGACGATTACAAATTGGATGTCCAGAATGTAGTAAACAGCGTAGAAAAGAAAAAGGAAAGAAATATACGAAAGTAGCTTTAAACGAGAAGGAAAAAAAGTTTGTGGGGAAAAGATATACTCGCTTAGAAGTAGTTGGATTTCACTCCGTTTATAAAGATGGCAAAACATTGTTTAAGTGTAAATGCGATTGCGGAAATATAACATTTGCAAGTAGAAATCAGTTGATTAGGAAGATTAAACAAAGTTGTGGTTGTTTAAAGAAGCGTCCACGAAAATTTTTGAAGCTAAATGGAGAGAGTAAGTCAATAAAGGAATGGTCTACTTATTTTGGTCTTTCATCATCAACACTGCAAGAATATCTAAAAATGGGTCATACATATGAAGACTTACTTTATAAAAAGTTAAATAAGTATGCTTTATCAAACAAATTACAAAAAAAAGAAATGAATTATGTTCTGCATAAGTTAAAAGATATGTATCCGAATGTGAAACAAGTGAAGCACAGAAGGCATGACATAGAAGTTTGTGGTAAACGAATTTTAATTAAGTATGCAAATGCAAACGATAAAGGAAGAGCACGTTTTTCCTATGTCCAAAGAAAAAGAAAAAACAATGAAATCTATGCAAATGAAACCGTATTGAAGAACGGGAAGATAAAAGATATCAATGAACAAAACTGTGATTATGTGTTGTTTCTTGTGTCGAATGGAGCTGAGTATAACACTTGGATTATTCCTATTGAAGATATTAGAGAAGATGCACAAGGCATTTCATTGGCAACAGGAAGAAGAAGTAAGTTTAGTATATATGAAGAAGCTTGGGATTCTATTTTTGTAGATGAATTCGAGCAAATAGAATTGACTAAAACCGCCTAATATTATAGGTGGTTTTTTTATGTCATTTTTACCAACAACGAATAAGTAGGATTCTTAGAATCTAAAATAAATGGAATATATAAAACAGGTAATTTAAAAAATTTATTAAAAAGGTGGATTCTTATTATGAGTGAAGCAGTATATGATGTTGTAACACAAAATATTATCAAAAAGTTAGAAGAAGGTACAATTCCTTGGAGAAAACCTTGGGTAGGCGAAGCGGTTGCAGTGAATTGGAAAACTCAAACCCCTTATCGTGGTATTAATCAATTTTTATTATCAAGTGGGGAATATGCAACGTATAAACAAATTAAAGAAGCAGGTGGAAGAATTAAAGAAGGAGAAGGTAAGAAATATAGTATCGCAGTATTATGGAAATGGATTAAGAAAAAGGGAAAGAAAGATGAAGAAAATGAAGAGGACACATATCCATTATTACGTTATTACAGAGTTTATGAAATTAATACGCAATGTGAGGGGTTAGAAAGTAAGAGAGTAAATGAATCTTTTGAGCATGACCCTGTAGCAGAAGCTGAAAAATTAATTGAAGACTTTATGAATAAACCAGATATGACTTATAATCCTGGCTCGGCATTCTATCGCCCATCAATGGATGTCGTAAATGTACCACCAATGAAACATTTTCCGAACGTAGATGGATTTTATTCTACATGTTTTCATGAATTGGTTCATTCAACAGGTCATAAAAGTCGTTTGAATCGACCAGGTATCGTAGAACAGGCTAACTTCGGTGATGAAGTATATTCCAAAGAGGAGCTTGTTGCTGAACTTGGTGCATCAATGTTATCTGCAATTGCAGGTATTGATAATAGTACATTTGAAAATAGTGCGTCATATTTAAAAGGATGGTTAGGAGCATTAAAAGGTGATTCTCGTTTAATTGTACAAGCAAGTGCCCAAGCACAAAAAGCTGTAGATTACATTCGAGGAATTAAATATGAAAATTAAGCCGAATCTTTGATTTGGCTTTTCTTACACACATTAAAAAGTTATGAAGATAACTTTTAAAAAGGGAGAAATAGAGAATGGAACAGTTCGTTGGAGCAAAGAGATTAAAACCACTAAATGATTTTATTTTTAAGAAGATTTTTGGTGAAAACACGGATAAAGACCTATTAATTGGATTCTTAAATTCAATTGTATCATTCCGTATTGAAGATATTGAAATAAGAGAAGAAAAGCTTACAAAGGAATCCTTAGTAGAAAAACAGGGAATTTTGGATATTAAAGCTATTACAAGTAAAAAGGAAAAGATTAATGTAGAGGTTCAATTGCTCAATCAGTATAATATGGTTCATCGAACTTTATTTTATTGGTCTAAACTATATACAGAAAACTTTAAGTCAGGACAAAACTTCAAAGAATTATCCAAAACAATTACCATCAATTTGTTAGGATTTGAAATGTTGGAGTTAGAAACATATCGTTCAACGTTCCATCTATATGAAGATACGCAGAAATGTATGTTAACTGATTTATTGGAAATTCATTTCATAGAATTGCCTAAGTTTGATAAAATAGAGAATAAAGATTATTCAAACCCACTTCACAGATGGTTACTGTTCTTAAAAGAGGATGTACCTACAGAGGAATTGGAGGTGTTACGAGAAATGGATGGATTAATTAGTAAAGCTGATAAAAAATTAAATTATCTGAGTGCAGACGATGAAGT
Organism: Bacillus sp. CCNWLW194; assembly: GCF_037120585.1. Classification (NCBI taxonomy): domain Bacteria; kingdom Bacillati; phylum Bacillota; class Bacilli; order Caryophanales; family Bacillaceae; genus Bacillus; species Bacillus sp. CCNWLW194. Next base: position 290,321 of record NZ_JBBBBL010000004.1, on the reverse strand, counting down.
AAAGAGAGAATATGAGTTACGAGAAAAACATTTATCAGATGAAAAGACTCGTATTGAAGGTGCGAAGGCAGAATCGAAAGAAGAAGGGATTAAAGAAGGTAAGGAAGCTAAAGCGATTGAAATGGCAAAAAAAATGTTGAAAAAGAATAAGTCAGTAGAAGAAATAGCAGAATTCACCGAATTAGATAAGGATTTCTTAGAAAAATTAAAACAGAATCTGGATTAATTACACTACCTACTCATTAAGCGAGTAGGTTTTTTTGTCTCTATCAATATATGGTAAAATAATGTAAAAAGGACGGTGTTGATAATTGGTGGATATAAATAATACAAATAAAGTACAAGAAGCCATAGAATTACTTAAAGAAGCGACTAATGTAACGGATATCACTGAACAAACTGGTCTCAAAAAAGAAACTATTACCCTATTAATGGATTCGGATGCAGAAATGATAGAAAGAGTTATAAATAGTTTCTTGAATGATGAGGGTTATGTATTAGAAGAACCTTTTATTAATGAATTGAAAAGGTCTATCGAATTAAGGGATAAATATTTATCTGACCAAAGAACACGGATAGAAGGTGCTTGGGAAGAAGGCATGAGAGTTGGTAAAGAACAAATGAAAATTAAAGTAGCAAAAAGCTTGTTGGCAGAAAATTGGTCATTAGAAGAAATATCAAAGTATATCAAATTAGAAATGGATGTTTTGAAAGAGTTGAAGAATGAATTGAATTGATGATGTCCTGAAAAATAACGAATTCTTTTAAAGAAGAGATACTATCTCTTCTTTTTTATTTCGTCTTTCAATAAAAAATAATTTACTAAATAGAATATATGTTATATACTATAGTCAATTAAAAAAACGAATCGAAATAAAAGGGGTTGTACATCAAATGGTAGTAAATCTTAGCAAATTAAAAAAAGGTGACAAAATTAATGGTGTGTTTTTATTAAAAAACATAAATGAATCTATTGCACAAAATAAGAATCCTTATTTTAAGTTTAACTTAGCAAATAAAACAGGTTCATTAGAAACGATTTGTTGGTCCATTACGGAAGAACTTCGTACTCTTTTTGAAAAAGATTTTCCAGTCGCTCATTTAACAGGTGTGGTTACAGAATATGGAGATAAATTACAAGTGAAACTATCAACGATTAAAGAAGCTACGGAATTTAATAAAGGTGATTTAGTTGAAACTGTTGCTATGGATGGAGATATCATTCGTGCTGAAATTGAATCAACAATTGAGAACATGAAAGATAAAGAGATTAAATTAATTACAAAGACAATCTTTGAACCATGTAAGGAAAAATTCTACGAACATGTTGCGGCCAAGAAATTTCACCATGAGGTAGTTGGTGGCTTGGGATATCATGTGTACACGATGTTATTATCAGCCAAACAATTAGCTAAAATATATGGAGCCAATGAAGACTTACTTTGTGCAAGTATTATTCTACATGATTTAGGGAAATTAATTGAAATTGAGAATCCCCTAAATCCCGCTTACTCAGTAGAAGGTAATTTACGAGGTCATATTGCTATTATGGATACAGCTATTCATAAAACAGTTGTAAAGCTTATTCAAGAAGAAAAGTTGGACAAGAACAGTGAAGTACCAATGCTACTATCACATATGGTTCTTAGTCATCATGGGCAATTGGAGTGGGGTTCACCTGTTGTACCAAAAGTAAAAGAGGCACTTTTACTACATTTTATTGATTCTATTGATGCGAAGATGTATCAGGTAAATAAACACTTACTAAGTGCTGAATCAGGGGCAATGTTTAACATTCCAGAAATGAGAATTGACTTCTATAAGCCTAAATACTGCTAAACAAATCATTAAGAAGGGTTCCTTTTAGGGACTCTTTCTTTTAGGGGGTATACATATGAGCAAACGGATTTCGCCAATGCAAGAGAAGATTTTAGCATTTGCAAAGAACCTTATAGATAATCCTGATAGTTATAAGCACCTATCTACAGTAGAGAGACAACAGTTATTTTCAATGAGTAAGTTATATGAATTAAGGAACCAAGCTGATGCAGAGGAAATAGATTCTATAGGTGATGCAATTTATTATATATCTGTGGATAAACAGATTTATTATCAGAACAAATTGTTATTTCAATTACTAAGAGAATTTTTAGGGGAAAAGAGTTTAAAGGATTCTTTACTAAAGAGCTCTGAATTATTATGTCTTGTTAAAGAAAAAGAATCAGAGTTGAATAATAGAATTCAATTACAAATGGAACATGTGGATGCTATGAGGAAGTTAGTAGAAACTTTTAAGCAAAATGAAAAGCAAGAAATCCAAGAATAGGAGATTTTGAGATATGAATAATCAATTGGTACTTATGCAAAATAATACTTTTTATGGATTAGTCGGAGAAGAAACAGAAGTTTATCTCAATGGTCATCCTATTTGTGTAGGAGATACTGTCAAAGTCATTTTAGAGCATAATGATGTAGAAATAGTAAATGTAGTCTTTCAAGAAAAACAAGCCTTCAAAGTGATGGGAATTCATTCTGCACCTATTGAAAAATTAAACATTGTTGAAATTTGTAAGAGCCATACCTCTCTACAAGCAGGTGACCATTTAAAGTTTCGATTAAGTGACATAACAACGCTTGGATATCCATTAGATGTTACTGTTGTTAAAACTTCAAATGAATGAAGAAGGAAGTGAGTCTTAATGGGATTTGTTAAAACGCAAATTTATTTTAGAGAAATGATGAATGCAATAGTTTTCCTACAAGATAAAGAAAAACGAGCAATTCAGAAAGATTTTCGAGAACAAGGTTTATTTATATCTTTCAAGGAAGCAGAAGCGATTTGGTATACATATGGGTTAAATCATAGTGATTCAATTTGGAAGTCGTATAAAGAAGAAAAACAAAACATGGATATTAAAGAACTTATGGATATTTATGTTGAAATGTCTGAAGTAGAAAAAGATAGGAAGAAAAAATTCAGAAAAACTATCTAAAAAATAGATAATATGGAGGATTAACCGAATGATACCCTTTAATTTAAAAGAAGATGATTATAAAAATCACCCATTGGACGGAAAATACGGAACTATCATAACAAATTCCATTTATGCGAATTGTCCTGTCACAATCGTTGATAACCATGAGGAAGTCATAAATGGGAAATATACAAAAACCCCTGCATTATGCTTATTACATTTATCAGAAGATGTAAGACAATACATGTCATTACGATTATTTGATGATTTCTTATACAAGAGCTTTGCTTTTGATAAATCACTTTATCGAATATATGAATATAAAAAAGAAACATTATCAGATGAAAAGATAATTGAGATATTAAAAACCGTTTTTTACCTTATTCAACCAACTTTACAAAGCCATTCATTAGTAGGTTCAAAAAGTAAACGATTAGAGGATGACCCTAACTATTATGAAGGTTATTATGTGTTAAATGATGAGGAAGAATATACAATTTTAAAATGCAGAGATTCATATAAATTCTATAAAGGTAGAAAGACATATTATCCAAATTGGGAAAATACACAAGATGAAGACCTTCTATATGAAGGGCTAATTAATTTTGATATTTACAAGATTTCTATCGAAGTAGAGCGATTAAGAGGACGTATTGTGAGATGTACGAATCAAATATTAGATGATGAGCAAGATGATTCTATTCAAAAATACAAGGATTTGAAAAAACAACTTGAAGCGTCTTTGAAAGAAGTTGTTAATCTATAAAAACGTTTAAAGACATAGAAGGAGAATTATGAAATGCAAAGTGAATTTTTAAAACAATCAACTGTTTTTGATACAGCAAAACTCTACCCAGGAATCCCTATTTATCTCATTGAACCAACTGGCAATATTGGGGAGCCTCAACGAGTATATAATTGCTTAATAAAAGCTGTTACTCCAACTGAACTTACAATTGTTCGCATTAATTACGATGATGAAGTAGAAGAGCACACATATCCTGTGGGCTATTTTGAGGGTGTTGGGGCAAGAAAGATAGAGTTTACTCCTAAAAGAGAAAAAGGAACACAATAATCTATTACTAAGAAGCGAAAAACGGATAATAACTTAATCGAAATCAATGAAAATTCATAAAGATAATTTAAAAAATGCTAATAGGAGGATATTAAAAATGAGCAAGAAGAACCTCTATCGAGATAAAAAAGAAGGGAAAATCCTTATATTAACATCTATAGGTCTTTCAGGGATTAGTGGGGAGTTTATAGATACTTTAGGTACTCCGTATCGTGCAGGTTTTGAGTATTTAGATTATATGGGGTGTATTTCAAAAAAAGAAGAAATCGAATTGTCTTATTTATATTTAGGCGGTTATCGTTATCTTACAAAAGAACAAGATGGGAAAGTAAAGCTATGGAGAAATCTTCCTAAACGCTTTAAATTAGCAAAAGGAAGCTTCTGGACAGTGCAAGAAGGAGTATCGTATGAAGGGGATTGGTGTCGTCCTACACACGGAGATTATAACTTTACGAAGTGGGAAGATGCTCCTATCGCTATTAATGAGATTGTAGATGTGAGAATGTATTAAATAATTGTAAATAAGCAATACATAATGTAAAAGCAGAGAACAAATGTTGTCTGCTTTTTTATATTAGATGCAAACTATTAATATAATGTATAGATAATATAAAACCAGGTATAAGAAATTATGATTTATAAAGGAGAACGTACAAATGAATAAATTAGGTAAATCTTTAACAAAAGCAGAGACTATAGAATTGCAATATTTTTATTTAAGTGGATGTCGATATATTACCAAGGGAGGGTTTAATTATACTTCCGTATGGAGAGTGAAACCAACATTACAAAAAAAAGATTCTTTCGATGTTTGGAGAGATGAATGTGATGTTCATCCAGAAGGTGAATTTGCGAAATTTGGAATGTATGAATCTATCACTTTAGAAGATGGACCAATCTTGATTTCAGATTTAGTAGATATTTCAGAGCTAAATGCATAGAAAATCACGCAAGATGTAAACTCTACTATTAAGGCTAATTATTACTTATTTGCACTAAAAGATAAAAAGTTCTCTCTTTAGAGAGCTTTTTCTTATAAAACAGTAAATTTATTAAGAAAAAATGCGTAAAATAGTCTATCAAATTTATGATTGGGGGAATGTATGTGTCTGACTATTTTCAGAGAAATATGATTGAAATTGTGAAAAATGAAGAAGTATATGAGTATCGTATAAAAGGGAATGTGCCACTTGCTATATATCCTATGATAATGCATATAATTGAATCCTGGTTATTGGATTATCGTTTTAAGGACAGAAAAGAAGCAGAAAGGGAGTTACGACCTTTTATAATGTGTTTAAAACAATATTCATTAAACACTAATGAAATAAAGAAATATTGTATGTACAACGGAATACCTTGGGCAGAGGATGAAGTTGAAAACAAAAATATATTATTAGAAATAGGGATTGAGTATGTAAAGGAAATAGACCTTTGGATTTTACCGAATCGTGTTTCAAAAAAAGAGATGTACTTGTTGTGCTCTTAATGGATAAAGTGCTTATAAAATTATTATGTTAACAAATAACGGATGGAGAAATATAACTTGGATGTTTACGTTCTTCATCGTGAATATTCAAATTTAAGAATATATTTTATTATTCCTTATAGCTGATTATATAAATAATAAAAGACACTGGAAACGAGCCAGTGTCTTTTTAGAGTTTATAACACTCCGTAATAATGTGAAACATTATATATTCTGTTATTTCCAGTTAAACCTTTATAGAAGTTGATGCTGTCTTTATACCAAGTTTTCTTTGAACTCTTATAGTGATATAAATTCCAACGAAGAGTGAAGTTATTCGAAGAAACTGCCCCCAATATTCCAGCCGCTACTGTTACTCCAGCCGTTTTACCAGGACTTTTCTTGAAAACTGTAGCAATAAGAATTGCTCCTAATGTGACTGCTGTAGCTGAAATGACATTAAATGAACCTTCGTCATAATACTTAAAGTCATAGACACCGCCACCTTTATCTGAACCAATAGTTAAATCATTAAGCTGTGGTGCCATAACTCTTTCTTTAGTAACTACATTGTTTGCAACCAATTGGCCATCAAGAGTAACTTCGCCTTTATTCATGTCATAAATGGCTACGTTTCGTTCCTCTCCTTCACCAAAAGCAAATTCTCGGATTCCTTTGTCTAAGTCCTCCTTGAATTCATAGTTGTAATCGACTCCTTCAAGTGTGAACGTTCCTTTATCACCAATATCATCATTGTTTTTTGGTGGAAGTGGGATAAAGTTTTTCTGAGATGAGGTGTTAGTTTGGTTATGAATATTTCCAACATTTTCTTCTGCACTCGCAACAGTTGTAAAGCTTCCCAAAAGCAAAGTAGCGACAGTAGTGTTAGCTAATATTTTCTTTATTTTCAAATTAATACCTCCCTTTCAATTAACACTATACAATATCTTCCAGTATTAATCTACCATTTTTTTGGAATTTTTTAAATAATTTGTTATAATTGGTTTAGTAATAGTAAAGGAGGGACTTAAATGAACGAGAAGATTATTAAGCGAATTCACTATATAAGTTTAGTAGCAATAATATTGTTGATTATTCCTTCTGGTCTAAATCCATTTTATTTTAGTATTTTCTTTTTAGTTTTAGGAGTGAATATGATTAATGGAGGATTAGGAGTCTATGAGCAGTCGAAGAAGAAGCATATCGTTCCGATAATATGTGGAGTAGTTGCAATAGGGTTTGGAATATATAGATTAGTCTTCTGATAGTTGATGCAGAGTATTTTAAAATTTAAATACTCTGCATTTTTTGTAGTTATCACAGGTGATTTATATGGTCTTTTATTTCAAGAATATATAAAATTTCACATACCGTAATTGTAATAAAAAAATAAACAATAGCAATAAGCTTACAATTTCTTGCTTTGTGTTACAATGAATAAATAAATTTACAGTTTATTATACATAGGGGGCTTGATTTTTAATGAGTACCGAAAACTTTGATTTTGAAACAGAATTTAAAAAAGCAACTGCTTCTTTAAATGGTGAGGCATCCGCATCTGTGTTAACATTTGCTCAAATGGGTGTGTTTATTAAAAGTGGCATAAAAGATATGGAAGACGCACGAGAATCTATTATGGAAGAACTTCAGGACATGCTTGATTCTTTTACATATACACAATTAATGACTTTATACATGATGGGAATGCAATTTAAAAGAGATTATGATTCAGCTTTAATAAGAAAAAACAATAGAGAAAAAAGAGAAATAACTATTGCAAATAAAGAAACTGAGATTAAAGAAAAAACTATTTACGATGAAGGATATAATAATGGAGTAATAGAAGGAATTGAACGTGGAAAAAAAGAAGTGGAAGCAAAACAAACTGAAATTGGTTTTAAAACGGCATATGAAAAAGGATACAAAGAAGGATTTCAAAAAGGAAAAGAACTACGCATTAAAGAACTAAAAAAAATGAGAGAATGGGAGTGATTTGCATGAATAAAAAGAGGGAGGAAACAATGAAGAAAATTGAAAATATAGTTGAGCCTTTCGATGGAGAAATTCAAGCCTCTTTACTTATGCAAACTTATATGAATGTGTTTATTAATAAGGGATTGGATGATTCTTTTCAAGGAAGAGAAGCACTAAAAGAAAAGATTCAACGACTTATTGATGATTTGTCTTTTTACAAACTATTGTCTATTCTTCCTCTTATTGTGAATATGTCTAATAATCTTGAAGAATCATTGACCAAAAGACAAGCGGTTGACGATAACCAATCTGCTTTAGAAGAAAAACTATTACATAACCTTGTATCTTCAGGGATAAATGGAAGTTATGAGGATGGCTATAGAAAAGGAATGGAAGATTTCAAAAGCATGTTTGCAGAAACAGAGCTGAAGAAAGAATTTAAATTTGCTTATCAAAAAGGTTACCAAGAGGGATTAGAAAATAATCGTGCGTATCAAAAAGGAATAAGAGAGGGGGAACGTTTACAAAGCAAACAAAAAAAGAATCTGTATGAAGAGGCGTATAATGATGGTTTTGAAAAAGGGAAAGAGCTTCGTATAAGAGAGCTTAAAAAAATGCGGGGATGGGAGTAGGGAATTATAAGATATGAGAGAATAATGGGATTATAAAAAAGACAAGTAACTAATTACTTGTCTTCAATAGCCAAATTATCTTTACTAAGCCCTTTTAGTTCTTTTCCACATAATAAAGTTTTAACATTCATTATAATATCGCTCCTTTTTGTTTTGAATTTATATTTCCTTATATTATGACCTAAAGGTATAAAACGCCAAATGGAACCTCTGCAATTACTTCATCTTCTTCTAATAAAGCATTAATAACATCCGAATAATTCCATTCTTCCGCTTCGTTTTGTATTTTCGTTTTAATAACCTTTGCTTTTTCTTTTAATTCCTCTAAATCTGTATCAACTTTCACCAGTAATACTGCCTGAACATCTAAAGTTTCCTCATCAGCAAGTAAAAATGTTTTGTTCATTATAAATCTCTCCTCATTTAGTTAATTATTTTAAATACCTGTTTTATAGAAATCTATATATTATATGGTGTTTCTGAGTATATATAATAAATTCCCCTTATCGAACGTTTCTTTTTTATGACATGTAGCTGTAGCAAATATAATACTACATACGAAAATATGACCATGAAAGGAAGGGATATGTTATGTACTGGATACTCAACACTGAAGAAGAAGTAAATGAAGTAAAAACACTATTGAATATATTGAACGACTATACACAAAAAATGAAAAATGCAGGTGAGAAATCGCTTAAACAAAAGATAAAGCAGGACTTTAAAAAAGAATTGAAAGATAGGGGACCAGTTTTGATATTTGATTTAATAAACAGGATTGGCAATCAACTGCATATACCTATTGCTGTATATCGTAAAGTAGCGAGTAAAAATAAAGACAAAACAACATTGAATAGAAAATTAGCCTATGAATATGCAAAAAAACTAATTCGTGACACTGCGGTAGAGAATGCAGAAACACAAGAGTTAGAAATGAAAGATATGAATAAAGAAGAATTAATCGTTATGACTACTTTTATCTACATGTTTTATGACATAGACAATATAAAAGAGTCCATTAAAGATGCAAAAGAAGTTGCAATGATAACAGTAAAAAGGAAATTTGAAGCAACATGGAAAACAAAGTTGTATTGGAAGTTTAATTTACTTGATATTTTGGAGGACCTTAAACAAAAAAATAAATAAATAAATAAATAAACTATTAAAGAACAATAGGGCATATTTGATGGTTAAATAGAAAACTCCTTTCGAGTTATGAACATAACTTAAAGAAGGGTTGATAATTAATAGAAAAAAGAACAGTGTGAATACTGTTCTTTTATTGTTGCTTATTTTTTCATAAGAAGAGAGAAATACTCTACTACCTGTAATCCATCTGTTTTACTTTCTTTTCCTCTACGAATAAACTTATGTGGTCGCAAATTCGTTATATCTGTAAGACATGTTATAAGCATCCACTCTGTAAATGAAAGTTTAAATTGTAATAGATTTTCAAATATATTCACTTCCGTATACGCAATCAATACAATAGCTGTTAGTAATGTAAAGATTACACCACCTAAAGATATAATGATTTGTTTTAATGGATGCGTATTCTTAGGTACATCATATCTGCATCTTCCTTTGAAGCCCCAAGAAAGTGTGAATTTTTTAATTCGAAATATATTTTTACCTGAACCCATTTCAAATTCTGCAATTGTTCCTTTATTTAGCAATACCATACACGCATGACCTAATTCATGAATAAATGTAGTGAGGTACAAAGCTGTTAAACCTTTTATGAAACATAATACGCCTAAAAATACATACATCATATAAAATCTCCTCCTAAATTCAATTCGTTTCGAATACCTATTTTTATACATTCTTATATTATATAACAGGAATGTTATTCTAATAAATCTAACGTTAAAAAACATATCGCTCTAAAAAGAAAAAAAGAGTAAGATTGAGACAGGAAATGATTGAAAAATGTTTTAATTTAGCAAAGAAAATGCCTGTAGAAGATGAACATTTACAAGCTATTGCAGGTATATTAACTGCTACTGACAAATTCATTGATGAAGGTTATGCTCAACAAATAAGGGAGTGGATAAAAATGACGAAAGTAGGTCGAATTATCGAAGAAGAAAAAGAGCGATTAAGAGTGGAAACGAGAGCTGAATCTATAGGAAATACGTTACGAGTTCTTACTCTATTTCAGCAAGGGAAAAATATTGAGCAAATTGCTCATCAGTTAGAACTTAGTAATGATGTTGTGAAAGAAATCGTAACAACAATAAGAAACATCCCTAAATAAACAATGAACCCCGTATCTATATGTGTACGGGGTTTTTATTTTGATATTAAACGTACTCTTGTTTAAATTTAGAAATACACAAATAAATTCAAAACTAAATTTAATATTGAATTTAAACCTAAATTAAGTGTTGTTTTCCATTCTATTTATGTGATACTATGTAATTATCATATGGAACGGAGATGGAATCATGAAAATACCTAACCTACATCAATTAATTATCAGTCTAACGGATTTTAAAAAGAAAATAACAGATATCATTAACAAGAAGGAAACGAAAGTCATTATGAAGAATAACGAGCCAATTGCTGTATTTATGCCGTATTCCGAATATCATTCAATGGATAATCAGATAAAATCAACAGGAGAAGATATTACATTGCCAAACGGGGTACAGATTAAGGTAGTGGTTGATACTAAAGGAGACGATATTTTTAGAGATACTATTACTATTAAGACGTATATAAAAATGAGAACTTCAGGAGAGTACAAATTACATTTTACTCAACATTTAAGTGCTCCCGATGCAGAATCTAATTTAACGAGCGAAGAATACATAGCTTATACAGATGAGAAATATAACAACAAAGATAATTAGTCATTATTCTAACGAAAACAGGGAGAATCTATTGTAGGTTCTCTTTTTTTATTTCATCTCTATAATATAATGGACTTTTCTTTCACTCAGATGAGTAATACAATTGTAAGTAGTATATTGAAATGTACACCTTTTATAACTTAAACTTTTGATTAATAAAGTAGCTCTGTTCGAGAAAAGTCACTATAATGAATATAGGGAAGTGCAATATGACAGTAAGATTAAAACCACTAAATGATGTTATTTTTAAGAAGCTTTTTGGGGAAGAAGATAGTTTAGATTTTTTAGAGGGTTTTTTAACAGCCTTGTTAGGATTTGAAGTAACTGACTTACTTATAGAATCAGAAAAATTAAGTATCGAAAATATTAACGACAAACAAGGAATTCTTGATATCAAGGCTACTATGTCTCAAACAAATGAAAAAATTAATATTGAAGTCCAATTATCGAATCAACACAATATGATTGAAAGAACTCTGTTTTATTGGTCGAAACTCTATACAGAAAACTTTAAAAAGGGCGAAGATTATACTACTTTAACAAAAACCATAGCAATTAATATTCTTAATTTCGATATGCTACCAATCAATAATTTTCATTCCAAGTATCAATTATTTGAGAGTCAAGAAAAAACACTTCTTACAGAGCTATTAGAAATTCATTTCATTGAGTATCCTAAGTTTAAGAAGTATACTGCTGACTTGAATAATAACCTTCATAGATGGCTACTCTTTTTACAAGAAGATGTTCCTGCGAAAACTTTAGAGGAGGTAATTGAAATGGATAAAACGATTGCCAAAGCTGAAAGCAAATTAAAACGTTTGAGTGCAGATGAGGAAACAAAACGGATGTATGATTTGCGTGAAAAATTCCTCTCTGATACTAAAACTCAAATTAATGGAGAAAAGAGAGAAATAGCAAAAAAACTCTTAAAAAAATATAAAGCCATGTCAATAAGTGATGTTGCTGAAATGACAGATTTACCAATTGACCAAATTGAACGATTAGAAAGAGAAGTTCGACCATAAGACAAAAAAGGGAATCTATTGTAGATTCTCTTTTTTTATTTCAAAATTACAATTATATTTTTATTAACTATAGTAAATAAATGTGTTATTATGTAGTTACTCAATGTAAAGAAGAGGTACCAATGAGCAGTGTACAATGAGACATGATTGAATACCATGCTCAAACAGCCGTAGCAATTCAAGATTTCATGTAGGAAGGAAAACCTTTTAAGAGCAAAAAGAAAGAACATACTGCGAAAAAATACTCACTATAATATAGATAAGTATTGTATTAATTTCAATAGTAATTATAGAAGAAAGGAAGTTGAGGGCAATGATTGAATTTATAGGAGAGGCAATAGGACAACTTTTTCTTTTAATCCCTTCCAAGAAACAAAAAATATTTAAGAAAAAGTTTAAAATATTAAAACAAAAGGAGTGGTTCAAAAATAAATACAGCTCAGGAATTTTATTTGATAATCAGGTTAAAGAGTTTATTGTTAATTATGATATTGATAACATGATAAAAAGTGATTCGGAAATTGAAATATTTAAGAAAAAACTGGATGAATTATTATTAAAAAATGATGTTAGATAGTGTTTATATAGATGTTATTAGAATAAAATATTTGAATTTTAACCCTAAATCACTAAAAAAGCGAAATTAATGTTATTAAAAGCATTTACATGTTTTGATATGTATAGAAAGAGTATTTAATATAAACTATATGTTATTGTAATTAATATTTTTTAAATGTAGCCTGTTTAATAAAAAAAACTAATTGTTATTTCAAAGTTTCAGTATAATGTCAAATTTTATTTTGAAAAGAACTTTCTGTTATTAAAATTTCGGGTCATTTACTACAAAACTTTTTTTAAAAAGAACTTCCTGTTATTGAAACACCAGGCTTGTTAGATATCATCTATAAAAAAACTAAATGTTATTAAAATTTATTAGACCCAACAGTTCTCTCTCCATTCCATTTGTGAAATCGAGTATGGGCTGTTTTTTAATTTTTCTTCATCCCAATCTTTATGCTCTGACAGCCATTGTTCACCTAATGCAAATAGAGCATCAATATCACCTTTAGAACGTGCTTCTAATGTACATAGACCTGTTGTACCACGTTCATATAATTGAACCGTGTAATAGCCAAAATATTGACTCACATAGCAATATACATCCCGGTTTACTTTTTGGTACACATTAAACGTTGATGTATAGTACCATCCTTCTTTTTCTGAGATTCCAAAATAAAACATCCGTAAAAACCCCTTTATTTACTAAATTCTATACGTTATTTTACCAACAAGAAAGATAGAGAACAAGACATTTGTTGACTTGAGGTAAAATATATTTTACTATAAATGTGTAATACATAGACAGGGGTTGTATTTGATTGATGAAAATTTCAATAGAAAAACTAACCGACTTTGCAAAAGAATTCTTGAGAAAAGAATATGATATTTCTTTTGTGATAAATATCGAAATATCGAAAAGAATGACTCGTAGATTCGGAATTTTTTATGGTGAAATAAACGAGTATACAGGAGAACGTACTCCGAAAGTGATTCGGTTATCTGAGAATCTACTCTTATATCATGAGAAAGAAACGATTTTGGATATTTTGAGGCACGAATTGATTCATTATGCCTGTTTTGTAAATGGAAAGCCTTATACAGATAGTAGTCCTTACTTCAAACAAGAGCTACAACGATTAGGTGTTTTGGAATCAAAGAAATATCCTTACAAAGGAATTGTTTATTATTATGAATGCCAAAAATGTGGGTACTCTTTTTTTCACCGAATGAAGCATTTTGAAAAGAATTATCTGCATAATCATTGCAATGGACAATTTCGTTTTGTAGGGGAAGGCATCTTAAAATAGAATTGATTATTAATAGAGAATAGAGGGGAAAGACATGAAATTTTCGGTAGAAGAATTAACAGAAATTGCAAAAGACTTTTTACAAAAAGAATATGGACTTCCATTAACCGTAAATATTGAAATTAGTTCTAAAATGACAACTACTTTCGGAACGTTTTATATTAAAAGTGTAAAAGAGAGAATTCCTAAAGTAATTCGACTGTCTAAAAATTTTGTAACTTATCAAGAAAAAGATGTTATTATTGACGTTTTAAAACATGAATTGGTTCATTTTGCTTGTTTTATGCAAGGAAAACCATATAAAGATAAAGATGCGTATTTTAAACAAGAATTAGCAAGAGTTGGCTCTGCAAGAACTGGAACATATACATTCAAAGGAGAAAGAAAAAGAAAAGTGTATTCCTATGAGTGTAAAAAATGCGGGGAAACCATACAAGCTCGAATAAAAGGGTACGAAAAAAAGTATATTCATAGAAATTGTCATGGAGAATTCAAGTTTACTGGAGAGGTCATAGGGGCTTAAATGTATTGAACCATATAATTCTTATAAACGCTCATGATTTATAAACCGAAATAGGAGGATGCACAATGGATTTTAAGGGGTTTAAAAGTAAATTAGTGGGGCAGTTAAAAGACTGTTTTAAACGTGTGGAAGCAAATACCTCTCAAAAGAATGAAAACAAGAAAGAGAAGGAAGGAATTTGATATGTCATTCGGAATTCATACGGGACTATCAATAAAAAAAGTAGGTTCATTAGAAGAATGTGTCTCTATCTTAAAAGGGTTACAAGTCATGCAAGCTTTTGAAGTCATAGAAACAGGTCTGGACGTGGCATTAAGGATTCTTTATCCTGGGGAGCACTTAACTATTGAAGACAATAAAGGAAAAGAAATCAAAGTTAGTAAACTTACACAAAAAAGAGGGCGTTATTCATGACAACAACTACATTTTTCCAACGAGAACAAAAACCGATTCGTGGTCTGAATGAAGAACAATTAAAAGAAGCTTTTATGCTCTATGAAGAAAAAGTGGCCAATGATATTTTTAGCGAAATCGCTTTAGAATATGGAGTTGAATTTAATGATGAAAAAACTAAAGACTTTTTACAAGTCTTTATTAATAAAGCAATGACACAAGGAATGGAATTAGCGGGTAATCCTTCTTTAGTTACGGACTACTATAAAGTGCAGAAACAGATTGAAACAGATAATAGACGTGGGGTAATTGATGTAACGGATGATACATTCTATCCATGTGGCATAGGGGAACACTGGCTAACTCTTTCAATTATATTAAAGAGGAAATACAATCATCTACATGAGGCATTTATTCAGCTTATGCATTTACATAAAGGAGGGGTAGGTCAGTTCAATGGTATTACAAGAGAGTATTTAGATGAATTCATTATAAAAACCTTTCAGTTTGTCGGTGAATTGCAACCTATTCAGGAACATATAGCAGATGCTCGTTAACCATCTGTATTTGCTTAAAAAGAGAAGGGAAGTGTAATCTTATGAATACAAAATTAAAAGAAGGACAAGTTGTAACATCTGATGATTTCATTAAAGGTAATACTAAAGATGGCATTATATATGTTGGTCATTATAGTAATGAATGGGTTTATGAAAAGTTTTTAGGAAAATATGATTTTGTACATGGAGAGCCCAATAACGATGAATCTCGTGGTCAAAGACAATACCTAATATTGAATGTAACAGAATCTCTACCTTATTTTACGGTTGGAAATCGAACAGCTTCCTATGAAAATCGAATTCTTGCAATTGAATTAAATGATGATGGTACATACGATGAAAATAATCAAAAAATCTCCTTCACAACTGCGGGATGTTTTACAGGAGCAATTAAGGAAGATAGCATAAAAATTGTAGCAGAAATGAAAAAGGTTTATGTTAGACAATAATTATAGATTTTACAAATAAGCTCTCTAATAGGGCTTATTTTTATTGTATTATGCATATAATACGAGGATATAATAAAACAGGTATTGATTAAAATCAATTAATTAAAAGGGAGAGAGTTAATATGGAAAACACTTATTGGAATAAAAATGGTAAACATCAAAAGGAAGTTGAAAAGCTTAATAAATTATTGCCGAGTAATGGCATGACTAAAAATATGTATATGAACTTATTTATTACAGTCGCTAATGTTTACTATGATGTGTACAATAATGATGGATGTAATCTTGCAGATTGCTATGAGGATGATATAAGAGAATATATTATGCCTTTTGCAGATGACATTAAATCCTTACGATTAAATGTTCAAATGAAAACATTGATTAGGAACTTCAAGAACGAAACGAAATTAGAGCGATTTATGGATGAAGTAATTCTATATTTAGAGGATAAAGATTTAAATTTTGAAATGCTTCAAGTATTCTTTAGTAATGAAAAAGAAGAGTTATCAAAGAATATGAAAGAAGGGTTTTCAGATGTAACTTTTGGTCTACAAGAAGATTACGATGATTGGGTAAATCATCGAGTAGTCAATTGGAAATTCACATGGGTAGAATAAGTTATGAAATAAGCTCTTTATAGGGCTTATTTTTTTATTTATTATATAATAAGAACAGATAATTAACAGACAGGTATTCATTAAAACTAATGAGTGAGCAAAAAGGGAGAGAGTTCATATGAAAAACATTTACTGGAACGGAAATGGTAAATGTCAAAAGCAATTAAATATATATGATGGATTAAAACCAAACATTGGCATAACATTAAATAAATATATGAATTTATTTATAACTGCATCAAATGTGTATTATGATGTCCATAAAAATGATGGATGTAATCTTTTAACTTACTATGATGAAAAAATAGAAAAATATATTATACCATTCGCTAATGACATTCAGTTTTTACAATCAAATGTTCCAATAGACCTGCTAATTAAAAACTTTAAAAATAAAAAGCAATTAGAAGCATTTATGGATGAAGTTATCTTATATTTACAGGATAAAGATTTAACTTACAAAAAATATAGCGTATTTTCCCATTATCAAAATAAAGAACTATGTAAAGAAGCAAAAGAAGGGTTTCAAGAAATCTCTTTTGGAAATGAAAACAATTATAATAATTGGGTGAACCACAGAGTCACAAACATGCAGTATATATTCGTAAAATAAATTGAGGATATTATATGCAATACATAATTATCTACTATCAAAAACATTTAGACCTCTTGTTGAGGTCTTTTTTATATACAAAGCATAAATTCAACCATCGTTTAATAATCAACTTCACAAACAAACAATCCAAGGTCAAATATTTGCATGTTTGATAATTTTATCGAAATCCTAAAAATATAAGATAAAAGAGTTTATAGTCAGAAGAAGGAGA
The DNA here is from genome assembly GCF_037120585.1 of Bacillus sp. CCNWLW194. NCBI lineage: Bacteria > Bacillati > Bacillota > Bacilli > Caryophanales > Bacillaceae > Bacillus > Bacillus sp. CCNWLW194. The sequence continues at coordinate 273,077 of NZ_JBBBBL010000004.1, read as the reverse complement.
GTTTTTGATGATTTTTACCGATTTTTTATTTATGGTGAAAACGTAACTTTTCGGAATAAATAACCGCAAATCTCATTAAGTAAAGAATACTTATCATTTTGAGACGACAAAAAAAAGACACCGAAATGAATCAATGTCTTAATTTTGCAATGCTTGATATTTATATTTCTGGCACAACGGAATTATTTGATTATATAAAATCCCTTTATACTTCTGCAATTCACCTTCAAAAACATGAACGCCCCATAATGTTTTATTTATAGCATTATTTACAATTGCACAATCGCCCCTTAAAAAATCCGTATGAATAAATCGTTCTCCTCCAGTAAATGATTTAAAGCCTAATACAATTAAACTCAAAACTGCCTGATTTGGAATACGAATAACATACCTTACATTCAGATAACTTAGCGTTGTGTATGCACAATTTAATTCAACAATTGTTCCTTCTGGTAGTTCTCCAAATAAATTCTTGTTTAAAAATATATGAAACTTTTCAAATGCCTCGACTGAAACGTCTGCATCTTCCGATAATTTCTCTTTAAAATTTATCATTATAAAATCCTCCGGTGTTTATACTTAAAATGAATCAATCTCTTTTAAAGTAAAATAATGTTTGATTTAAGAGACACAAACGCTTTACCATTATCAGGAGTATAACCATCTATATTATAAAGATACTGCTCTAATATCTTTCCATCTATTGACATAGTTTGCTCTCCAATAATCTCAACTCTATTATCGCTAAAAATTGAAAAACCTTCCTTTACTTCTTCATACATTTTAACCTGTAAAATTTTCGATTCGTCTTCTTTTACTTGGTTATAAGCTGTATTTGTCATCTGCTTTTCTCTCCTCTACCTTGTTCGTTTTTTATGCATAAAAATGAAGAAAACCCTTAATATATCAATGTTGTTCTATGGAAAAGTTCACAACTTCATCTTCGAAGGCATCTAAGATTTCTCCTGAAGATAATTGAATTTTATACATTCTGCCAACATCTTCAAAGTCAGCTTCTTCCTCTGTTAACATTCTTAAAACAGTAAATGGTTTTCCATTATGCTTTAGTAAATCACTTTGTGTTGTTTTAAATCCTTTTGCGAAATATGTAGAATCTATTCGAGCTTGCTGAACAAATTCATTTTCTGGAATATGATATTCTTCAAGCTTCTTCATGTTATTTAAGCCAATAATAAAATACGCATGTTTTTGATAATCAGTTTCAATTACTTCTAATCGCTCTCGAATTTCTTTTTCAGTTAACAATCGAACAGTTTCCTCATTTACCACTAATCCTCCGAATTCTGCATCTGTTTCATCATCAAATACATGAATTTTTTTGTCATTAGCATGTAAAGAACTCTCAATATCCGTAATAAGTCCAATATTTTCTCCATTTGTTGTTACGAATTGTAATTTTTTTAAGTTTGTCATTTTAGTCTCTCCCTGTATATACGAATTTGAAATTCACCTATCATTTATAAATCTACTTATTATAGTAGGACGACAAGACCAATATTCATGTTAAAAACACCCTTCTAAGTAAATTATATTTTACAATATTTAATTATTGTTGTAAACTATAGTTAATAAAAAAGAGGTGATAGAGCGTGAGTAAAGAAATTGTTCTATACAGAAAATATGGTGTGTTTTCTCTTTCTTCTGAAGCTGTGCAATGGTTAATGAAAGAACGAAAGTGGTCTTGTACCACTTTTACCGAGGAACATAAACCTTTGGATGCTAATGCAGATATTATTTATAAGGCTCCCGAAACAAAATTTGGCTATGCAAAAGAAGGCTATCATATTAACTGGTTTAAGCACGAAACAGATGATATTCCTTTCCGTACAAATACAGATGTCATTGATGCCATCAAAACCCTTGGGGCAGATGCCAGTAATGACTATGATTATTTATTAGAAGAAAAAACGAATCCGTTTAAAATTGTGGCTATTCCTACTGGATGTCGTTGGAGAATTAAATGTCATGATGGTTTTGAAACGATTGCTATTCAACAAGAAATGGAGTATTAAACATGATTCAAATACTGTATGCTTATAAGCAATTCATAAGTATCCAATACCCTTTCTTAATGTGGCTTATTTATGGAGTACAAAACATATTGCTCTTTTTATTTATAACTGACATTAATTTAAAACGTATTACATCATCCAATAAAGTGCGGATTTTATTAATGATGGGCTGTGTCTTTTTTACTATTATGCTTCTACCCTTAGGAATGAAATGAGATGAGATTATGGAAACAGATACACAATATAGAGTCATGGAAGAAACAAAAATAGAAAAAATAATTATTGAAGATAACTTATCTTATATGAATGCACTCGATTCCCTTTCAAAGATAAGTGTTCAATTTCCTGAAAGACGATTTTATATGGAGCCATCTTCAAATATTGTGAATCTACACATACAGGTCGGGAATATACCGAATTTAAAGGATGGTAGAACCTTTGACCAAAGTATAAAAACAACGTATCATTTACTTGATATGCGAATGATGGATGAATTACTAAAACAAATGAACACGAATACACTTCAAGTTGGTGACCAATTGGAGATTCAAATAAAAATTAATCGTAAGTAATTCTAATTAAACTATAACAATAACTCTCTTTCAGAAAGGATTATGACATGATTCAATTAAATACTTCTACACAAGAATTCTTAGAACAATACGCACCTTATTTAAAGGTTCGTAAAGATAAAATAATGATTAAATCTCGTGAAGGGAATGTAACAGTTCCATCTAAGCTGTATCCCCTCACAAACAAGCGTACAATCGCCTTCTTCTGCTTCTCTAATACAAAACCATTAACACCTGAAGTCGAGCATTTTGAGACGATTAAGAAGGTTTTTGATGAACAAGAGCTAATGACTGGATATTGCTATCGAAATACAGAACGAGTATATGCAGGGCTTTTAGAAGCGGGTATTCCCCAAGAAGATGTAAAAACATATGTAGGTTGGCTTTTATCAGGAAGTCGCCCTGTTCATCACTGTTGGTTAGTCTATAAGGATGAATATCTATTTGATGGAAGTACCTTTATTGCAGACTTGCAAGCACGAGAAATGATTCATGAACAAAAAATTACTGACATGCAAAAACAACGAGAATTACTAACTGAACTTATGATAGAGAATATGAAACGACCTAATTCCGAGACAAGAGCATTCGGAAAAGCTCTTCCAACCTATGAATATGTCGGGACTGTCTGTGTGCCAAACGATGGCCGTAAAATTTACAATGACCTAATTGATGCACATCCAAACCATCCTTCTTATAATCAATCAGGGCAAAATCCACATGGAGCATCAAAAACACAGGAAATGTTGTACAGTAAGCTAAAGAAATAAGCAATTTAACCAATTAATCATAAGAAAGAGACATTTATCGGTTGATTCTCAATACAAATGTCTCTTTCTTTATCTAATGAGGTGCAATATGAAGATTTGTGCAATATGTAAAGGTAATTATACGGATAAGGAATCAAAAACTCGTCTGTGTAAATTCTGTAAAGCCTGTAAAGCAAAACGAAATAATTCAATCTTGAAAAAATAAGGAGTTAAGAAACATGGAACAAAAACGTTTTATGCTATTTGCTTTTAATAAAAGTTTCCCTTCTGGTGGATTCGATGATTTTTTATTTGCATTTAGTACAGTAGCAGAATTTGAAGTGAAAATGAACGAATGGATTCAGAAATTTGATTTTTATCATATTGTAGACACGAAAGATTTAAAACAGCATGAGCTTTATGACGAAGGCGATGTAAATGGTTGGTATGGTGATAGTTCTGCTTCCACTGAATTATTAAAAGAGAAATTAACGAAATTACTAAAGAAACTATAAGATACATAGAAATGAGGTAGTTCTACTATGGAATGCAATGAAAAAGAATTAAACACTCTACTGGTAACCTGGGAATCATTTATTGATAAAACTGCAAAAAGAATCGGTGAAAACCACGGTTATTCTGTAGAATGCAGTACACAAGAAGCCCTTCCACAAATAGTTATTCAAGAGATTTATCGGAGAATTTGGAAAGACTATGCTATTAAGGACGTTCATATTGTAAGCTTCCATTGTAAAACCTGTGAAGAAAATGATAAAAATAGACCTTTCCATATGGATACAAATAGCGTTTTAGACCCAAAGGAAAATGACTTGAGTCATTGGGAAACTAATCGCTTACAAGAAATGAAGACGCATGTGAATGAAATTGAGGAATCAATTAAAGATATTACCCCTTCTTCTGATGCTGAAGATAGAAATCATGCTTTTAAGCTTTATAACGTATTATACAGAATAAAAGATAATAGAGGTTACTATTCTTTTGTTCAGATAGATAAAGCTTTTTATTCCAAAATGAGAGCCTTGCAAATCCCTAAAATTGAAGAACTACTAAACGATGCAGAAGACTTATATGAAGTAATTCCTAACCTTAAACAAGGTTACATGCATCCGACAAACAAACCAAGTAATACGAAGTAAATAGCCTATTAAATATCATTACCACACGATTCATAAGATGTGATATGATTTTATGAGAAATTGAACACTTACATTGTCCAAACCTATAATATAAGGATTACAATAAATTAGGTATTAAAAAAATGAATTAAAAAAGAGAGAACATTAGCAAGAGCAGGATATATTCTTGCTCTTGTTTTTTTATTTGTTAGATAGAAAGGAGTTTGATTATGGCTAATAACGATATATTTGAGTCCATGGAACAAGTAAAAGAATATGCCAAAGAACTAAAGAAGCAGGCTCCACCAAATACGGATGAGGATTTTATTGATTTACTATTAGGTTTATATCAAGGTGGAGATGCAGTGCATGTAGATAGTATTGGACTAATAGATAAAAGCATTGCCCCTATTGTTCAATCTTTAAATCAAAAAGGATTTCAAACATTATCTTCTTGTTCAGGAATAAAATCAGAACATACTCATGCTAAGTTTAGCTTTGCTCCTGTTTTGGTGTTCAAGGAAACTGAAGATATAGAAAGAAAAAAACGTGTTCAATCAGTTGCTACAAATTTAAAACTTAATTTTCATGATAATGTCGATTGCTATTTACAAAAAGGTTATCGAGTAGAGTTACCCTCAGATATGGATGATGACAAATTACTATCACTTTGGAAAGAGTTATATGTAAAACTTATTTCTGAAGGTGATGAAGTTTAAAATCTTCATATATAGACTAAAATGAAGTTAATTTTATTAAAAGTGGTTCAAGTCAAAAAAGACACTCAACTGAGTGTCTTTTCTTAAACTTTATTTTCTACCTTCATAATGACCTAATGCACTACCATCTGAAAATACTTGAACTTTCCCTTTAAAGTACCACTTAATGCCTTCACTCTCAAAATAACTTGCAAACACACCATCATGTCTGTAAAAATCATAAGTTTTATAGATTTGACGACCTGGGTCCCAAGTGTAAGTAAAATTAAACTCATTATTAGTTGATGAGTAGTTTTTGTCCACTTTGATTTCTTGCACAATTGGTGCCACTTGCTTTGTATTCTCTACACCTTCTGTACTTGCCGATGCAGAACCAATTCCTCCCGTTAATGCGATACCAGTTGCTAATGTTCCAACTACTAATTTCTTAAACATACTAATTCCCCCTTGATAGTTTTATAACTTACATATCAACTGTAACACAATTTACTTTAATGTTAATATATTACAACTGTAGAAATATTTATCTGTATTTTGGGAATATTAGGAATTTTATTTCAGGACAGATAGAATTTATGTTTTTTAACTTGGGAATACTTACATATAAAACCTCTTTTTAAAGGAGATACAAATGAATTTTCTAAACGAATTTATTTCCATTCATGATGTTCAAATCAGGCAAAACCCTATATATACACAAATACTCTCTGTAATAGATATAGATGAATTTCTTACACAGTATCAGAGAAGTACATCCGTCCCCTATGCAGAAGCAACTCATTTGGCTTGCAGACAAGCAACAATGTATATCTTATATAAATTAGCATCGGCAATTGAAAATAAAGAATCTGCACTTAATACTATTCGCATTTGTGAAGGGTATGTATCTCAACAACATCACACTTGGATTCTTATAGAAGATGAGTTTTATGTCGATTTAACATTAGCTCAATTTTTCCCTAATCACTCTATTCCGAAGATATCTATCTTACCAGTACATACAGCACCCTACAAACATGTAAAACATTACTCATGGAACCATTGGGTTCAATTGCAACCAATAGAATAGCAAAACCATACAATCAGACAAATTGACAACCTAAAACAGCATCAAGCTCACATGCTATCGAATCTACTTCCTATCTGGTATAAGCTTAATTTACAACAGATATTAGGAGGTTTTTTTGATATGTTAAAACAATATATAAACGAGTATTTAGAAGAGACTATATACAATGAAAATAGCGTGGCTCTTTTATTTAGTGGTGGAATGGATAGTTTATCTCTTTTGTTATCCTGCTTAGAAATTGGCATCCGTCCTACTCTTTATACGTTCTATCTAAAAAGCTACACTTCTTCAGATATAGAATGTAGCAGAAGAATAGCAGATATTTTTAATTTAAAATTAACTGAGATTCCAATTGAAGATGTATCAATTACTCAGTTAGAAGCAGACGTTAGATATATCATTGAAACATTTAATGTTAAAAAGAAAACAGCCATACAATGTATTTATCCTTTTCTATACACTGCTCCTCAGATTAAAGAAAAATATGTATTAACTGGAATTTGCGCCGACCTACTATATGGAACACCTCGTAGCATGGCAAAACACGCTAAAGATTTATCACAATTCAATGAGATTAGAGATAAGCGAATGAAAGACGATTCCACTTCTTCTTATAAACAAATCAAACAACTGCTAAAAATGCATGATAAAGAACTTATCGCACCCTATAAAGAGTGTATTCCTCTTAAGAACTATTTACGAGGAATGACATTTAAAGAGATGAATTCGCCTAAGCAAAAACTTCCTGCCTATCTCTCCTATCAAGAGGACATTGAAAAATACAACCTCTATCGAAGAAATGAAAGTTATCAGATAGCATCAAGGATTCGGGAATGGCACGATTCTTTATTAACTACCCATCTTAATAGTAACAATCAATTCAAAACCATCGTATCTCTCTACAACTATCTATACAAAGAAATTCATGGAGATTCTAAATGAATCTCTATTTTTATCATCAACTATTGTAAAAATATGTCGAAAATAGTATTTTTCGGAATAAATACGAACATTAGTTCTTGTTTTTTCTGCGCTTCTATTGTATATTAGAGTTGGGAAAGAATTTCCTCAGATGTTTAACTTTTAAAAGTTATGAACATAACGATAATTATTACACTGAGAAATGTATGTATTACGTCCTCCCTACTTTTACAATATTTTTATGAGAAATAGAAAAATAGAATCGTTATCTTTTTAATATGGCGTGAGTTTTGGAGGTCTTCTCCCTTCTATTAGTTTCGGTGTTTATTTATTTTTATTCACTTTTTAAAATATAAACCCCGAACATTTTGTAAGAAAATGCATTGATTTGGTATTTTTATTCACTCGATATTAAAAGCAACTTCTCTTCCCTACTATTTTGAAATACGAAAGGAGATTTTTTATGGAATTGCAATTTCTGAAAAATGGCTTTGTTTTAGATGGTAATAAATATAAATTTGGTAGTCAGTTCTATCCTCTATCGAATCTATCTAAGCTCAAATGCTTTTTTCATGACAATACTCTACCCTTACCAGTAGAAACTGTCGATAAATTAGATGAGCTATTTCATAATATGACTTTTGAAACAGGCAATTGTTATGAGAATGCGAAAACCATTCATGATTTGATTAAGAAAAATTACAAGGAATTAAAACCTATGATTTATACAGGTTGGATTTTTCCTACCCCATCCTATCCTGTTCACCATTCATTTGTTGTATTAAACCAAAAACATATTGTAGACCCAGGCGTTCCTATTTTAGAACTCGAATATATGTTGGAACAATCACAGAAAAACAGTAGTGCAGAAGAAATCGCAAAAGGTATTGCAAATATAAGGAATTCATCGAAAAACAATCGTTTTTCAGAGCAATATGTATTAGGAAAAGGATATCACTTAGTAATCTACTATGCCTCTCCTGATACATATGAAAATTCTCTTACGATTCGAGACTATATAAATCGAATTGCCCATAAGCATCCATCTTATAAGGAAGCTATACAGCGATTAAATTCTGGTACACATTTCAAACAGTTAATTCAAAAAGAACAATAGATGAACTCTACAAATATGAGGAGGTTTAGACATGAAGAAGGATATTGAAATTAAACGTCAAGAGAAATTACGAAAAAAGCTCCTCTCTCTTCCTGACTGTGCAGTGGACTTCATTTATTCATTAGAAACATCAAAAGAATTAAATACTCGTATCGAATATGCTAAAGACCTGAATCTGTTTTTTGATTTTCTTCTGCTCGATAACAAAGTTTCAGCAAACCATACCAGGGATATTACAACAGTAGATTTAGATTCTTTACGAGATAGAGATATTATTGATTTTATGGATTACTTAACACATTATTCAAAAACCTTTTTCACTTCAAAAGGTAAAGAAACCACACAAGAATTCACGAATACATCCAGTGGGAAATCAAGAAAACTTGCTACTTTGCATAAATTTTTCGGATATTTATTTAAGCAAAAGCGGTTATCAAAAGATGTAACAGCAGGTATTGAAATGAAAGTACCAACGAAAGCGAAAATCAAAAATAGATTGAGTCCTCAAGATATAGAGATATTCTTCCAGACGATTTTGGAAGATGTACAGATTGAAAACACAAGAAAAGAAAGCTTTCATAAAAAGGTTAAATTTAGAGATTACATCATGGTATTAACTATGGCTTATACGGGTATTCGAGTATCCGAATTGGTTCAGTTGGATATAGATGATGTATATATAGAAAAACAGATGCTCGTGGTCATAAGAAAAGGTGGAGATGAACAAGCTATTCCAATGCCAGGAAGGATTCTTGATGATTTAACAGCTTATCTTGTAGAGAGAAAGAAATTAACCGATGTAAAAAAAGAAGATGCAAAGGCCCTATTTGTTTCCCTTCATAAAAAACGGATGAATGAAAGAACAGTGCGTTTAATGTTGGAGAAATATAGAGTTCGTAGTGGTTTAGATATAAAGATAACACCACACGTTTTTAGACGTACATTTGGAACAAATCATTACAATACCTATCAGGATATGTATTTGACGGCACAGGTGTTAGGACACGGGTCCGCGGAAACAACGAGACGATTTTATGCCGACCCTTCTCAAGAACGTGTCTCTGAGTCAATGAAACAGTTTGATTACGAATATGAAAACAAGGAAAAAACAGGCGAGTCCATTCAACTCTCAAAATTAGAACAACTTGCAAATAAGTTGGGGATGGATGTTAATGATTTAATGGCTGAATTAAAGTAAAAAAGCAGAGACAATTCTCTGCTTTTTCTTTAAATAACAAATAGTTTTCCTTAACTCCGTAACTAAAGATAGAAGCTTCTCTTTTTAATAACAAAAAGTTTAGATATAAAATATACTCATACGATACGAAAAACGTTGTTTAAATAACAAATAGTTCTATATAATTGTTTACTTGCTGATATGGTTACTATTGCACTTTTCATTTTTTAATAACACTGAGTTCCTTGTACAAGCTTCAAAAATACTACCAGTTCCTCGCTTATAATAACAAATAGTTTTTACATAACATAGGCGAGCAATCGAGTGACTTACTTAACAATAAGTTACATTTGTACTTATCTTCAATGATTCTCTGTCTTCTGCTCTCTTCTTTCAATAACAAAAGTTCTTACTTAACTACTACTTAGAGTTTCGATACATCTATATTACATCCACAATAACTTCTTGCATATAGATAAACGGTTCGACCATTCAAAATTTTTATCCTTCCATTTCCTTCGATGCTTCTTCCATTGCATAGCTCAATCGAATCAAGAAGTCTTTACACTCTAATTGCTCTACTTCTGCTTCTATCATATTTCTTATCCTTGTTGCTTCAAGTTTATTCTCTTTATTTGCTTTCAATTGTTTTTTTAGAAAGGCAATCCTTCTCATGTTTTCAATTACATACGGTTGCAAGTTTTCTCTCATTTCTTCTGCATTCATAAAGACACCTCATCCAATCAACATTTGTCTCATTATGAACATAATCATTACGATTCATTCATTTTTAGATTTATACACAGTCTATTACATAGAAAAGAACCAATACCTATACAGATACTGGTTCTTCTACTAAAACACTATGCTCTTAGAAACTTCTCAACACTTCCCAAACACATAAAGCAATTAAAATCAACCCTACTAATGTATACAACATACGTTACACCTCCTGTTTCACCAAATGATAGACGATGTTAGATATAATTATTAGTCTGTGTACTTAATAAGCTCGTCTTCCCTTATAATAATTACGTCTATATGAAAGTTTAAAAACACACACTCTTTTCATAAAAACACACATTATTTCCTGTAGACTCTTCTTATTTCCCGCAGACTCTCTTTGTTTCCTATGAGTTTGTCACTAAAAAATTTACAACTCACATAAAATTCACGGTCTTTGCAATAAAAAAGAAGAACACGGTGGGATTTTCGTGTTCTTCGTCATTTTACTAAGTTCATAATATTCTTTTGTAGTCTTCTAATCTTTCTCAGTCTAAAGTACGACTTTGTATCTTGTATGACTTTATACCCGTCTGTTTGATACTCAACTTGATTATCTATAAACGTTTTCGGTATGAGGTTTCTTAAATCCAAGAAACAAAACAATGTTACACACTCGATAAACGTAATATCCCCTTTTATCATACCTACTGCCAAATGATAAAAATCAAAAGAACCTGTTCCGACTAAAACTATCGCCAATATAGATGTAAATAAAACACCACCTATAGAGATGAGATTTTTCATTAAAAACTTTCTCTCGTTTGAATCATCAATTTCAAAATAACAACGTCCTCCTGTTCCTGTAAGGAATTGTAGTTTACCGATTTCAAAGAGTTTTTTATTTCCACCTATCTGAATAGCAGTGACTTGATTCCTTGTAATACAGACAAAAAATGCATGACCTAATTCATGAATAAGCACTACACATTTACTTGCAAAGAATACTTTGCATATTAGAATAAAAGTAAGACCTATATAAGACATCATTTCCACGTTACGTCCTCCTAAATAAATTCAAATTGAATACCTAATTTATAAATTTATTTATTATAGACTTTGGCGTGTATTCTTATAAAAAAAGAAAACTCCTTGCTCTTAGCAAGAAGTTATGTTCATAACATTTAGTTTTTACTTTAAAATACAGAACCGAACGGAATCCGCAAACATTCTAATAACACATAGTTTTTGATAAGAATATCATTCTTCTTTTAGATTACGTTAAGTTAATGAACTTGTATATAACAAAACGGTTCGAGCTCAAAACTTTTGGAGACCTTTTCAACATTAAAAGTGTTTTTCTTTTCTTATGTAAATTCACCTTTTCTATTTGTTTTTCATTTTCAATATTTCAACCCTTATCTCATCAATTAATTCGTGTGTTTTTGAAGGGAAGTTCTTAAGGTGTGGTGCATACGTCACAGTTTTCACCTTTAATAAATTACTTTTAAACTTTTTCTTCATTTCATCACCTTCTACATCATATATAAATTCATTTTCATCTATTTTCTTAGAGCCCATCTTTTAATTTATCAATAGCATGTTCTTGTTTTTCTATTAATTCTCTTGTGTATTTAGCCATAGGTACTTCAATTGCTTCCAATTTCTCTTTTCGAATATAATCAGGGTAATTGAACTCTGATAATTTATTAACTATCTCTTCCTGAACGGATTTCTCAAGTATTTGAATCAATACTTGCGGTTTTTCCTTTAATAAAATTGACAACACTGGATGCTGTTTCACTTTAGATAAAAAAAAGAATTCATTCTCTGTGAATTGATAATCTTTCCTTGAATCCATATTTAATCAGCTCCCTTTATTCATTTAGATAATTGAAAGTATTTAAAGAAAAAAGCATGGATTAACCATGCTTTTATCGTCTTCTAAGTTTGCTAAACAAACGTTTATTTTCAGTTAATAATTGTTGAGTATGTAAAGCTGTTGGGATTTGAACAACCTCACAGTTTGGGTCCTTGCTTAAAAAGAAGGGAATATTTTCTGTTTTTGAATCTCTTATTTGTTTTTCGTTTTCAATAACCATCATTTTGTTCATAATATCTCCTCCACTTCCTTTACCATTATTCTATCATATAGTTATTTTTTTAACCAACTATGAATAATAGCAAGGTCATATACATTCGATATGTCATTATCAAGCATTATACTTTTTTGACTTGTTACTACGATTACAATGTTTTCGACAATAGATGTAGCTACCATTACCATATTCGTCTCTGGTTGTAACACCCCTTTTTCAACATTTAACTCATCATACTGCTCTTGTGAAATCTTTATTCCATATTGAGTCGTTAATTGTTGCATCAATACTTGCGGGTTATTGTTTTGATAAACATCAATTTTATAATCGCATAAATTAGCATACAAATTCATAATGCTACCTAAAGAATTCAAGTATTTAGCTGAAGTATTCATATCCACCTGCTTAAAGTAATTAGGATTCATACTTCTAATTACTGCTGAGAAATTTGCGTCTCTTGCTTTGCCCATCTCAATCGTTTTCGTTAAATCTTTATTATTTTTCTCAATGGCTGTTAATTCAGTTCCCCATATTTTTGATATTCGTGGTGTTTGAAAAATTGCCAAATCCACAAATACAAAAATAGAAACATACAATAGATAGTCCTGCCAATCTTTCGCATTAAAACCTACCGCATTAAAATGAATTCCCATCGCAAAAATCAATAAAAAATACCAAGTTTTTCGCAAATTATGAGTTAATTCTTCATAAACTGATGTCTTAAACCAACTCAAATACAATGAATATACCAAGAAACATATTGGAACAATCCATTTAAACTTTGCTATAAAACTACCAACTTTAAATAACCCTGTAAAAATACCAATTCCTGTAACCATACAATATCACCTCTTTAAAATAAAAAGCAAATCAACTACATACATATAATTGATACAGAACAATAAAAATCCTTTTTAAAAACATAACTTTTTTACATTGTGAAATTATCACTCCTTTTTCATTAAATCTATATATTATAAGCAAGTTATATCGGATACATAAGAGAATAAAAGACAAAATAAAAACAATGACTACAATAGCCATTGTTCGTAATAAATAATAGATAACATATAGTTTTTATGAGTTTTTGCTAAATAAAGGCGTCCTTATAATGCTAATAACAAATAGTTCATAATAACTGTGAGAACTTCTCCACAAATTTCAATAACATCAAATTCTTTATATACTTCATACACTCTATTGTTCTGGAACAAACTTCAATTCAGCTATATCACCGTGATTAATTTTCTGTTGGACTCTTTCTTTAATGTCTTCTGAGATTTCAGCGTTTAATTCTCCTGCTAACTTCTCTGCAATCTCCATTTGCTCTACAAGTGTTTCTATAACTAAATTTGGGGCCTTTTCTTTTTTTAAATGCTCCACTGTTTTCTTAGCCTGATTAGCAAAACCATTCAAAGCATTCATTGTAACTTCTTTTTCTTTTAACAGTTTAATATTCATTCTCATCACTCCCTATTGTTTACTATCATTTCAATAACATATAGTTCGATATAAATAGCATAAAAAAAGATTCCGTTCTCTCAATAACTTTAAGTTCTATATAAAAATAAAAACAAGACTCCCTAATCCTAATAACAGACAGTTTTATATAAACAAAAGGAATACACTCAATTTTTTAATAACATGAAGTTATATATAATTAGTAACAAACAAATGTATCTACTTTAATAACAATTAGTTCCCACTTAATCAATTCATTTCTGCTTGATGATTTCGCAAATATATTCTAATAACAAAAAGTTCATAGATAATGACAGGCTCATACACTATGTAGCATAATTTCTATTCTTCTATTTTACCTTTACTCAATCTATATAGATAGAGCAAAACAGTTCGAGCTTATAAAAAAGAGCCATTCATGATGACTCATTAAATCAAAGTTACTTCAAATCTTATACATCTGCAATTTATTAAATGGAAATAAAAAAACACCCATCAAAATGACGGATGCTCCACAAAAAATATAGAACAGATATGTTTTTATTATATCGTAGAAACATATGAAATGATACCTAATTCATATGCTCCTCATTCAAATTCTACTTGTAATTCACCTTCTTCAATATATATTCGTTTAATAATTGGATTTTGCTCTGGAATAGGCTCAACCGCCAGTATATGAAGCAATTTACTATATTTCATGATTTCATGTACGCTTAATGAATCAGCAGTAAGAGAACCAATTCCAAATCCATGGAACCATTTCTCTGCTTCTACACCATACGCCCCATCTAATAGCTCATCCCGATAATCTTCACTACCTATAATGATAACTTCATTCATATATTCAGGAAGAATGGTATCAAGAGAAGCAATGGTTCCTTGTTGTAAACATTCTTCTACTGAGATATCATCTGGTCCTTCTATTTCTCCATTCTTAATTTTCGTTTTAATCCCCCACTGATAGACGACATCTTCATCCAATACCAATAATTCTTTAGGTACTTCACAGACAATATAAACAGGAAAATCTCCAGTCTCATTCCAAAGTGAAGTAATAGATTCAGATTCGTAACGTTCTTTGCCTACTTGATTAATGAGTGACTTCTCATTTGCATAGAAAGCATACCAATAATGCCATTTTGTTGATAAATAGACCAATTCAGGATTGGAAGGTACGTCAACAAAGTTATTTATTTTATTTTGATTTCGAGGTGTAATTCCATGTCGTAAAATATCATTTAATCTCTTAGTTGTCGTTCCATGATATAGCGTAATCGTGTTCCATGGCTCTTCTACTTCTGTAAATGCCTGTTTCTTTTTTACTGCATTTTGTTTGATTAATTCTTTCATATCTTCTAAATTCATTATAAATAGCTCCTTTAGATACAATTTATTTAAATACCTGCTTTGTTATGTTCATAACATTATACTACATCATCAATATTCTTCATTCTATTACACAAAATAAAACTACCTATTATTAAATTAAATAGGTAGTTTTATCCATAATTATACATTTTAGTGCTAATTCACTTAATTCAATTCCAGTCAAAATCAATTTGTAATTTCTCGTCTTTAATATAAATACTTTTTATTTTAGGATTATCTTCAATAATTGGAGAAAACACCACAACTTTCACTAAATTACCATAAGCTACTTGCTCATATAAATTTAATGAATCAGCAGTTATTGAGTCAGTCCCAAATCCTTTAAACCAAAGATTCACTTCTTCTCCATATGCTCCATCTAACAATTCATCCCTATATTCTTCACTACCAATAATGTTAACCTCATCTATATACCAAGGTTTAATCGTATCAATCGAAGCTACCATGCCATGTTCTAAACAATCCTCTAACGAAATATCATCTGGGCTTTCAATATCTCCATTTTGAATTTTCTTTTTAATATCTAATTGATGAACCACATTTTCATCTAATACCAGTATTTCTTTTGGCACTTCTAAAGAAATATAAATTGGAAAGTCACCTGTTTCATTCCAAAGAGAAGTAATAGACTCTGATTCATATCGTTCTTTCCCTACATTTTCAATTAATGATTTTTTATTTTCCTGAAAAGCGTACCAGTAATGCCATTTTGTTGTTAAATAAACCAACTCAGGATGTGAAGGTACACCATTTTGAGGAGTAATTCCATATTGTAAAATATCATTCAATTTTTTACTTGTTGTTCCGCAATACACCCTAATAACTTCCCAAGGTTCCTTCAATTCTGTAAACATTTGCTTTCTTTTCATTGCATTTTGTTTAATTAATTCTTTCATTCCATCTAAATTCATTTTAAATAGCCCCTTTTACATTAAATTTATTTAAATACCTGTTTTGTTATATTCCTATCATTATACTATTCCAATACTTCATTCATTCAATCAATAAAATATCTGTCAGCATACATATTTCCCTTCATAGTTCGTCTTCTATTAAAAAAACTATATTACATCCTTTTATTTTAATTTTTAAAGGTTAAATAATTGCAAAATATAGTCAATTCTCCTTATGATAAGAAGATGACGGTTTTTATTTCCTATTCAAATACGGTTAAGGAGCGTGAAAATATTGGCTATTTTTATTATGATTTTAGTTATTGTTATTATTGGTATTGGAGGTTTGTTTGTAATCAAACAGTTTTCAAGCCAAAATAAAGAACAAAGCTTATCCTCCTTGTTAATTACAACGGGTCTTTCTTTAGTTGTCAGTGCTTTTGGTTCTCCCTGGGACAAACCAATACAAACCCTATCTATCTTAAAAAATAGTGAAACAGCGAAAGATTCCATCGCTATTACAAAAGAAATGTCCGAACCTAATGTTCTTCAACTTATTGTCGGTGCACTATTATTCTTGGCAGGTATTTACTTCTGGAGATATATTAAAAATAGAATATTCATTTTAAACATCAACGGTTATTTTGATAAAAGAATTGAAGGACATAATCGTGATTTAGGTTTAGGAACATTTGAATTCAAAGAAAGAGAAATTGATTTCATTCAAACCTATAAAAAAGGTATAAATCCTACTACTACAAAAGATATCGCTAATATGCTGAAAGAAAAAATAACTTCCTTTAAAGATGAAAGTAAAGAGTTTAAAAGAGGTTACACAGGTATCGCTCCTATCCCGTTTGTAGCATTAGCAGGAACACATTTACAAAGAGAAAAAATAGACCATTATTTCGAGTTCGACAAAAAAGAAACAGAAAAATTCTATGAGTTAAAAGAAGGTAATGGATACTCCGCTTTGGAGGTTAAAACAGATTTGAATCATTTAAATCCAAATGCAACAGAAATAGTATTATCTGTTTCTGTCACAAAAGAAATTAAGGACGCTCAATTAACTCAGTTTCATGGCATAGATGTCGTCAAACTGGAAGTAGATACACCAGATGATAATAAAATACGCTATACCAATCAACTTATAGAGTATGCAAATATTATCATGGATACAATTGAAGAAATCGGGGCAACAAAAGTTCATTTGGTTTGTTCAAGTCAAAGTTGTTTAGCATTAGAAATAGGAAAAAGAATTGAAAATTATAGAATGGCACAAGTTATCTGCTACTTCTTTGATATGCATACCCCAAAAAAATATCCTTGGGGCATTGTTCTTAACGGTGACGAGAAAGGTAAATACATTCAAGCGTAATGGAGGATGCTTATGTACGACTTAAATAACAAACTTATGAAATTTTACAAAAAAGATGTTGTATTACAAGGAAAAGAAAAAAATCAATTATTCAAGTTTAGAACATTGAATCTTGATAGATTAAAAGACGGATTAAAAGAATACAATGAGGAAAAGAAAACGAATTATTCAATTGTAGATACCGTTGTTCAAGGAAGTGTAGCTATGTCTACAGTTGTGCAAAATGAAAGTAATGATTACGATATTGATGTTGCTATCATTTTTGATAAGGACAACTTACCAGAAGGAACAACCGCAACAAAGAATATGGTAGTAACCGCACTGAAAAAGAAATGTAAACAATTTAAAGAACCACCTACAGCAAAAACAAACTGTGTACGAATTGTTTATGAAGAGGGCTATCACATTGATTTTGCTATTTATCGAAGATATAAAGACGAATATGGTGAATATAAATACGAACACTGTGGAAGCGAATGGCGACCAAGAGACCCAAGAAGTATTACCAAGTGGTTTAATAATGCAAATAAAGAGAAGAATTATAACCTTCGTATTGTAGCAAGACTGTTGAAAATGTTTTGTAAATCCAGACCTAAATGGGAAATGCCTGGTGGTTTAGTCCAATCCGTACTTCTCAACGAATGTTTTCAAGCTGAAACACGCATAGATGAAATGTTTTATCATACATTAGTTGCAGTAAGAGATAGATTGGCCATAGATAAAGAGGTAAATAACCCAACTGATGAAGAGCAAAGCCTTAAATTAATTCAAAAAGATGATGTTCGATTGGACAGATTAGAAAGAAGATTAACAACTTATTTAGGTAAGTTGGATGTTTTATTTGATGCAGGTTGTACATCCGAACAAGCAATTAAAGCATGGCAAGAGTTCTTTAATCATGAATATTGGGAAAAACAATTAGAACAAGAAAAAGAAACAAATTCGGCTGTGAGCAAATCTTATGCTTCTACAGAGAGTAGACTATACAACGAGTCTGAGGAATTTATTGAATATATGTTCCCTGTAAATATTCAGTACCACTTATCTTTAGACTGTCGCATTACACAGGATGGTTTTCGACCTTACTTTTTAAATGATTGGTTAAAAAGAGGTCTGCATTTACCAATCAGCAAACAACTTGATTTTTATATAAAAGACAATTACGTTACAAAACCATATCATGTGTATTGGAAAGTTAAAAACCGTGGAGATGTAGCGAAAGAAAGAAACTGTGTAAGAGGACAAATTATTAAAACCAATTCAGAAACACTTAAAGAATGTACATCTTTTAACGGTGAACACTTTGTTGAATGTTATATAGTTAAACAAGGGGTTTGCGTAGCAAGAGCTAAAATTGATGTACCAATTCAGGTATAAGTCATATCAATTAAATATTCAAAGAGCAGTGAGTATTTAACCCACTGCTCTTTAAACTGTCCAAAAGTACAATTCATCTTCTTATAATTTATATATATACATTACTTATCTTTTAACAGAGTATTTATTTGTAATAACAAAATAAAAGAGAGCAAGTTTACACTCGCTCTCTCCATTAATAAGGTAATATTAACCGCTCATCATAGACTTTGTTTGATTCTTCCCCTACTTCTTTTATATAAATAACAGGAAGTTCTTTCTCTTTGCTCTCAAACATTGATTTATCATTAAAAATTGTAGTAATTCCATGGGCTTGAACTGTTACATTAAAATGCTCTTCTTCTTTATCATCATCACAAATTGGCATAAAAACACCAGTATCCCCAATCGGAATCTGAGTGCAGTCGCCTTCAATTTTCACTTTTTCTATTTGTCTATCTACTACTTGTCCTATCACATTTTCTTCTGTTCTAACTGTATGCTCACAACCGAACAAAAAAGATGAACAAGTTAATAATAGAATACATACTTTAACTGTTTTAAGTGGTTTTTGCAGTTTCATTTCTAACACTCCTATATTCAAGCTATTATATTGGAGAAATCAACGTCTGATAACTTTTCTTTCTTAATACCAAAAATTAAATCAAATGGTCCTCTCTCTGCAACAAAAGAATATGTTCCTTTTATTGTATATACTTGGTACTCATCTGCTCTTAAACGTTCAATAATTACCTGTTTCCCTCCTGGTGCAAACTCAGGAGCAGGAAAGGCTCTATAAATCATCTTTCTTAACCGTTCGTCTTCCTCTTTTTTATTTCTTTTTTCGGCTGAGTTTCCTACATCATTCATTACAAGAATACAGAGCAAGACTAAACCACTGAATATAATAAAGTCATGAAACGATGGAAATTTATAAAATAAAAAGATAGAACTGCCTCCTAATAGTAGATACTTCACCTTTATCAGTCCTTTCCTAACATAGGTTTTTAATGGAATCAAAATACTTCCTTGAAGAAATTTATATCTGATAATTTTTCCTTTTTCATGTGCAGTATTGCATCTTCTTCCCCTCGCTCAATAACAATGGAGTAATCTCCTTTTTTTGTATAAACCCGATACTCATCTTTTTTAACAAATTCAATAATGGCCTTTTTTCCTTCAGGAGCATATTTAGGAGCAGAAAAGACTATATGAAGTGATTCCCTCAATCCGATATCTTTGTTCTTATCATCTACCTTTTCAAGATATGTTTTTAAATCATACAAAATAAAATATACACAAACTGCAACACCGATTAAAACACCAAGCTCATCAACGTATGGGTATATATATATTCCAAAAACAAAAATTAAACCTACCAATAGATACTTAGCCTTGCTCATCCTTTTTTCACCCCTTTATTATTTTGCTTCCATCACGAAATTTCTTTGAAATAATCTACATCTGATACTTTCTTATACTCATAGCCAATTCCTTGTGCAGAAGAATGTATAGTGAGTACATACTCCCCTTTTTTTGTGAAAATTCGATATGTATTTTCTAACGATTTTTCGAATAGGACTGTTTTTCCTTCAGGAGCATATATAGGAGAATAAAACTTTTCATAAATACGAGCTTTCACTACGCTATCAGCTATGATGGACTCTCCTTTTAGCTTTTTTTTATAAATATATATAACCCCTAATAATGAAATAAAAAGAACACCCCCAGAAAAGATATTCATGTTCAAAATAGAGCCAATTATAGCAAACAAAAAACCTATTACACTACAAATAAATTCTTTTCTATACATGTTATTTACACCTCACATTTCCATTAATCAGACACTCTTTGTAATGCATCTTTGAAATTTGTATCAGATACCATTTTGGCATCAGTAAGTTTTGTATTACCATCATACATGTCCATTTTGAAAATAAATTCTCCATGCTCACAAAACACACGATATGATTCTGCTTTCTTTGTCATATATTCATAAAATCCCTTTAACTTAGAAGTCGATTTATTTTCTAAACATTCTACGACTATTGATTCTTGTTCTACTCCAAAGCATTTTGAAACATATTCTTTAACTGTTACAATTCTTTTCTCTGCCTCTACTTTTCTATTCTTTATATACCTCATATATACAGGGACTAAATAAAAGAGAGGGCGAATAACAACCGCAAAAAATGTGATACCCCCCAATATTCCTAATAAGACATATTTTGAATTTTCCACATGAGATGTTATATTCATCATTATTCCCCTCCACATTTTTCTACTGCTGAACACACTCTTTATGCTTAATAATAATTTCTTTTGGTGTTACCTCAACTAAAATGGTGAATTCCCCATTTGCGGTTAAGACATTGCATGTTGAAAGGTAAGATTGTTCTTTTCCAATTAATACATGTATAAAAGGAACCTTTTGGTCACACTTTACAATGCAATCATCATTTTTTAACTTCATGACACTTTTTAATTTCCTATGAATTCTCTTAAAATTAACCTCTTTCATATCAATTAATTTAAATAAAGAGATGAAATTGTAAATAAGTACAGCATATATGGTCAAAATAACAGAACCTGATATATTATGATTCACAACAAACTTTGTTAATAAAACAAAATAAGGAACTACTACTACTGCGATTTGAATTTTATTCGTTTTCATTTGAATTCCCTTTCTTATTTATCTTTAAAAAGTCGTTTTTTTACTGGTTCGTTATACTTAAAAATTAACAATCCGATAATGATAAACAGTGTGATTTTAGGGAATAACCAATTGAATAGAATTGCTCCTCCCCCAATACAAGAAGCTGAAATTACATTCTGCATTGAACCTACTTTTTTTAACCAATTTTTTAACATTTTAAATCTCTCCTTTTTATCTATTATCAATTCTTATATAAACCCAAAAATATTTATTATGTATTTATTTTGCAAATTCTTTTCTATAATCCGTATGAGAAATACGCTCAACGTTTTTCACTCGTATTCCTTCTTTATATACCTTCACAGTACATAAAAGTTCTCCATCTGGAACGAACACCTTTAACTCTATATGATAGGAGGCAAAGCATCTCTTTAAAAAATCTTTCCTTGTTACTCCTTTTTCTTCTTCTACTAAAACAAAACTATCATTCTGACCAGTAAAATAATTTTCGTTAAGATACTGACTTAATAAGCGTTTAACCCTGTCAAAATCATATTTTGTAATACGTTCATATTCTTTCTTGATAAAATACATCGAAATACCTACTCCGATAAAAACAATCCCTGTAATTCCATACATAACTACAGTTAGATTATTCATAACAAGATTCTTAACCCATAAAACACCCCATACTATGATGTTCAAAACGATTAATCCTATTCCCAAAAAAATTGTATATTTCATCAGAGCTACTTCTGGGTCATCTTTATGAAACATTTCTACATCTCCTTCCTTATTTATATCTTTTTATTAATATAATAAAATGTTGATTTTTAACATACCCATTTATTTATATACATATAGCTCTCTACCATAGCTTACATGTGATACCCGTTTAGAGTTTATTATTTCTACATCCTGTTCATTAACCTTCACTTCATATAGAAACTCTCCACTCGGAGCAAATACAGGAACTTTCACTTTATATGTAGAAAAACATCTTTTTAATATTTTTTTTCTTGTTAGATTTTTCTCCTTATCAATTAAAACAAAGCTGTCTTGCATTCCTAAGTAATAGTGCTCTTTTACATGCTGTGTGATTTGTTCTTTTATCCGAACAGAATCTTTCATTTTAATGCGGTTATATTCTCTTCTTAAAAATGTTATAAAAATACATACAACCACAAATACAAAAAAGCCTATTAATTTAACAATAAATTTTATAACATTCTCGGAATTCAGCTCTGGTGTAAGAATGGGAATAAAGAACGCTATTAAAGGCAGTATTGCATATAGGAATAAATTTGAATTAGAGTGTTCTTCCGACTCCTTATCAAACATTTTAAGCCCTCCCTTAAACTGTTAAACTTTAAATATTCTTGGATTTATATAGGAATTGATAAAGTATCTATTCCTATATTTTTTATTTCTTATAAAATTCTTTTGCAAAATTCACATTTGAAACTTGTTTGAAATCTTTGAGCCATACCTCATTTTTATTCACCTTCACTTGATATACCAATTCTCCATGATGAGCAAAAACATGAATCGACAATTCGTATGTACGAAAACATCTTTTCAAGATTTCTCTTTTTGAAACTTCTTTTTCATCAATTAAAAAGAAAGTCTCTTCTGGATAAAAACTACGAATATGTTTTTTGATTTCTTCTTTTATTCGATTGAAATCATTTGTTTTAATTCGGTTATATTCACAATACACATTTCCTGCAACTAAGCTAACAAAAGCAGAAACCCCTGTTATAAAGTAAAATATATTTGAATTATAGAGATTAACAAACATATGTACAAAAGAGATAATTAGAAACGCTATAATCGTAATAGCTACTGTTGCAAACATTATACAAACTAATAAATCATCAGATTCATCATCAAACATCCAAATCACTCCATCTTCCTATTTTTTAATTCACATAAAGTTCTTTATTTAAATTCATTTTTGATACTCGTTTTACTTTCATAACCTTCTTTCCACTTTAAGGACTAAATTCTAAAATTCTAAAAACAAATATTACTATTTTCAAATCCCTTTCAACGCTTTATCAAAATCCAAATCAGAAATTTGGTCGAGATTTTTCAGTTCACCTAATCCATCTTTTAATACATTCACAGTACAGGTATACTCTCCAAACATTGTAAAGAATCGGACGTCTTCTTCGTAAAAACCTTTTAAGCATCTATCTTTGAAAGAGCTTTTATTCAACGCTCCGTTTCGATGAATGATAATGTTCATTTCTCTAACTGTCTCTAAGAATTTCTCTTCCACTTCTTTAGGGTGCTGATTTTCGTAAAGTTTATAATAGGAGTCATTTATTAATTTTGTAAAACCCTCTCTCACGCATTCTTCAATGACTAACATATTTTTTGTTTTTGATTTTTTATAATTGAGGAAGAAATGAATCATAGTAATGAAGCATATATATATCAATAAAATAATAAAATATCGTTGAAAATTCTCTTCCACTACAGCCATAATCGACATAATTGTCAGACCCATCATGAACAAACTTTCATAATTCTTTTTATCCATATAGACACCTCCCTAAAAATTCATTCATATAAAAATGAAGAGAATATGTAAAAACATATCTTGTTGCAACATCCATCAATAAAACGCATAACCATTATGTTTACACCTCTCTTCATTTTGTTTAGTAGTTTAATTCTTTCATATAATCGACATTTGAAATAGAAATCAAATCTATACCTACCCATTCACCATTATCTCTATGTATATTGACTTCAAATTCTCCCTTTGATGTAAAAACATATAGTTTTTTCCATCCTAAGAAAGATTTTTTCGTTCGTTCAACATCAAATAATATCTCTTTCTGTGAAATTGACAGGTTATGAGCTATTACTTCTTTTAACTCTGTAAGCTCTTCTTTTCGTATGTAATGACTAAATACGACAATGCCAATCAATAGCATGATTAAGAAAATGATTCCAATTATAGGAGATAAACGAAAAATAGCTATAATCAACCCAACTATGAGCCCAAAGACCATTAGAATTTCTGCTATCATTATTGATTCGACTCCTTCATGAAATCAACATCAGATACTTGCTCTAACTCAATATCTTTCTTATCTACATCTTTAATCTTTACAATGAATTCTCCTCTGGAAGTGAAAATTCGAAAGTCTTCGTATTTCCATGAAGATTCACCTTTTTCTCCGAAATCATAAATCACTTCATCTTTTGTAATCCTAAGCTTCTGTGGTATATCAGACTGCAAATCAGTAAGAAACTTTTTTCTATTATCTTTAGAATCAGAGTGAACTACCCAAACACCAATTATTATAATCGTGCATGTAATAACAGCCATAATAATTGGAAAACAGTAGAACAATGCTCCTAAAATTGCCAAGACACCAAAACAACCTACAATTCCTTCTCCATCATCCATTAGCTACCCCTCCTATCTCATATATTTAATTCATCTATGAAATTAACATCCGATACTTGGCTTAATTCAATCCAATAGAAGTTGTTATATTCAATTCCTAACTCCAGAATAAATTCTCCTTTTGAAGTAAATATTCTATAGTTTCCAGGTCTCAAATAAGTAGCGTTCATTTTGTTTAAATCAAAGAAAATTTCGCTCGTTGATATGTCTAATCTATTAGATATGGATTCTTTCACATCACTAACTTCCATATAAGAATCTGTAATCATACACCATATAGAAAATAGCAGACAAAGTCCCAAAACTACTACTATCGTTATAATCGGGAATAAGCAAAACAATAGAGAAAGCATCGGTATTCCAATGAAAAAAAGTACAAGTATCATATTTTCATTTGGCACTAAAATCTCTCCTTACAAAAACCTCCCTCCTACTATATAAGAGAGAGGTTTTTCTTTAACTTACGCTTCTTTTGTTAGTGCAACTTCTTTAGACTCTTCACTTGCCATTTGAGCTTTTAAAGTTTCTAATTCAGTTTGAATTTCTTCACTTACTTCATTTGCTTTAATTTCTTCAAATTCACGTTCTACATCTGATTTTGTAATAATAGAGTGAACGTCTTCTTTTGCAGAAATTAAAGATTCTTTCTCGTCAATTTTTCTCTCGATTTTACCAATTTCAGTTAGAGTGTTTCCTCCATCTAAATCATGGCGAATCTCTTGAGCTGTTTTTTGAGCTTGTGCTCTGTTATTCTTAGCAATAAGTAATTGTTTTTTCGTTTCGGCTTTTTTCATTACTTTTGTCAAACGTTTTAATTCATCTTTTAATGACTCTTCTTGTCTCTCGGCCGTATCTAAGCTCAATTTGATTTCATGAAGAATCTCCTCTTCATCTTTCTTTTGCTCTAAGAAATCAGTAGCAAGTTTATCATTCCCTGCTTTAATAGATGCTTTCGCTTTTGCAACTAAGTCATCACATTTTTTCAATTGAGCTTCATAGTCTTTTGAAACCATTGCTCGTGAGGAAATAGCTTTCGCAGTTTCAATCTGTACTTTTTCATACTTTGTTTTACTTTCTGCAATTAATTGCTCTAACATCACTTCAGGGTTTTCTGCTTTTGTAAGCCATTTATTAAAATACCCCTTACAAACATTTTTAAAGCGAGTTACTAAACCCATCTCAATCACACTCCTACATATGTATTTTTCCTTGCTATGGTTACATTATAGAATATTTTATTTACTATTGTCAATAAAATATAAACGCTTTATACTTTAGTAAAAATAAAAAAGAATGTATCACGCTACATTCTTTTCTTTACATAGTTGATATTTTATATTTTCAATCATGACAAAATCTCCTTGCCAAACCTCATCTAACGTTACAAGACCTGTTTCTAAAACTAAACTATCTTCATACGAAACATCTGGAACTACTATTTCCTTATATGAATCTAAAGTAATACAAAAAACATTTTTAGGCTGTATAGATTCATTTACAATCCAATGCTCATTCGTATACATTGCATCAGGAACAAAACCTTTTTGATATAGTGTCGATGGAAAAATTAAATTCTCTTGATTTACTAAATCATTTGTATCAAACTCATAAACCGTAATCACTTTATTATCATGTAAACTTAATGACTCTCCACCCCAAGGAACCGCAGATAAACATCCTTCAATAGTCGTAGAGACACAAAAACGGGCACTGGTACAATCTTCTTCTGCCAATCGCATTTCTTCCTTTGGAACTCTTGGAGCAAATACATTCGTTTTCTTATTGTCTAAAGAAACATGGTACACCTTCATTTATACACACTCCCTATCTAAGTTTATTTCACGCAATAAAATACCTAATTTATAAATAACTACCTATTATAGATGGTTGTGTGTCTGTTTATATCTCTAAATAAGTCTAAATTTCTTTTGATGTTAGTCATTTTTTATGCTTATAAAATTATGAATCTCTTATCTTCTGCATATAATATGAGGATAATTTATAAAACAGGTATTTAACTAATTTATTTAACAGGGAGAGAATTATAATGACAAACACAACAACAATTATTGAACAAGGTACAGAAACTAAGAAGGAAGTTCGTGTTATCAAATGTACATCTGATATGAAAATTAACTTTGTTTGCTTCGATGCAACAAAAGATGAAATGTCAGTTGCACAATTTATGGAGCGTCAACCAGTTTTCTTATTTAATGACCCAATTCAACGTGATTCTGTTTGGACTGTTGAAAAGAAATCTTTACTAATTGTTTCAATCTTAGAAGAAGTTTCAATTGGTGAAATTAAGACGCAAACAATTCGTAAAAGCAAGAAAAAATTCAGAAATGTTTTAGATGGAAAACAACGATTAACAACAATTCGTGACTACATTCGAAATCGTTACGCTCTTAAAGATTCATTTGTACAGTGTTTTGATGTTGAAAATGAAGGTGAAGAAGTGCTTATGGACGTTAGTGGTATGTACTTCAGAGATTTACCAGAACAATATCAAAATCGTATTATGGCTTTAATTCTGGATATTAAGAGTTATGAGGATTTAGATGACTCTAAAAAATCCGACCTATTTAAGCGTTGGAATAATGGACAGGCATTGAAACCTTCACAAATTCGTAAAGCTATGATGTCTTATGAATTACTTCATGCTATTGCGGAAATGAAGGAGTTAGAATTTACACAAGCGGGATTTAGTGCGAGTGGTCTTAAAAATGATAATCATTCAGATATGTTACTAAAAGCATTATGTGTTTTAAAAACCCAAAATAACACTGCTTTAGATAGCAAAACAATTGATGGGTTCCTTAATCAAGATGCCTTCAAAACAGAAGACATTCAGGAATTGAAAGAACTTACAAACTATCTAAATGAATCATTCAAATTTATGGATGAAAAACATGCTAAAAAATCATTTGGTGCTTCAAAATCTATAACTTTAATCTTTGTTGCAAAACAAGCAATGAAAGATAATTGTTCACATGAAGACTTCGCTAAATGGATTCATGCAGTATTCGTAAAAGACTACAATCACATTGGATACGCAACAACTTCTGGTACTACTAAGTTAGAATCAGTAAAACGCAAAAACTCAATTGGCTTAGAACATTACACAAAATTCTTTGCTAAGTAATATGCATTAGAGGGACATTCAATAGAATGTCTCTTTTTTATTCCATTCTATTTATTTACTGTTCTCTAAGCATAAAAAAAGCAGATGCCACTATAATGACATCTGCATTCAAAAAGATAAGATATAGGGTATCTCGTCTTCTTCATTATACCTTATTATGTATATAAAAGCATTATTTTACATATAAAAAGGAGCCATAATAGCTCCTTTTATTAACTTGCTTTTTTAGTTAACTGCACTGTTTCAGCGACTGTAGCAATTGCTCCTACGCTATTCATCATATCTGTTGGAATGACTAATTTATTTGCAGGACCATATGCCATTTCTTTATTAGCTTCAATCTGCTTCCATCTTAATACAGCATCAATATTATCAGATTGTGTAATTGCTTCATTGATTCTAATGATTTTTTTCGCCTCTGCCTCTGAAACAATTTCAATAGACTCAGCCTGTGCTTGTGAATTCAGTAATGTTGCTTCTTTTTTACCTTCTGCTAAACGAATACTTTCTTCTTTCTGTGCTTCCGCATTTAAAATACGAGCTGATTTATTACCCTCTGCTTCTGCGATTTGACTTTCTTTATGACCTTTAGCTCGCAAGATTGAAGCTTCTTTTTCGCCTTCAGCTTTTAAAATACCTTCTCTTCGCAAGCGCTCTGCTTGCATTTGAAGTTCCATAGCCTCTTGAATTTTTGCAGGAGGAATGATGTTGTTAATTTCAACAGATAAAATTTTAACTCCATAACTATCTGTAATCTTATCAACTGTATTTAGCAAATCGCCATTTAGTTTGTCACGATTCTTAGAAACATCATCTAAATCCATATCCCCTACAATGTTACGAACGTTTGCAATGGTGGAATACACGATTCCATCTCTATAATTCTCAATGTTATACACGGCCGCTTTAGCATCCATAATTTTAAAGAAAACCACATTATCCATATGTATTGATACATTATCCTTAGTAATTACCTTCTGGGGTGCAATATCAATAATTTGTTGTTTCGTTGAAACCTTTGCACGAACAAAATCAATAAATGGAATAATAAAATACCACCCTGGTTCTAATTGACGATGGAACTTACCGAACCTCTCTACAATATAAACTTGACCAGTTGTAACAACTTTAATTGAAGAAATTACAACACCAAGTACAAGCAATCCAATAATACCAGCAATAATCATTCCCATGACTATTCAAACTCCTTCCATTACGCCATTTTCTTTAGCGTTTTCCTTTTTTTATACTCATTAAAATTAACGAGGTTTGAAGGACGAGTAGCTTGAATCATATTCAATTGTCTTTTTTGTTTCCTATCGTATCGAAAGTTCAAAACTGTTCGCACAATAAAACTTCCTAAAAAGAAAATTAATGCAACCATCGCTGATGTAGATATTGTTCCACCAAGAATAATACACATGTCTTTAGAAAACTCAACAATAGACTGAAACAAGTCTCATTCTCCTTCCTTCTTGATAAGCAATTTATTGCCTTTATATCCAAGAACAATAAAATTCTCACCTTTTTTTATAGGGCTTCCTTGATTAATAACAAACCAATGTGTATCACCAAGAGAAACTTGTTGCTCAACTTGTTCTTCAATTGCAACTGGAGATGTAAATGTTTTTCCCTCTAATGAATTTGAAGGTAGTTCACCCCCACTATCCCTTGCAAAAATGCGTCCACGCAATGGATACATCATGCCTAAGATAAGTGTTCCAACAGTAAGAAATACTGCAATTTGAACAGTAACCGAAAAATCTCCTGCCAAGAAATAAGAAACAAGTGCTCCTATTCCAAATCCAAAAATAAGCAGTGTTCCTGAACATAATTCAATCACAATAAAAGCAAGCGAAACAAGAGCCCATACAATTTGCATGGCAATCAATCCATCACCCTCTTTCAATTGACTATAGTTAATATATTACAACAATATATAGACTATAGTCAATTGAAAAGTTTTAAAAAGTAGTTATAAATCAATTGACAGAATATTAAAACCCTCCGAAACATAAACCTATATACAAGCAATAAAAAACACTTACTTAAAGAATATTAATAATAATTAAATGCATTTAAACGGTTATTGACATTTGTACAGTAAATAAAAAAGCCATGCAGTTAAGATGGCTCAGTTATATGACCTATAAGGTTTTCAAAATTTCTTTTATCTTTTCTCTCTTCTTTTGTTCATTTTCTGTTATATTCTTTATTTCCTCGATTTCCTTTTTATCATTATACTTTACGATGTATGTATCTGTTTTACTTTTTGCAATCATAGAGGTGT
This sequence comes from Bacillus sp. CCNWLW194, assembly GCF_037120585.1. Taxonomy (NCBI): domain Bacteria; kingdom Bacillati; phylum Bacillota; class Bacilli; order Caryophanales; family Bacillaceae; genus Bacillus; species Bacillus sp. CCNWLW194. The sequence continues at coordinate 242,761 of NZ_JBBBBL010000004.1, read as the reverse complement.
CATCTGTTTGTTTTTCAATTGTCACATCTTTCTCCAAATTTTTCTCTATCTGTGCATGTAGCATACTGTCTTCCATTACAGGTCTAATAATTTGTATACATATAGGGCCCAATATAATGTAAACCCCTGCTAACGTCCATATAAATATAGCAATTCCATTGTTAAATCTTTTAATTACTCCCCCAATACCAATAATTGCTGTCAGAAAAAATATAAAATATGTAAAATCATTCAATTCATTTCCTCCTCTAAAGTTACGTTATATATTTTTTAAAAGTTCTTTTGTTTTTTCTCTTTGCTCTTTCTCTTTACTCTGACTTCCTGTAATACTTTTTATCAATTTAATATTGGTATTATCATTATAAGTAATTTCAAAGGTCCCTTCTTTACTATAAACAATCAATTTATCATCAGAAATATTTTCTTTTTTTATATCATCTCCAAAGATACGAGCCACTTTTTCTTCCACTAATTCTAAATTATGTGCTTTGTTCATCATAGGAATACTCAATGGACCCATTACTATAATACATATACTTATCAGCAGAGTTACAGGTGCTGGACTTTTTGTTACTTCTGCTTCAATCATTGCAATTATCACACTTAAAATGACTACAATAATATAAATAATTATAAGTTTTGTTAAAAAACTCATTGATTTTCCTCCTTCTAATATAGTCCTTATTTCTATTTTATTTTGACTATAGTTAATGTATAATGATGATATATTCAAAATAAACTATAGTCAATAAAAAAGGAATGATATAATTGAATAATCATAAGATGTTAGAAAAGAAGGTTTTAAATTACGCTTCATTAGGTGCAAATAGTAATAAATTTTATATTCTCGAATTACGAGAATTAGCAGATGGAACTTATATTGTCCACTCTGAATATGGTCGTGTAGGGAAGACACCTCAAACAGTGTCAAAAAACTGTGAGACACTTCCAGTAGCAAAGTCAAAGTTCAAAACGACATTGAGTCAAAAAATTCGTAAGGGTTACAAAGAAGTAGAATTAGATGTAAGCGGAAATTCTCAGAGCACAGTAGAGGTATCCAAAGATACGAAAAAAGAAGACTTGGACAAGGTAAAAGATAAAGTATTGCGTTTTATTGGCACACTTTATAAGTCTTCTACAAGTTACTTAGTAAAATCTATTCAAACACCTTTAGGTGCATTAAGTGGAAACCAAGTTGCAAAAGGACATGCTATTTTAGATAAGATTGAAGCATTGTTAAACTCTCCTAATAAAACAACTAAAGAGTTTGAAATTCTATCCGATGAATTTTACTCGATTATCCCCTTTGTATTTGGAACAAGAGTTGATTATTCAAACATGATAATTAATTCATTCCAACGATTAAATGACCGTAAAGACTTATTAGGCGTTATTGAATCTGTTGTAAAGGTACAAAATAGTTTAGAAAAAACATTAGATGATAAATACAAGGCTCTCGGTGTTAGTTTAAAAGTTTTATCAAAACGAACAAAAGAATATAAACGCATTGTAGAAAAAGTTATGTCTACAAAAGGACATAATCACCACTTTGATTTCGAGGTTCATGAAGTGTATGAAGTGGAAGATATGGCAGGATATAATTCTTTCAATCCTTATAATGTTTCAACAATGGAGTTATTCCATGGTTCTCGTAATGAAAACATCTTAAGTATTCTTCAGAGTGGATTAAAGGTAAAACCATCGTCTGCCGTTCACACAGGTTCGATGTTTGGTGGGGGTATCTATACTGCGGATTGTTCAACGAAGAGTGCTAACTATTGTTGGGGATTTGGAAGTCGTTCAGACAATGACTCACACTACTTATTCCTTTGTGATGTAGCAACTGGTAAAATCAAAGAATATGATTCTGCTCAGTCCCACTTACGTTCTGCTCCTTGGGGATACAACTCTGTAAAAGGTGTGAAAGGTAGACACTTATTACATAATGAATACATTGTTTACAAAGAAAGTCAGGTAAAGATTAGATATATTATTGAATTTAAGGCTAAACGATAAGAGAGAGTTTTTACTCTCTTTTTCATTTATTAAACTATATATACGAATAAAAAGACCACTTTAAAAGTGGTCTTTTACAGTTCAATGAAGATATCCTCATTGATTATTTTTATACTATTCTCATGGTTGTATTGAAAAATAGAAATCAAGAAACGAGATAGTATAGAGAATCCAGACTTGTTGCATATGACATAGTATTAGATTCTCAATCGTATACATTATTTTTGTACAAGCATTTGGGAAGACAAATACGTTGTACCTATTAAAATTTGAGTTTTTGTGCTTACCGATGTAGAACATTCATCTTATTTGTTTTTTTATTATCATGTTCTTAAGCACAAATTTATAATAACACTTTTATTAACTATAGTCAATAAAAAACAGATGGCTATATTGCCATCTGCTCTTTTTTATCTAATTGGTACGTTTATTGCTTTTTCACACATTAAACGGTCATTTCGATATACCCTGCACAACATTCTGTGAACACCTCTGTAGGAAGTTCTTTCTATAGCAGTCGGTCCTATCCTTTGATGAGTGATATCATCTCCACATTCATCACCCTGATTCATTACCGTCCACTGAATTTGAGTATAGTCAGTGAAGTTTGGATGAGCAATAAATTTCAACTGTCTTCCTTTTGGAATTTTACCCTTATACTCGTTGAAGTTTATTTCCACACCAGGAGCAAATAAAATTCGCATTTCCACATCTACTTGCTCTTTACTGTTCATGAAACGAGCACTTTTTTCGATGCTTTCATTTTCTTGAACCAATCCACCCCAATAAGAATGGTTAAAGAAGTTTTTCCAAGCGTTTATAGCATCTTGCTCTGTGCATTTCCCGTCAAACAATATATCCAACTTCTTAATATAACTCTCTAAGCGAGTATGCAAATTCTTTACTTTTTGATAATCCTTTGCTGTGTACATCAATGTTAACGTTTTATCTGATGGGTTATAGACTTCCTTGTCTTTAGCTAATCTATCTCTAATACCACAAATAGATTCATAGAAGGTCACATCTAATCTTTCATTAGATGATATAGCTTCAGAAGCTAATACGGACTGTATTAATCCACCTGGCATCGACCAACCATCATTTGATTTACAAAACATCTTAAGCAGTCGCACTACACTTCTCAGATTACTTTCAGATGCTTTGTTTTCTTTGTTAAACCAATTTGTTATAGCCCAAGGATTTCTACTTCTCCATTCACTTCCACAATGTTCATACTCATACTCCCCATTATCATTCTTAAATCTACGATAAATCGCAAAGTCAATATGATAACCACTGGCATATTCGATACGAATACAATTTGTCTTCTTTTCTGGTTCTGTACGAAATCTCGTGCATTTTCGCTTTAATGCATTTACAACGAAATCTTTTACCCTCTTTGTTGAATCAGGAATTTTATCCTTATCAAAAATAATGGCAACGTCAATATCATATTCGTTTTCATCATTTTGCGTAACAGTATGCATAGCAACGCTTCCCTGAACTTCATAACCCATTAATGCATAGTCCGTTCCATATTCAGCGTTGTATTCACTTAAACCGTCATTTAATCGTTCAATATTTTTCTCCATTTTATCTTTTAGCTCATCTTGTTTCGTTTGTTGTAAAACAACATGGTTCTTATAAAATGTATTGAATTTTGAACTTAAATTATACATGCCTTCCCCTCCTTCCTTATTTTATGGAGCCGTAATAAATGTTCCCTTGTTGCTTTTATTTACAATAAGTCCCCATCTATACGTTGGGTTTTCATACTGATAAGAAACAATTTCAGGCATACTTGTGTCATCTAACAATCTTCCTAATTCAAAAGGTACACAACTTTGAGAAGATATCAGTAGATGAACCCTTTGAATAGCATGATTTGATGTCTTTATATCTCTTATCGTATCGTAAATTTTCTTGACGTAACTATCTAATTGGTCTTTTCCGCTAACTAAGTTTTCATTAGGTGCGTCTACCTTTAGTTCTACTACTGGGACATTTCCAAACTGAGACGTATCTTGCGTTGAAATATCAAAAGTAATACTCACTTTTAATACAGCTTCTGTTACTTGCATATTCGCTAACGCTTGTAAATTTGTTTGCAAATTCAGTTTTTCGTAGTTTTTCTTGCTCTTATCTAACTTGTAATACTGCTGTGTAAATTTATTTCGTTCATAGAAATGATTGATTTCATGACCATCTAATATTTTACCTGCATATAAAATAAGCGGAATAGGAGCAATTCCCGTATAACCTCTTTTAACCTTTCTACTTTCATTTTTGAAAGCTTCCAGTTTAGGAACCAACTCTTCAGTAATTTCAGGGATTACGTCTTGCTCTGTTGCATTTCTTTGTGCTTTCTTGAATCGCTGAATGAATTCAATTTCTCTTTCTTTAAAATCAAATTCATTTAAATTTAGGGATTTCCGATTGTTTTCAATTCGATGGTCAGCATACCCATTAATGTTTAATATATAAATGCGGTTTTTCAATTTATATATATACCAAACACCAAGAGCAACAAAAGCAACCCCTGTAGCCAACTGAATATAATTTACATCAGTAGCATCGGTTAATGTCTTTGCTTGCGTTTTATCATTTGTGACTTTGATAATTGCCATGACGATTGAATATAACTTATCTACAAGCGTACCAAATGAGCCTGTAATTAAACCCAAGCCAAACGAGATAAACGTATGTCCTCCAAAAGTTTCTACGCCTTTTGTGCGGTTAAAAAGATAAAGAATTATCATAAAGAATGCAGAAACACCTAAAATAATCCCAAATGTTACAAGATTCATATTCTTATTAACCTCCTTCCTTTTAAAATATAAATATCCTTATGTAATAATGTAATTATTACGTTTTTCTATAATAGCAGAGATTTTAACATTTTCCAAAGCAAACGCTTATTGTTTTACACATTATTTTTTAAAAGTAAAATCTATAAAACTATGCAACTTACACACACAACAAATGGTAAAATATAGATATTAAGAAAGGATGTGTTTTGGATGGAGAGTTTTTTAAACAAAGTAGCAAACTACGATGTAAAGTTGGAAGCTAAATCATTAAATTATGAAGGATTACGGAATCATGCTATAACATGGCTTGAACAGACCTTGCCTGACGCAGAGATGGGCAGTACACCTAATTATAGTGATTATCCACTGATTACTCTTGAGTTGCGTAGCGAACCTACCAGTGATATCTATTCGCACCAGGTAGAATTAGATGTGTACTACAAGATAGACTATACAAAAAAGATACAAATTGATGAGAGAAATGATATCTACTATCGTATTCGCAGTGATATTTCAGGGTATGAGGTAGAAGTTGCTTATGTATCAATAAATAATATTAGCAATGCAGAAGAACGAGCAGTAAATATACTTGAAAACTTTTTGGACTACATGGTAAAACATCATATCCCTTCGTTACAATTAGACTAATCACTTTTTAAAGTAGCTTTATATAAGTTAAAAGTCCCTATTTTAGGGACTTTTTTGTTATTATCTCCCATCTTATAATCTAAAATATGAAGATAAGTTATAAAACAGGTTCTTTCAAAAGATGAATATAAAAGGAGATGTTTATGTTATGAGTATCGTTGTAACAACAAAATCACATTTAAAAAAGGTTCATGAAATTTCTAAAAAATATCCTGCTTTTAGTAGTTTTGTTCCAGAACAAAGACGAGTATTAGATAATATCCAAAAATACTCTCCTAATGCACATGGGAATGATGTGGCCATTGATTCTGCTGATATGAAATACTTCGAGGTAGAAGCACCAATTGATGCTTTGAACAGATTAATGAAGCTGTACGGTAAAGAAGAAATGATGCCATTAATGAGGAAAATGATGTACTTATAATCGAAAAGGTGGTTTTTAATATGAAAAAGATGGTCTTAATTGATATAAATGCTTCTGAAATTGCAAAGCATAATAGATACATTCAATTAACGAAAACAGGTGTTACAACTACAAATAAAAAAGAAAAAGCAACTTCATTTACAGAAGATAAGGCTGTTATATTTACTTCTTATAACGAAAATTTAAAATCAGAAACACGTTAATAAAAAAAGCATGTTAGTAATTATAACTAACATGCTTTTTTATTTTATCAATTCAATTCTGTTTGTATCGCATCTTTTATCATAATTTTATTCTCTTTTACATAGTTGAATATTTGAACCTCTTCTGATTGAGATAAACTATCAAAAGTTTGTTCTCCTTCGCTATCAATCCCTAATCCTTTATTTTCTGCTTCTTTTACATTTCCATCTAAATCCACTGTAACAGTTGTAAATGGGTTTATATATGCTTTCTCGTTCATATATTGTTGACTCCATTCAACATTAATCATAACATGTGCAAATCCCTCTTCTTTAAATACATTTACAAAAGCAATCCTCATAATTTCCATTTAAAAATCCTCCATTTAAATATAGTCTTTGTGACTACCTCATTTTTATATTTCACTTATTATATAAAACTATTATTTGAATTATTTCTCCCTTTTGAACTGCATATAATACATGAATTTATATAAAACAGGTCTTCAAAAGAAGAGATAAAAAAAGGAGAGATTTTTGATGATGAACAAATTTTTAGGACAAGTAGCAAAACATAATGTAGGTATGAAAGTAGAGTGTTTATCAGTAACAGAAATGCGAAACAAGGCACTTTCTTTTGTGGAACGTAATTTAGGAAGTAATTGTAAAGAACATTGTCCAAACTGCGGTGATTATACTTTATTTCATATTGAATTAGGTTCAGAACACGGTTTTGAAGAAGGGGCATCTGTTCAAATGGACGTTTTCTATGACTATGTAGAAGATAATAAAATTTCAGTTTCTTACCGTGTATTTATTGAAGTAAATGGAGAAATCGAATTTGATGAATGTATTTCACTTGGACTAAAAAACGCTGAACAAATTGCTTTAGAAGCGCTTGTAAAAGCTCTTAACAATGCGTTAAAACAGGAGGAATTAGGAATGAAAGAATTCTTAGGACAATTAACGGATTTAGGTGTGAAATTAGATATTAAAAACACGAATTTTAATGGACTTAAAGATATTGCAAATACATTTGTAACTGAAGATGCTTTATCTCCAGAGGACACCCCAACATATGGTGGGTGCGTACTAATGACTGTTCAATTAGATAAAAAACACGGTTTTGTAAATCCTGCTCATGTCTATTTAGATGTTTATTATGAAGTGTTAACTGATGGTAAACAGTTAATTGTAGTTCCTGCATACAGAGTATTTTCGAAAGTAGATAGTGTGGTTGTCCATGAAGACATCAAGTACATTCCTTTCAGCACAGAAAGTAATGAGCACCATGTTTTAACTGCTTTTATGGAAGTAGTAAACAAAATAATTCAAAAAGGAAAAGAAAATAAAGAAAGAATGGCTAAATTCTTATTACATACAGTTGTATTAAGAACAAATACTGGTCTTACTTTTTATGAAGCAAATGATTTAAGTGAAGTTGCTGATGAGTGTGATATTGAGGACATTCTTCGTATTTATGCAAAAGGAACCAATATTTCTCATGATGCATTAGCACAAATGCCAGATGACTTAAGAGGAAGATGGTTTATTTCTCATATTCATGATAATAGTGAACATCACGGATATGAATTTTCAACTGCAAAAGAAGTGAAAGATATGCTACCTGAATTATTAAAGAACGCACATACATGTGATGGTGATGAAGGTTATGTATTAGTATATCCTCCTCATGCAGTTCTTGTAAGCCTATAATCATAATTAAACCCCTCTCTTTTAAAGACAGGGGTTTTTCTTAGTATTTAAATAACATCGTAATGATTTGCCAACCAGTACCTACAGACCAAAACACTACATGGTCTCCTCTTTTAATTTGGTCACTTTGAATTCCTTTATATAGAGCAATAAACGGACTACTTGTTCCTGTATATCCAAATTCATCTCCTACATATACAAACTTAAGTTTATCTTCTCCTAACTTCTCTTGAATTACCTCGATGTTTTTTAGTGAAAATTGAGAGAAACAATACGAGCTAATATCTTCTTTTTCTAAACCATGTTTTGTTAGTAAAGATTTGATAGATGATACGGCAGGTGGCACACATACAGTTCCATCAAAGGGAATCCAATTAATCTGCATATCTTTTGGTTTGTTTTCTGGATTATATATATTTGATAGTCCACATGCAGGGAATAAAATATTATGAGCATCTTTGCTATCTGTGTAATACACGGAATCAATAAATCCTGTATCCTCTTCCACTTTTTCTAAAATAATTGCAGAAGAAGCATCTCCATAGTTTGGATAAGTGATTTCATCATCTGGATTACAATGAATCGAGTTATGGTCAGAACCTACAACTAATGCATGTTTTACATTCGGATTAGACATCATGTATCTACACGTTTGTTCCACTGCTACGAGCATTCCTGCACAATTTGAATTGGAATCCATACAAATCGTTTGAGCCTTACCCTGAATCTCTTTATGTACTAAAATCGCATTAGTAGGGAATGTATACTCTGGTGTTTGCGTTGAAAATACAATCATGTCCATTTCTTCCCCTGACATGTTTACTTGTCGTAACACTCGTTTCGTAGCTTCAATTGCCATCGTTAGTCCATTTTCATTTTTATCTTCAATGATATATCGACTTTCTCTTCCCATCATTCTTAAAAATCGAGAAATATCCTTTCCCTTTTCTGCAAAATGTTTTAAATAAAAATCGTTCGTTCGTGCTGTATTTGGATGATAAATATCAACAGCTTTAATTCTAATGTTTGTCAAAGCTATCTCCTCCTCTTGTTGTATATATTAAGATTATGTATTGTATTTCATTGCGAAACTTTTTATTACAATCATTTGTATGAGTATGCATAAAAAAAGAAGAGCGTCATGCCCTTCCTTCTTTCATCAAACTTCTTTGATTTCGTAATTTGCAAGACCTGTATTTTTTGCTACTCGATTTAATTGCATCTTTAGGATAGTGCTTTTCGGAGCAATCTTGAAGATTACCTTTGTAAATCCATCAGCGATATATAATTTATAACAATTCTCCAACATAGGTACTACATCTGCTGATGTTACATTTAGCTTTGTACAGTCTAATTCAATTACATATTCTTTAGGATTAATTCCTGCGATTTTTTGTTTGTAGTCTTTGATGAAGTTCGCTCCATCTTCAGATGACATACTTCCTTCAACAGAAACATGAAATACTTTTTGAATTCGATTTGCTTGTAATGTATATTTTCCCATAGTAGATATCTCTCCTAAATCTATTGTTTTGAATATTTCTTTATCTGGATTTAATATTATCACCAACTCGAAATTCAGTCAACAATTTTTTACTAAAAACTTCTATTCTATTTTTATTCAACCGTTTTCATATACTTTCTGAAATCAAAATGTTCATATCCAACCTCGTCCTCATCCATTAAATCTAATGATAAGTGAGTTACTGTGAAAGGAATTTGAATGTATACATTGACTTTAAAGAACGATATCGTTCCATCCTCTTTATTGTTAGCAATATTGATAATCTTTCCATATTGAAATTATTTTTCATCATTTATGAAAGGTAAGATATCTTCTTCATAATCTAAATCAATACTTCCTCCAACGAATCCACCATTAATCATCTTATATGAAAAAGCAAACTCATTATTGTCTTTATAGATATGAAAATTCAACGCTCCAAGTTTTAAATCCCCTGATGCAGTTGCATTACATAAGTTAATCATCTATGTAGCTCCTTTCATTTTTTATGAGGGTGAATAATACCTTGTTTCTTGTATATTTACGACATATGGTAACTGTTGTACTTCGTCTATATAGCTTTTCTCTATTAACACCTCAAAGAGTACAGTTTTTTCATCTGCTGATTTTGTCAAATCAGACACTGAAAAGCCCCTCATCTCTGCATATGCTCTAAATTCCTCTAAACTTTCTTTGTTTATTCGAATTGTCATTTCAGATTGATATTTAAACATACCTTCTTTCATGTCCTCTGTTATGATAATATCAAGCCCACGTTTTTCTCTGACATACTCCCAATTCACTCTGTTTTTAATGAATTGTGCAATAGAACGTGTTAATTCGAAATAATCCATTCTTCTTTTACAAGCCCGTTTGCTAATCATACAGCCATCTGCACCTGCAAAGACAGGTAATGAGAATACCTCTGTTTTCTTGTTTTTATCATCAATGACATATAAAACAACTTCATACACTATACCCACAAAACACTCATCTGCATCAGATGTTCTCATTCTGGCATTAACCTCAATACGAATAATATTCGAATTACTTAGATATTTATACAGTTTATCTAAACCATCTTGTACTTTATCAATGCTATTATTGAAAACTGTATCGCTTTTAAATTCCGTTAGTTTTTTCTGAGATTCTTTTAAATTCGCTACTTCTTCTTCCAATAATTCTTTTTCCTTTTTAACTTCTAAATACGATTTTTTATATGAACGCATCATTTTACTTCACTCCTCTATTCCGTTGTCTTTCATTCCACAACTTTGCATTCAATTTAATTTCCTCTAATGTTGTTATTTTGTCACGACTCATATATCTTTTATCTTCACCTTTTTGAATAAGTACAATATTCTCATTTACAACTTCCGTAACTTCATATTCAAAATCTCTTTGAATGTCAGGAAGTACCTTAGGTAATTCTGGATGATTTTCAGCAAAACCTATCATGAGATTAAATGTTAAATCACTATTATTTGTGATAAAAATCTTGTCTCCTACCCTTAAAGAGAGTTTTTTAATATCTTCTTCTATTAATTTTGCATAGATATTTACAGAATCTACTCGAATATAATAATGGTTTAACCCGTGCATCTTCACTAACTCGACTTTATCCGCAGTTCCTGATATAAATAGAATTTCTTGCAGTGCCCCATTAATCTCTTTTAAAAATCTTGCTCCTACACCCGAATACACTTCAATGACATCACAATCAACACGCCCTTGATAGCCAAATAAAACGTATTTAAAATCTGTAATGACCTTCTTTTCCCCTTGCTTTAACATCGCCATATTAATTCATCTCCCCTTTATTCTTTATTTGATTGGATTCATGTAAAAATAACTCTTTATTTAAGTGAAAAACACATTGTATAGCTTCCTTTATTTCTTCTTCTGTGAATTTCATTTTCTTCATACAATCCTTGCAAAGTAGCGATTCTTTAAACTCTTCATCTGAATCTAAATTCATAGGCTGTTTTTTATTGCAATTAGGACAAAATACGTGAAACCTTAAATCAATTAATCCCTTATTATCTGATAACCCTAAAAATAATCGAATACATTCTCTTTCAGGCAATCCAGTTAATTCAGAGAACCGAATGGGAGAAATCTTGTCAACCCCACGATAAATTACTTTTCGAATATATACTTCTATCATCGGCATAAGTAAATTTGGTGGATACTCATCCCTAAGAACTTCATTTTCCTCAAAGGATATATTTAATTGTTTCGACAGCATAAAAACACCTCTTTTTTTATTGACTATAGTTAATTATAACATTATTATTATGATTGCGAAATGTTTAAATGAAACAATTATACAACCCTTATACGGCACTATAATATAAGGTATTTAAGAGATATGGAATTTTAAAAAATTAATTTAAAAGGAGAAAATGATATGTTTTCATTAGAGCAATTAAATGAATTAAAAAAGTCGAATAAAGGAAACGAAATAGCAGAGGAATTGATTGCCAATATTGAGGTTTTACACAAAAGACTAAAATATGCTCATCGTTTTGCAAGACGAGACGATTGTTACGATGCTCCTTATGTAGAGGAAACATTGAGCGAAATGGATGGAGAAGGAATCGAGTTTAGTGAAGAACGAATGAAGAAGTTAGCTAAAGAAGATGCTTTTATTAAGTCTCAGGTAGAAAGATTGAGTCTTGAGATTGTTTTTAATACTTTTGTCTTGGGTGATTCAAACATGGAACGCATTTACAAAAGTTTATAACAAAAAAGAAGCTGTTTTTTCAACAGCTTCTTTTTTTAACCATTAGTCTACAAAACTAAATTCATATTCTAATATTTTGACTGTATCTCCATCTTTAGCTCCTCGTTCACGCAATGCTGAATCTACCCCCATATTACGCAATTGACGAGCAAAGCGTTGTACAGATTCGTGATGTGAGAAGTTAGTCATCTTGAATAGTTTTTCAAGCTCTTGACCAGATACAACGAATGTCCCATTACTTTCTCTTGTGATATATAGCTTATCTCTATCACTTTCGAATTTATAGGTTACATTCCCAACTTCTTCTTCGTGTTGAGCAATAACACTTGATGGCGTTTTTTCTACCAAATCAGCTACTCTAAATAAGAGTTCTCTTATTCCTTTTTGATTCAGTGTTGATATAGGGAAAATAGCTATATCATCTTCTATTTCTTTTTTAAATATTGCTAAATTTTCTTCAGCATCAGGCATATCCATTTTACTGGCTACAATAATTTGTGGTAATGCAACTAATCGTGCATCATATTCTTTCAATTCATTAATGATTGTTTTGTAATCCTCATAAGGGTTTCTTCCCTCTACTCCAGACATATCAACCAAATGAACAATTACTTTAGTTCTTTCAATATGTCGTAAGAACTGATGTCCAAGTCCAACTCCTTGATGAGCTCCTTCAATCAGTCCTGGCAAATCAGCCATTACAAAGCTTCTATTGTCTTCTGTAGCTACAACACCTAAATTAGGTACTAATGTTGTAAAATGATAATCAGCAATCTTAGGACGTGCTTTTGAGACAACTGATAGTAATGTTGACTTCCCTACACTTGGAAAACCAACCAATCCAACATCGGCCATTACTTTTAAATCTAAAACAAGGTCTCTCTCTTCACCAGGTTCTCCATTTTCAGCGATGTTTGGAGCAGGATTTTTCGCAGTAGAAAAGCATACATTCCCTCTACCACCACGACCTCCTTTTACTATAATCGCTTCTTGTCCGTGAGTTACTAAATCAGCCAGTATTTGACCAGAAATTTCATCTTTAATAATTGTTCCTGGTGGAACTTTTAACATTAAATCTTCCGAATTCCTTCCATGCTGACGTTTACTCATACCATGTTGTCCATTATCTGCTGAAAAGCGTCTTTTATAGCGGAAATCCATTAACGTTCGAAGTCCCTCATCTACTACAAAAACTACATTTCCTCCATTTCCGCCATTTCCACCCGCAGGACCACCGTTCGGAACATACTTTTCACGTCTAAAGGATATCATTCCGTTCCCGCCGTCTCCACCTTTTACACTTATCTTTGCTTGTTCTATAAACATTTTTTCACCAAACTTTATTTTATTTTTCCTCTAAAGAAATGCACAATTCATCTTCATTCATTTGATATGTAATAGAAAAATGATTATTCATTTCAAGATATTGTTGTATTGCATTGAGATTTTGTATCCGACCTCTATAATCAAAAAAGAAAGAATTTTTTTCAAGTATCTGGATTGTAATGCATATGTGATTCTCCATACACATATCAATTGAGTTATTTAATATAAAAAATAGTTCTTTTGTCCAATAAAGCAATTTTTCATCTAAATATGAAACATCTTTATTTTCACCAAGAACTTCAAATGATAACTTACATGGATTGCTACACCAATTATAAGTGAGAATAAACTCGGAAAATTGGGGCATCTTTAAATCCATAAGATGTGACTCATGATTCGCTTCTGCTACAAACTCACGAATTAAACCATCTATTCGATGCATATCTCCCATGGATAAATGTATTTTAATCAATTGTAATCGGTTAAGCCAATCATGTCTGGAATGACGAAGTGCATCAAGAACCGTACTGTTTTTAGACATAAAAGAACCACCTTTTTATATAGAAAAACTCTAATCTCAACAAAGATTAGAGTTTCCTTTTATAAGAGTTATATTATGCTTCTTGAGAAACAGGATATACGCTTACTTGTTTACGGTCACGTCCAAGGCGTTCGAAACGTACAACACCGTCTGTTTTAGCGAATAAAGTATCATCTCCACCACGACCAACGTTAACTCCTGGATAAATCTTAGTTCCACGTTGACGGTAAAGAATAGAACCACCTGTTACAAGTTGACCATCTGCACGTTTTGCACCAAGGCGTTTTGATTGAGAATCACGACCATTCTTTGTACTACCTACACCTTTCTTAGATGCGAAAAACTGAAGTTCTAACTTTAACATAGTTACACCTCCTATTTTATTGTATGAATTTTTACGAATTTGCTGTATTCAGATTGGACAGTTTCCAACGAAACGACCATTCCTAATAACAAGACTTGTGCATTACGGTAAGCATCTCCTGATAAACTTGGTAAAGAATATTGAAGGAATCCATCATTCATAGTTGTATGATGGTCGGCATGAACGCCACAAATCCTTTCAATGGCATTTACCGTTCCTATTACAACCGTGGATACTCCCGCACATACAATATCTTTTCCATGTTCAGCAAATTCAGCATGTCCTTTTACACTAAAAGACACAATATTTGAATCTTTTTTATTTATCACTATTTTTATCATTTTAAAATTTAAGCGTTGATTTTTTCAATTACAAGCTTCGTATAAGATTGACGATGACCTTGCTTTTTACGGTTGTTCTTCTTCGCTTTGTATTTAAAAACGATGATTTTCTTTGAACGACCTTGCTTTTCAACTTTAGCTGTTACTGAAGCGCCTTCAATTACAGGGCTTCCTACTTTAACAGCATCACCGCCAACGAATAAAACTTTATCAAAAGTAACAGTTTCTCCTGCTTCTATGTCCAACTTCTCAACATAGATAGTTTGACCTGCTTCAACTTTTAATTGTTTTCCGCCTGTTTCAATAATAGCGTACATACCTGCACCTCCTCATTTTACTAAGACTCGCCATAACAAGGTAGATAATAATTTATCATTTAGAAACCTTTCATGTGCGGTTGTAGTATATAGCTAATAGGTGCTATAAACTATAACAACGAGTATCTTATCACTTATTCTTTTTCAATGTCAACAGTTAATTAAAAATAAAAAGCCCTTATTTAGAAGGGCTTCAGTTTGTATCTGATTAATAATCAATATCGCATATAAGACAAGTGGTGTACTTCCACAAAACTGCATAGGTAATGCTAATGACTATTTGCAACGATTTTCTATATGTAGTTTATATATGAATGTGTTTATACTTTCTTCAATTCTTTCTTTAAATACATGAGGTACAAATCCGCAATGGGGAACATAAGTAACAAGGACCATTTCAGTGCCGTAACTGTATCACCTTGATTTTGGTTCAACTGTCCCAAAATAGCCCATTCATATATCCACCACCCTACAGATAAACAAGTCAATGCACCGATGTAAGATAACAGAAACCCGATAATGTACAAAGGAATTACAT
Source organism: Bacillus sp. CCNWLW194 (assembly GCF_037120585.1). Lineage (NCBI taxonomy): Bacteria > Bacillati > Bacillota > Bacilli > Caryophanales > Bacillaceae > Bacillus > Bacillus sp. CCNWLW194. The sequence continues at coordinate 227,288 of NZ_JBBBBL010000004.1, read as the reverse complement.
ACTCGTCATGGATATAACCTTTTAATCCAATCATTATCTTGAATCTAAGAATAATTCCTTTTATTAGTAAGTAGAACATCTTCACTTTGATTCATCGCCCTTTCGTTCGTCCATCCAACTTTATTTAAGTTATGAAGCTAACTTTAGCCCTTTATGCATTTTCAACTTATGTACGATATCTATGAAAGCAAATCGGTGTTCTTCTTCCAGAAAATCTAAATTGTTGTTTTTATAGTGAAAGAGCATGTACTGTGCCAACAACACATAAAAATCATCCTCGTATTTTACAATGAAGGGTTCCAACCTCTCTTCTTTTAAAAACCACGGCATAAGCCTTATATAACACTCTTGAATAAAATGTAGGGCATATTCGGGATGCCTCTTCTCTCTATTTTCAAGAACTGACCATTCCAAAGAAACAAAGCCATAGAATTCTAATAAAACTTTATTTATTTGAGGTTCAAGGAATCTAAACTTCATTGTGTTTGATAAAACAGGTTCTATCAGCTCAACTTCCTCTAATTTTTTCTTTTCAAAAAACTTATCAATCATCATCTCACCCGCTTTTTTCATTAACTATAGTCAATAATAACATACCCAAACAAAAAAAGCATGTCTTTATAAACATACTTTTTATCAAGATATTTAATTTAAAATGGTGAAATCTAAATCTAAAATCATTTTTTTGATTAGTAGTTTATACTCTTCTTTATTACTTGATTTATCATATAAATATTTAATGATTGAAGGCAGAAAGCCTTCTCCCAAAAGTAAAAAATAATTAATTCTCATAATAACCAGATACTTATCATATAATTCTTTCGAATATTTATGATTCATCATACCTGAAGTGTAAGTCTGATACTTATATTTTAAGGTTTCTGGCATCTTGCCAAGAATAAGGAATTTCATCCAATTGCATCTTCTCAATACGTCTAATTCCGAAATTAATTGTTCATCATCCCAACCTAAAATATCCTGTATTTCTTTATAATAAAAAGTAATGTCCCATCTATGAACCCTATTTTCAACTATTGTAGTATTAAAAAAAATTGCATATACAAGCTCTCTTGTTCTGGGGTTGAATTGATTCAGTATTCCACCAAATTTATCTATTCCTGAAATTAATTGCTCTGTATAATACCCTAATGAATTCATCGGAAGAGAATTTGTAAATCCTTGATAATTCTCCCCTCTTTTAAATTTAACTTCACGAGAATAATCTTCAATTATCAATTCTTCATTTATAAACTGAAGAATTTCTTCTTGTCTCTCTATAGACAACGATTCAATAATGGGTTGAATATCATAAATATCAATTACTTGTAACTGAAAAGAATCATAATTAGGAAAAGGCTCGTATTTCTTCTTTTCGCCAATGATGAATACATTTAATACATTATACTCTTTATCTAAATTGTGCCTTTTGAATTTCTCCACACAATCCAATATTTTCGTTCTTGTATTTGTTGAAGTGATTTGATAACTAACTCCTGCTTTCAAGTCTCCTAAATCAATTGCAGGTGCATTTAAAACCTTATAATTTAAGTTTATTAGTTCCAGACCATAAATTAAATTAAGTAGCCCACAAAAGAATGATTCTGCTCTTACATTTTCTGTAACAGTATTCCATTTTGTGTCAAATTTGATTTCGATAGGAATTATAGAAAGTTTCTTTTTGATTTCATCTGCAATTTCTGTTCTTTTAAATATAGGCACGTTTTAATCACTCCGTTTACTCGTTTGTTTTTTCATTTTATCATAATCGAATGACTGTTTATAAAAAAAAGGAGACTCAGTGAGTTTCCTTAATTTAATACTTTAAAATTCAAATCTAATATTAGTTTTTCCATGTATTCATCGAAGCGTTTTTTATTTTTGCTTTTGCTTTTTAAAAAGTCATACATCATACTAAACCATTCGTTTCCATCTTTACTATATGAAAGACATACCAAATCTCTGGTATAGTATTCTATATCTGTTATTCCATAAATTTCATCCTCCGTGTCCATCATAAAGTTAACATCTATCCAACCTTCTCTTTTTAATATGTTTAATTCTTTTATAAGAGTATCTTCACTCCATTTTAGTTTCTTTGAGATTTCATAAAAACTAAAAGAAACCCCCATACCATCGACGATAACTGATTTCATTAGAATGACATAAATAAGTGTTCTCGTAGTGATATCAAATTCACTTAACTCTTCAGCTAACTGATTGATTATTTTCTTAGCTGTTTTCCTATATTCACTTATAAAATACTCTTTTAAAAATTTTGAATATGTACTCTTTTTCAATATTACTGTTTGATACGCATCATCTATATCTGGCAATGGGTTATGGAGCTTTACGTAAGTCCATATATCTATTTGTTTTTCCAATGGTAAATCATCTATTTCTTCTCTAATTCCAGGGATATCAATTATTTCAAGTTTAGAATTGCATGGAGGCAATTTACGATATTTCTTCTTTGTACCAATGATAAAAATATTTAATGTATCATAGTCCTTATCCCATTCATACTTTTCAAATTTTTTTATTGATTCATCAATTTTTTTTCTTTCATTTGTTGAAGTAACTTGATAGCACACTTTTGTTTTTTTATCTCCCAAATCAATGCCTGGAGTGTTTTTTCGTTGCTTATTCAAATTCTTTAGTTTATATCCATAAATTAAATTAAATAAACCTTCGAAATACTTTTCAGCTTTTATATTATTATCTGTGAAGTTCAAACGATTATCAGTTTTGATTTTTGCTTCGATAAAATTTAATCGTAAAGCAATTGCTGATGAAAAATCGTTAAATAAAACATCCTCTTGAGAAATTGGCTCCATTTTATTTCATCCTTTCAAAAATACAAAGAGCATACAGAATAATCCTGCATACTCCCTATTTTATTAATAATTTATATTCCCCATTCTATACTTAGCAGATTCGAATGTCTCAAAACAAATTGGATATACTAATTCTTTTACATCTACTATTACTTCTTTTTCTATTATCTCATCCTTATCTAAAACCTGTAAAATAAATGTTTTTTCTTCCTCATTCCAATTTACATATTTACAAACTTTCTTTTCTCCATCTACTTCCCTAATGAGAAATGGCTTCTCTTTTAAAGAGAACTTAGCTTTATTCATTTTAAAGAAGTCCCAATCAAATTCTCCATCTTTAATCCGACCAAATTTTGCGTTCTCATTATCTCTCATGTAGTACCCTTCCGCAGTTCCACCTAACGCACCTTTTTCATACCCATAACACTGACAATTTGTAGCAAAGTCACAGGTAGATGATAAGTCGCAAGAACCACAGCAACGGTTATCTTGAAAGACTGGACATTGATTTTCTTCTAAAGGGATTCGAAACGCCTCTCTTCTTCTTTCGTTACGTCTTCCCAAGCTTGTACACTCGAATACTTCTCTTTTCCGTAAACCATGCTTTTCATCATGCTTATCCACAATTCTTCTCAACATATTAATTAATACACTCATTTTCATTTCCTCCTAAAATCAATTCAAATAAATACCTGTTTTTTTATCTTCCAGACATTATATGCAATAAGCATTAAATCTAAAAGTTTGTAGGTATGAATAATAGAATGCAAATAGAGAAAAACAACTATATTGATAAAAACAAAGAAAAAAGGAGTGTTTTATATGGAAAAGATTATTTCCACAACAATCTCTTTGCTCTGTAGTTTATATACTTAATATGCACTAACAAGGAATATAGAAGATATACATCATCCTTCAGAAAAAGTTTATATCATTAAAGGTAGTGTATCTATTGTTAGCACATTATTTGCGTGGTTAACATTAAACAAGCAATTCATTCTATTTATAATCGTGTAAAAGAGGTGACACTATGATATTTAATATCTTTATTTTTGTTTTAGTAGTAACCATTATGTTTTATGGAGTTTTTCTTTTCATTATCGCAACTCCATGTTTAGGGTCTTTTAATAGACCTCTTATGATGAAGTCTCTAATCATAATGGTTTTTTCGTTATCATTTGGAATTATCTATATGTTTTTCATGAGTGGATTAATAACATAGACTTAATACAAGAGCAGGTATTCACCTGTTCTTTTTTACTATCTACAATTGTCAGACATTTTTTGAGAAAATTAAGTTTTTCGAATATTTAATTTACTAAAAACTGGTTTGTTGATATGATTTAATTACAACATTTGGGAAGAGGGGATTTTTATGAACACTAAGTTTTTGACCCAAGAAGCTTTGGCTAAACTCTTAGATGAATGGTATAGAGAGATAAAGAAACAAAATGTCGATATGGCCACGAAATTACGAGAAGAAGTAGTTGGATATGTCAAAAATAATAAGTTGAGTGAAACATCTCAATTCCATTATCACTTAATCTCATTTCGCCATCAGGTTCTAACGGATGGAATTCATATCGGGCAAGACTCATTTGATAAAATCAATGAGTTTCCAGTTCCTTCAGATAACGTATTATCCTACTATTATCACCTATTCAAGGCGATTTACTGCACTTTCTTATTGAACATAAAAGAAGCTCATTATCATTTTGATGAAGCATCTTACCTCTTAGAGAGTATTTCGGATGAATTAGAAAAGGCAGAGTTCTATTATCGAACTGCTGTATTGTATCACCATAATAACCAATCTATGTTGGCAATTAAAAATACATTAAAGGCGAAAGAAATTTATGAACAATATCCAGGGAACGAATTGAATATAGCATCCTGCGAAAATGCATTTGCCTCTACATGTGTTTTGTTGCAACAATTTGAACAAGCTGAAGAGAGCTACAATACCGCTATTACTCTATTGCAAAAAGCAAATAAAGATGATTTAGTTCTACGTATTCGAAATAACTTAGGTTGGCTTTATGCGAGTCAAAACCTATCTGAATTGGCAATACGTCACTTATCTGAAGTATCAGAGAACATACCGAATCATTTTAAAGCTATTTTTCTACAAGCCAGAGAGTATTACAAATTAAATGAACTGACAACAGCAGAGACATTTATTGAAAAAGGTTCTTCTATCTGTCAACAGTTAGGAAATGAAGAATATAAATGGCATTTTTCTATTTTAAAAGCATTAACAAGTGGAGCTTCTATTGAAGAAACCGATGAAGTGGTGTCGTTAGGACTTACTTATTTCGAAAAAGAAAGTCTATGGGAATATGTAAATGAATATAGTGAAATGTTAGCAGTGAAATACTACAGTGTAGAAAATCATCAAAAAGCTTCTCATTATTTCTTTAAAGCACATGAAGCGAAAAAAGAATTGGATAAAAAAGGAGCGTTACAATGATGAAAAAAATCAAAATTGCCCTATTAGGTTTTGTATCTGTAGCAGTATTATCAATTGGATTAAATTCTGGAACCGAAACACAAAAAGCATCCCCTGTTACCGAGAACGCAACTCATGTCATTTACTACTCACACGCTGATGTTTGGTAAGTTATGTTCCTGACATACAAAAAGGAGATAGATTCGTTTCTACCTCCTTTTTCCTATTTAACCTTAAAAATTCTATAGCAATAGATTTCATCAATAAAATCTTCATCATATAAATACTCGGCAGTCGGTGTTTGTGTACCGATGTATTTCCCCCACTTACACCATCTCCAACCACCCCATGGAGACTGGTTCACCTTCCTTACTCTTGTCAAAGCAACTACATATTTCTCTTTTGACGTTTCTAATTCAGGAATATACTCTAAAATTTGTTGAGGATTATCGCAAACACCATTGCAACTAACATAACGTTCTTCTGTGTCTACAATTGGTTCATACTTATCAATAATCTGAACACCACAAATTTCTAATAAGAAATGAAAATTAAATTCAAATCCTGATTTCGCTAAATACATCCCTTTACCCATTCTCATTTTATTTCTACGCTTTTTTAACGCCTTTAAATCTACTAACATTAGGATTCACAACCTTCTTTATTAGTTTCAATGTTTTTATTTTTTTGCTCTTCTAATTCTTGTAGTAATTTTTGAATTCCTTCAATTGATTCGAGCTTTTCACTCTTTAAATCTTTTACAGTTTCATATTCCTTAAATACCATCGAATGTAATTCTTCCATAGATAACATAGATTTCGAAAGTCCTTTTCGTTTAAGAAATTTCCAAAGAAGTTCTTGTAATAGATAACTCTCCACTGTTTGCATATTCAATGTGCGTAAATTGTAATATTCATCCTCTAATAGTTCATTTTTATTTGGAGCATTTTCGATTTTCAAGAGAGGTCTGTAGATATTCACCGCATGATTTAAATAATTCCTTTCAATATCTGATAAGGAATCATAACGATTCACCATTTCCAATAGAACATCTTTTCTTTTCATTCCAACTTCATCCCTTCTGCTTGATTCAGGAAGTCTAATCCCTTTTGGTATCGCTTCTGTAGGCTTACATGCTCTTCAGTGATAACAGGAATGCGAGATGAATCCATATTATGTAAAACATCTTCTTTCTTCACCTTACGACCAAGTTTATCTTTTGAAGAGCGTTTAATGAATTCCATATAGGTTTCATCATGTCTACGAGTAACAGAATCAATACCCTGAATGATTCTTTCTGGGAACCCTTCTGAACGGAAAAATTCATCTGTTAGTCCTGCATCCTCTTTTGTATCATGTAAAACCCCTACTATCTTCTCATCAATCGTTTCTAACTGATTCATCACATGCAGAGGGTGTAGAATGTATGAATTTCCACCTTTATCTGTCTGTCCTTCATGAGCCTCAAATGCGATTTGAATGGCTTTTTGTAATAGAGGATATCCTTCAGCTTTTTTTATTTCTTCTTTCACTATTTGCACAATCTCTTTAGTCATACTAAACCGCTCCTTTAGCAAACAATCCATATATATTTATAATTCTTTCGAAATCCCATATTTCTCAACAAACTTATAGAAGTTACTATCAGGTTGAATATTTAACGCTAATTTAGCAAATCCATCTGCTAATTCATTAAAATCATCACCAGTATGTGCATCTACTTTACAGAACGTCACCTCAATATCAGGGTTTTCAGCAAAGAATTTCTGCATCCATTGATAATAAGTCTCCGAAAATTTATTATCTCTTTTCCAATATCCAGTAGCGTGGAGAGCAACACCTTCATAATCAAAGAAAATGACCAACTTTTTAGGCTTTTTCTTTTTCGCTACTAAAAGAGCTTTCATCGTACCAAGTAATTCTCCACCTATTTGTTGCATAGTAACTGCATCTTTATTACTTCCCACTCCATTATCAACATGAACGACTGTTTTTCCATCTTCTACACAAATCAATCCATATGAGTAATTCTCGATTTCTTTACTGAAACTTCCGTCAACATAACAATGAAGAGCATCTTTTGGATAAGACTCCTCACTTTTATGTATGTATGGGGCATCTTTTTGCAGGAACGCTTCAGCTTCTTCTCTTGTAGGGAAGCCTTTGTATTCAGAAGCAATACCATGCGATTTTTTATTCACACCTTGAACCAACGATGCTGTTTCATTCCATGAAGTTAAAATAACATCCGTAACAACTTCATTCTTTTGTTTGTCAAATCCCTTTTTGACTGCGTAAAATTTGTTTTTAGCCATGTAATATCTCTCCCTATAAAATATTAAATCGTTCTTTGTATATAAAAGTGTTTGAAACGCTGTATTTTAAATAACCTTTTATTAAATCATACATTTTACATAAACTATAGTCAACATAAAAAGTGTATAAAAATTATACACCTTTTACAATTCAACTTATCTCGTTCTTCCATATTGATAGCCTTCAAATACAACTAACTGAATCTCAATCCTAATTTAGATATGATGTCAATTTCATCAAAGACTGCTAATTCATTGTTTTTCCATGAATACGACTGTATGAACCAGGATAACGTTTGTTTCACCATATTGAGGTAGAATAACAAATCAACATGTAAATCGTGATTAGTTTTACCTTCTATAGAGTCTTGATAAGACACCCTATCCGAATTTGGCTTAAGGTTAACATTACCTAACCAAAATGCAATTTGTTTGAATCGGTCTTGTAAATCCTTAGGCTTCTTATAAACCACAGCCATATATAATCTTTTCTTTTCTTCTCTTTCATCTAAACAGTAAATGCTTTCTTCTCCTTCGATTATTTTAGATTTTAATAAAGAAGGACGATTTGCATCGCTTGAGAAAGTATTTGATTTTGTTATCGAAAAACATTCCTGTATAATGTCATTTATTTCTTCCCTATACTCGCTTGTAAATGGTGCATAAGCAAAGCGTTCATGAGTTAGATAGTCTAATGCTAACAGAAGCGTTTCTATAACGATTAATAGTTGTTCTTCCATCGCTCCTTTTTCTTTTAATTTCGGTAGCATCTCTATTAATTCTTGCGTATACATATATATAAGATGTCGTTCATGAAAGCTTTCAGGAGATAATAAGTCTACTTCGTCATGTAAGTAAGGCAACCATTCTTTTTCAATTGCTAATTTTACCTCATCCCCATCTTTAGCGTAATGATGCAGAGATAGTAGTTTCGTTCCATTTTTGAATTCTTCAGCTATGATATTCTTGATTTCTGTTGTCATAATTGCACCTATCCTTTTTCATATGTAAATTAACTACACCTTTTGTATAAACCTTCTCTATTTTAGCAAAGTTGTATCTGCTTCATAACTAATTACATTATTCAATTTATATAAAACAATAAAAAGAGTAGCTATCTGTATAAAACAGCTACTCTTCTGATTTTATTTTAGTTCTTTATAATCTACTGGTAGTTCTGATGGAAGGTTTTTATCCTTGAAAAGATTACGATTCACTTTAGAACTATTAGAATTGTAATCTTTCACAATACTTTGATATTGCATAAGATATCCATCTATGTTTTGTTGTAAGAAAGAATGTTTTGAACGAATATCTTTTGTCCATGTGTTTGGCTCACCATATAGAGATTCTATATCTTTTAAACTCTTCTCAGCGTTTTTAATGTTTTGAACCATCGCTTTCGCTCCATTATACCCATCTTTAAACTGTTCATAGTTTGTAAGTGCATTATCAGTATTAAGCGTTTTGTCAATAACTCCCGTTGTCGTGTCTACCACTTTATTCGCTACATGTGCGGGGAAAAAGATAACTTTCACTGCTACGCCCACAAACGATAAAGCAAAGAGGGTCAGAATAATTTTAAATGTAGTTTTCATTATTGATTCTCCCCTTGTTCTTTTGGATTTGAAACTTGAACCTTTTCGTTATTTTTCGAAAGTTCCTCCATTTGTTTATTCGCTACTTCCATCTGTTTTTTATATTGAGTTGTGTTTTGTTGTTCAGACTCATCAACTTGTGTAGAAATAGTGCCATACCCTTCTTCAATCTTATAAGGAACAGGACTAACAAAATAATCCCCTCTATGCTGATGAATAAGACCCGCAGGGTCAAACCAAAAAACATACGTTTCACTTGAGCCATATGTACCCATTTCATCTGGTGCCTCCACAAGTGTACCTATCCCTGAACTATACGCTTGCGATGTAGTAAGTCTTTTATTTCCACTGGTTACTTTCCCCTTTACAGGAAAACGACCAATTACACGACCTGCACTCATAGGATAAATCCATTGAAGAGTATTGGGGTCATTTGACACCAATATACGTTGACGAATATTTTCACGTTCCAAACTCTTAGTAATATTAGGTGTTTTTGTTTCCCCCATTAAATGTTTTGCATTTGCAACTTTCGCTTGTTGCTGTCTGCTCATTTCATCATCTTCTACACAACCTGTTAACATAACTGTTGCAATTGCCATTGGTATTGCAAATTTAAGCGCCTTCTTCATTTTTCTTTTTTCTCCTCTCATGTCCTTCATTACCAATCCGAAATTTCAAGTTTTACAATTAAATCATATATTTATTCATTGACTATTGTCAATGAAATTATTTTATAAAATAAAAAAGAACGCAAGGATATTAACCATACGTTCTTTTACCGACCTTATTTTTTCACAACTAAGAATTTGTAATCATCAAAATATGTAGAGTCATCTACCACAATTAGATTAAAGAATTTTAAAATTTTATCTAATGAAGTATGACATTCGTCCCACATATTCGTATTGCTAATAATCGCTTGTTCTGTTTGCCCAACTACGATTGAATAAATTTCAGATAGACCTTGCTTTAGAATGGAAATATCACCTTCAATATCTCTTCCATCGTCTTCTAATTCACGAATTCGTTCAATTTCATCTTGTACGATTTTATAATCAAAGATACTTGCAGTGTTATATTCATAACTTGCAATATGTCCGTTTTTATTCCCTTGATGAGTATAAATTCTAAAAATATCGTTATCAGAATCCAATTCAACTACGGTGGCAAGCTTTCCATTAATCATGACTCTGATACATGGATACGCATCATCATTTACTGCCATTGCTGAGATTTCACCTTTTGCTGTTTTAATTACTATTGTCTTTTGAATTGCTGTCATTTTCTTTTCCTCCAATATTAATTCATTCTAAATACCTGTTTTATCGTTTCATTTATTATATGTATCTATTATTCAGTAATCTTTCCTCTTAACTTAATACATTCTCTAACCAGACTTGCAAAGGCATCTAAGGAATAGTTAAATCCATTCATTTCAGAAAGAAGTTTGCGAAATTCAGCATCCTTCATACACTCTTCATCCAAATCTAACAAGACCTTATTTAATTGATTTAATAATAAAATTTGTTTCGCTTTCACTGTAAACCCTCCATTAATATAATTGATTTCAATACCTGTTTTATAAATTCAATTATTATATGTATATACAAAGTAATTTATCTATGCAAAAGAAAAAGACTATAGATATCTCTATAGTCCAGTCCTACTTATAATGATTTAATAAAATCTAAATTATTTTTTATGAATGAGATTGTTTTCATTTTTACTTTCCAATCTTTTTCATCTTTTAATCTTTCAAGAAGTTCTCTATCTATAGATGATAGACTTGATGCTTCAAAATTAAACTCATAGAAATCTAATTCATTCGGTTCGTTATTGTCCTTTATATACCAACCACCAAAATGTTTCACAATAGATTCTATTACTTCAAAGGAGCACCCACCTTTACTCATATCAATTAAGACTAACTCTCCATTATGACCTGTTTCCTCCACATAGTCCCGATTATTAGTAAAAAATGATAGAACTCTTTTCTCAATCGTTACTTTCTCTGTAAAGTATATTTCAAAATATCTGTCCGTAACATGTTCTACCCTTGCATCATTACAAATGTTTTCTTTTATGTAGTGAAAAACATCCCACACTGAAATATTTTCGTTTAATAAACCTGTTGTACATGCACCCATTGTTATGAGCCTCCTATAATAAATTTTAAAAAAAATCCCTTGTTTCTATAATTCATGTATTATACTGACTCTATTTATCTCTTATTCCACATGTCTCTATGCAAATACAAAAAAGAAGCAATGGATTACACCTTCACTTCTTCCTCTTTCTCTATTCCATCCTTAATCATCTAACTCTACTAATTCACATGTGAAGTCTTCATTAACTTCAAATCCGTAACTTCCTAATAAATCCCCAAGTTTACTTAAGAATTCATCTTTTTCCTCTTCTGAAATAGACTTATTACCTTTATTCAGCAAGCAATTTAATTGAATTCCCATTTGCTTACCATCTGTAATTTCATCCAGTTCATAGTCACTTATTTCTTGTTCTGTTAATGGTCTATCATATGCTATGGACCCGAATCTTCCATAGTCGTCATTTCTATCAATAAAACCTTTCGGCTGACAACTTGGGCTAAAGCCTCTTAATCTATACGCATACCAATATAATGTACTCATTACTTACACCGTCCTAATGAATTTTGTATTTTTATATGTTAAAGTCTACATTTAAAATACCTTCTATTTAATACTTAACCATTTCCTTTAATTTATGTTGATTTACTGCAAAACATCCTCCAAACTCTTTTACAATACCATGAATGATGTCAGGAGCTCCATACCCTCTCATACTAAGGAACACATGTGGACTATTCATTTCTGTGTACTCATAATCTTCCTTATACACTTCATTAAAATATATTTCTCCCGTATATGTTCTGTCCTCTACTTGATATTTAACATCCATTAAACCACTTGTATTCAAAAAAGAAAAACGTCTAATTCTTATAACCTCAGCATATTTCTCTTTAATTGCCTTTAAAATATCATCAAATACTACGGCTTTGTTAACATATCCATTTGAGTTTACATTCATTTACACTCTCTCCCTTTTGATTAGATTCATTGAAACACCTGTTTTTTATATTCATTGCTATTATAGAAATATATTTAATCTCCTATTCAAAAAAGAAGCATTTAAATTATGCTTCTTCATACATTTACTTATTCTCTTTAAAAATCTTGTGTATCATTTCTTGATGATACGCTCGAAACTCTTGTAGTCTTTGATTATATTCCTCTACTAATTTTTTCTTTTCTTCTGTTACCGCAGTATGGGTTGTAATTCGTTTTTTTAACCGTAATGGAGAACGACCTCCATTTGCTTCAATTAGAATTTCTTCCTTTTCAATGAATTCTTTTTCTGAGATTCCAGAATTCGAAGATAGTAAGTGGGAGCCTAATAAGAAGAACTTCTTTGGCGTATCTACTTTCTTTTTAGAAATCCCTAAGTATTCTTTTAAGGCCCTTAAATGTCTTCCTCTTGCTCTAATAATTTTGTTGTAATCCAAGTCCTCTTTTCTCTTATCTATTAAAATCTTATTTACACATTCCTTATCTAAATATATATTTTTTAACTCCAATTCAGAGTTCCATACTGTTTCCCATTTTTGATAACTATGATAACAAGCTCTATTTACATAACCGCCATCTGTTACATCTGATACTATATACATCCCATTCTCTTCATTAATTTTCAAATTTGACATTTTAAAGCACTCCTCCATGTATTTTTATAAAAAAAGAGACGAATTTTCGTCTCTTTTAACCTAATGAAAGGATTTCCTTTGTAACTCCCGCAAATTCTTCTAAATAAATAAAGAAGTCATGCATACAAGAATGTTTATCATTGTAAACATATCCGTATAGTTTCTCAGCTTGAGCTTCATTTAGACCGTAATCTTCTTTTAAGATTTGAACACAGTCATTTTGTAACTTAGCATTTAATCTGCCCTTTTCAGAATTCCATTCCGTTTTACGTTGTTTCAATTGTTCATTTTGTCTCTCTACTTCTTCTCGATTCCATTTTACAGATTTTTCTTCATCAAACACATGGTTTTCTGAAAATTTTCTGTGAGATGGATATTCTTGAAGAGGCTCATAGAACTTATTAACAAACGCATTTGAAATTTCATCAATACAACTATAAGAAATTTCTTTTTCGCTTAGTTTGGTCCAAATAATTTCATGTCCCTTATGACAGAATTCACAATTTCTTAACGTTTCTAATGCACTATCAACTCCACCTTCTTTTGAATTGATTGTACAGTCTACTATGCAAATTCCTATTTTTTCTTTTTTCTCATAAGTGAAATTTGCTAAACGACCTTGAATAAAACCATCTGCATTACAAAACTCGCAATACATCATAGAGTTTACTAAATCATAAGCATCATTCTCTTTTTTTAATCCTTTTACTTTCAATTCAACTACAACTTCATGTTTAGCCATTTTTAATTCTCTCCCTGTCAAATAAATTAGTTAAATACCTGTTTTTTATATTCAAATTATTATACATTCGAAAAATAAGATTTATTCCCTATTGATTTCATTCTAACTCTTTTCTTTTGAAGTATAAGTCGATGCAACTTTTAATTGCTCCAATATTTACATAAAATCCGTGATTTAATGAAACATCAAATGGTGCATCTGTGACTGTTAAAAATCCTTTCCGATTCATTTCATTTGAGGTGATTTTATGAACGTTACACTCAATCCCTCTATATACTAATCTCTCAACGAACTCTTTGCTTCTCATTTTAATTCCACCTTTTTAATCAATTTATAAAAATACCTGTTTTTTCATGTTCTCTTTATTTTAGATTTTGATAATGGGGTTATTCATTCTTCTAAAATTTCATAAAAATAAATGATGAACCAAAATAAAAAAGAGCATTATGCTCTTATTTTTGAAGGGATTGATAAAATCTATTAGCTAAATCATATATATCCGATTTTTTACTAATCGTTCGCATCCACTTTTTTGGAATATTGTTTTCTCCGTAGAATATCCCTGCTAAACCACCAGTTAAAGCTCCGATTGTATCCGTATCCTCTCCTAAATTCACAGCTTTTAATACCGCATCAGAAAAGGTTTCTGTTGTTAATAAGGACCATAAACAAGCTTCTAAAGAGTCTACAACATATCCTGTACTTTTTATCTCATGCTCCTGATACGTATAGATATCCCGTTTTATAATTCGTTCAAAGTGCTTTAATTCTTCTTCACACCCTTTGTTATTGTAATAAGAAATAATAACTTCTTTCATTCCTGCATATGCCTTTTCTCGTGAATGATATTTTATCAATTGAATAGCAAACTCTACATAAATACTACAAGCAATCTTTGAACGGATATGGGCATGGGTGATTCCTGATACTTCTTCTATAATCGGGAATTTTTCTTCATCTTTTTTATCTATTAAATAGTAAGCTAACGGCAATACTCTCATCAACGAACCATTTCCATTATCTTTTTCACCTTGCTCTCCTGCTTCTTCCAAAGCTATCCCTGACTTTATTTTTGAAAGAGCTTTGAATGTTGTTCTCCCAATATCAAATGGCAATTTATCATTGACATTCCAATAGCCAAAGTAATACCAATCACACATCTTTTGTTTTATATCGTTTAAATCATAGCCATGAATTAGACTTTCTGTTAGGCAAAAAGTGAGGGAACTGTCATCTGACCATGTACCTGGTGGTTGATTATGTGTCCCATAACCCGTCATTGTCATTATCTTATTCATTTTATCTCTTGGCTGAAACTCAAAAGGAACACCCAAAGCATCACCTATACAAAATCCTAATAACCCCGATAGAACTACATTTGATTTTAGTTTATTACGATTCACATTAAACATTTTTTGTAGAATGGATTGTTTAATTGTATATAATCTATTATTCATATCGTCACCTCCTTATCACTCTTCATTACCATTCTTTATGTTTATATTAATATTTTCTTTTCTTTTTTATGCTCTGAATCCGATTGAATACCATCCATACAAACTCCGTATAATATTTTGATATTAAAAAACTGGTTCTTATATTAAGAGATATAAAGAGGAGAGATTTATTATGGTGGCAAAAATGTATGATGTTGACGAAGTAGCAAAAATGTGTGAAATAGCTGTAATAGCTACTACATTTGAGAAGTCTGGAAAAATTGATTTTGAAGTTGATGACCTCCATGACTTCTATGAAACAATTGTTGAACCTATTTATACTGAATGGGTAAATCAAACAGGTTCATTCAAAGATGAAGAAGAATCGGTTTATATTACAGCCTATGCAAACAGAGTATTGCTTGAACGATACGGCACAAAGAATTAGGTAGGTTTGAGAATAGTATAAGAGGAATGGATTGCGTCTATATCTTATCTTTTTACACTTCTAAAATAAAAGGATGTGATATAATTTAGAAAACAATTCCTTGAGAAGGTGAAATTATGAAAAAGACTGCTGAAGAAATTATGAATTCTATTGATGAAATGGATAATAGCGAACGGATAAAATTATTAGGTAGTCTATTTGATAAGTATTTTGACAATAGACCACCCAAAGAAGAATTAGAAAAAGAAAAAGAAAAAATGCTTTGGGGAGATAATGATGAAGAATAAACGTGGCGAAATTTGGTTTTTAGAATTAAACGGTAAGAAACGACCAGTTGTGATTATCAGTAATGATAACATCGTTGTTGAATTAGACCGTTTAGTTGCTACTGTAACCAGTCAAGAAGCAAGAAATGAATTTGATGTAGTTCTTGAAAGTTGGGAACAAGCAGGTTTAGATAAACCGTCTGTAGTCAGATGTTCAAAAATAAACACTGTCCATTACAAAGAACTATTGTTCAAAATCGGTAAACTACAAGAGCAGGATTTAGAACGAGTATTAAAAACAATAAGAAGCTATTTTTAGACTTGGATATTATTTATCCAGGTCTTTTTTATTTCATTATAAAAACATTTATTCTCTCATATGATAAGTAAATATTTATAAAACAGGTATTGAAAATCAATGAATTATGAGGAGATGTAGGACATGATTACTTACACACAGGATTATAAGGTTATGAAAGAAAAAGTATCTGGAGATATTTTAAAGCACTTAAAGCATATGGAACATAGAATATTGTATCTAAACAACGATGTACCAATCGCTTATGGAGAAACTACATTTGAAGAAGATGGCTCTGTATACATAGAATATATTCAATGTATAGAAAAGAGAAAAGGCCATGGCAGAGACATTATCAATCATTTTAAAAATCAGGAAACCATTACTGAAATTTGGGGCGAAGCTATCCCTGATGCTGTACCTTTTTGGCATCGAATGGGAGTGAAATTTGAACAATCAGCATTTAATGAATTTATAGAGGAAGATGAATTAGCAGAAGGATTTTTAATTCCTTTTTCGCTGAAATGTAGTTAAAAAAGTATTTATAGTTGATATTACATAAAAGAATCGCAGTAGCGGTTCTTTTTTTTCGTGGAGTAGATAATCAAATAAATGTTTGAAATTACATGGCTTATGTTATAATGTATTTGAGGATTCAATTTGTGAACCTCATAATTTCGAACAAACAACGTATACTAATAAAGCGAGAGTGCTCCAACACTCCCGCTCTTGTAACCAAATTACTTGCAAAGTGGCTTGGTTCATAATTTAATTATTTGTTTCTTTTTTCGAACCATCCTGACTCTTCGACTTGTGCAGGGTGGTTTCTTCTTTATCTGAAGGCTTTTTCAGAATATGTTCAGTAATTGCTCTTGAAACACCACTGGACATACCCTTAATAATAGCTAAGAAGATTTCATCCATATTCATTCACCTCCTTCCTACTTGAAGTAGAAAAGAGTGAACCAATACCACCCTACAATTCGATTCAGTTACCCTTTAATTATACCATATTTTTCATAAAAAACCCTTATTTTACGGGCTTTTTTACATATAAATTTAGTCTATTAACCGTTCCTTTTATAAGTTTTTTATTATGATTTTATATATAAAGAACTCCAGTTAATCTCTTGTTAGAACCTCTCCTACACGCAGAATCCCTAAACTTCCTACAACATCATTTAATTCTTCAATTGATTCGAAGATAATGTTGTTTTCTTTATATACTTCGTACCCCATTACTTCATTTACCGCTTTAATAGATGCATGTAATTTTGAATTAGCTTCTACATTTATAATTTCCCAATCATCATATCTCAGATAAACAATCACAACATATTTATTCATACCTACTCATCCTTTATTTAAATCATTTGATTTTTCTTTCACTTGAAATAGTGCCTTTGCTTCTTCAATTGATTTCCCACACATAGGTTTTTTTGTCTCACCATCCAATAAGTAGTTAGATGTCATAATAGGTATACTATATCCGTCTTCTACCATATGTTGTTCGGATACACATTTATTTGCATGATTATAATAAACTCTGTAGTAGTAATCTTTATATCCATCATCTCTACTGTCCACTTGTTTATATATCAATTCTTCAATAGGTTTTACCCCTTGAGTACTAACAGTTTCCTTTTCTTTTTCTTTGCGATTCGCTTCTTTTGTATCTTCTGAACTACATCCAAATAAAAGGAACGAACAACCTAATAGTAAGGCTAATGATTTGGCACTGAGTTTCATACAATTTCTCCTTTCTAACGCCAATGTGTAAAAACAATTAAGGTAGGCTCTATATCCATATCAAAATGTTCTTTCACATGTTCTTTAATCTCTTTTTTATCCTCCACGTATAACGATTCATTGTATTCAAACATAGATAACCCTTCAAAACCTTCTGGGTCATATGCTAATACTTTACCAACGACAAAGTATTTACCCGTATTTCCATCACTTATATATCGTATTTTAGATGGATGATTCCCGTCTCTATATACCTCATACTTTTCCCAATCCTCTTCATTCTCTTTCTCGTACCCAATGTTAGCTCCAATCATGATGTAATGTGATTGCACACTCATTTTTAAACTACTCCTTTTTCTCTTCAATTGACTTTCTAATTTCTCTACTTTTCCCTCTAATAAACATTCCCGAATTACAAACCATACAGCTATCCCAAACAGTAATCCATTCACAACTACATAAAAAAAGAATCCTTTGATAGTTGAAATGTCTACCCAATTTGGGAAGTTTCTCCCCAAAACAATCTTAAAGAAAGAGAAATAAACTGCCCACCCTAAAAATGAAAGAAATGTATATATTTCATTTATGTCTCTCTCTGCTTCTATGTGGTTTATCTCTGCTTCAATCAAGTTTTTCTCCATTATTTCCTCCTCCCTTCCCCTTCTTCTTCCAATCGTTTTCTCAGCTGATTCCCTAACCTTCTACATGAGAAGGTATTTTCATTGATACTACTTTCATATCCTTTAAATCTATCTATTTGTTTAACGAATTCTCTATTTGCCAAAACATTGTATTCACTAACCATACCTTTATAGCAAATTTCATATAGTTGTAATTGTTGATTTATCCATCTTTCAGCTTTCCTTCTGTTTGAAACGAATTGCAAACAAAAATGGTCATCAATCCCTAAAAAATATACATACATGCCTCATTCATCCTTCATCCATTAAAAGTTATGAAGATAACCTTAGTTCTTAAAGCCATTTACAATCATGATGTTGTAAAATCCTAAAGAATTCTTTCTCAGTTAGTTTTGCATAAATTGTAATGTCATTATCCTTTGGTTCTTCTTTCCATAATCTTACGTCTTCTGTTCGCATTTCAAACTCTTTCAGACTGGTCATACGGATTAGTAAAAGAGTTAATAATTCATACTCTTGATGGGTTTTCACATGAATCTTTGCTTGTTTTAAAACATTTTCATCAAAATTCTCTTCTTTCAAATAAATACTATCAATAATGAGAGAATTCAATTCCGTAGTGTGTAATATT
The DNA here is from genome assembly GCF_037120585.1 of Bacillus sp. CCNWLW194. Taxonomy (NCBI): domain Bacteria; kingdom Bacillati; phylum Bacillota; class Bacilli; order Caryophanales; family Bacillaceae; genus Bacillus; species Bacillus sp. CCNWLW194. The sequence continues at coordinate 208,139 of NZ_JBBBBL010000004.1, read as the reverse complement.
CGTTCCATTCCTAACGAATCATATGCAGGAAAACAGCATCTCTGGTTCCAATCTAACCAATGAATCCAAAAACTTGAGTCTTTGTAGATTACAAGACCTCTCGCAAATGGAAACTGTAAAATATCACCTTCTGTTATTAACGTTCCTCTTTCATCCTTCCGTTCAGAAACATGGAGTAATTTTGCATAAGGAACCTCTACTAATTCAAAGACATTCATAGCTTTATATACCTTTCCATCTAAGCCTATTTGATAAGGTATATCTTTTCTCAAAAAATCCTGGTAATCGTATAATCTATTACTATTTTCATCAAAAATCTTAAACATTTCATCAGTCTCCCCTTCATAAGGTATCTATTTTTTATTATAACAACAATAAATTGTATTTACTATAGTAAATAAAAAAGACATTCATTTCATCATAATCGAAACGAATGTCTTTTCATTTTATTGTGGTAACAGAACTAAGTGAATTCTTTAAGTTCATTTTTAATATTTGTCATTTATAAGCTCTCCCTTTTTATCACGAATTAATTTCATTTGAAATACCTGATTTGTATATTAATAACTTATAATATATAAAAGTATGCTAATCTATGACTAAAAAAAGAGACTTCTCATATATGAGAAGTCCTTTCTATATTTATTACAAATACATCATTATCACTAATTATTTCGGGTCAAAAATAACACAAGAAGAATAATTACCTAAAAGTCTGGCTACATATTCATTACCCTCAATTACAACTGTTTCTCCATTTTTAATTGGAGCGTATTCTCTCATTCTTTTACTATGTAACTTATCATCTTCACTATAATTTGCTTTCATAACAGTAGCATGTTGCATCCCCCATAATACACCATCATCTTCTGTTTTGTATCCTCTACGAAGACTTACGTCCGAAGTAACGCCTTCAACCTTGAATTTATTTTCATTTTTTATAAATGAAGTTTCTGAAACAACTAATGTTCTCATATAAAAATCTCCTTTTTAATTAATTTATTTATATCCATTTATGCAATCTTACTTCTTTTTTCGATTACACTCAATAATCCTTTAATATCTTTATCATAACCTTCCCCTAAACAATTTTCTAATTCTTTCTTGAAATACTTTGAAAAGAAGGGATGATTTAAAATATTCTCTTCTGTTACTTTACCTGAGTAACCAAAAATCTCTAAATTTCTCACGCCATTTTTAATCATTTTTCGTTGTACATCTGTAAACATTTTAAATTCTCCTTTTTAATCAATAATCTTTTATACCTTATTTATATCGAAATCTATTTATTATATAAAAAAAGACGCTACTTTATAGCATCCTATTATTTTGTATTTTGTTTTGTTATGTACATATTTTTTTAAATACTGCATATAAAATATAACATAAAATTATATTATTTTAAAAAGATAATACTTAATTTTATCTGCAACCTCTATATCTGCCATCTTTCTTTAAATTCTCAATCATTTCTTCTTTTGTAGTGGCTTTTTTCTTTTGTATACCTACTTTAGTACAATTCTCAATGAAATCCATATAAAGTTCTATTCCTTTAGCACTTAGATGGTTTATTAAAGTATTATGTAAAAATTCTATTTCACTCTGGTCATACTCGGAAAATCCGCCTTCTTCCGCTAAATCTGATTCCACTTCTACTTCATAAAGCATTCTTTCCAAAACATCTTTTTTATCAGACTTTTTCATTATTCTTTCCACCCTCTTTTTTCTAATTAACTATCCCATCTTCCAAATGACTTAAAAATTCTTTCTTTAAAGAATCTGTTCGTTCACGCTCTTTATTAAAATCCACTTTATTACCAAAGTCTAACATTACTTGGATTTTATCAGAACTCCCTCTATCAACTACTTCTTCAAACATTTTGTACAGTTTTCGTTGAACAGATTTACTTATTTTCTTCATTGCTATCGCTCCTGTTTATATTCAATACCAACTCACCATCTGTTTCAGCTACCCATCCTATTTTTTTACTAATTGCAAGAATACACATCTTAATACCTTCTGTAATTTCCACTGATTTATTTTCTCGTTCCCATTCTTTATAGAATAAGCAAAACAAATCTCTTGTAGCTTGTTTTTTTAAATCCTCTTTTTTATATTTATAATGTATATGTAATTGAAATAGGAGATTGTCTCTTAATTCAGATTCCCAATCTATCTTAGCATCATTCATTATTCCATCCCCCTTAAACATTATTTTTATTGACTATATATAATGAATTATATAGAATTTCAATTAGAAAGTCTACAGAATGATTTAAAAGAAGGTGACGTAAGTGGAGAGCATAGAAGAAATGGAAAAACGGATTATAAACATGTTTAACAACATGACAGATGAAGAGTTTGATAAAGAGTTAACTGAAGCAGGATTCGAGGTTATTAAAGGGGGAAACGGAGAGATTATTTTTACAGATTCCGAAAAGAAAGTTGAAAAATCATAAGAATACATACAAAAAGCCATCATTAAGACGGCTTTCTCTTTGCTTTATGTTTTAAACTTCTGTCTCTTCTGCCATTTTTACAATGGTAGATTTTCCTGTACTAAATGTAGTAAGGAATGGAATATCTCTTTCTTTACACAGTGCCTTGATTTGCTTCATCGCAACATGTTTAGATACTTTGAGTAAAAATATAACCATATCAGATTTCTTTACAAGTGGCTCCAGTATCGTAACGTGACTTCTTGCATCTGCCCATAGAAAAGAACCTCCTCTTTGCTCAATACTGGCTTTATAGATGGCCTTTTTAGGCTCATTCCCTATAATGAGAATACTTTTTCCCTTTAAAGCATCTTCATCTATTACAATTTCATCTTCTTCCACATGTTTTTCTTCTTTTTTACTTGCTGTACGCTTACTTTGAAAAACCAATGTTGCTTCTGGTTCACTATCTCTTACATCATAAATCCAAATAACCTTTACTCTATCTGGTTTATCAGCAGGATAAGCAATGTCTACAATCATTTCTTCTTTTAGTTTCAAATCAATAACTTCATCCACATTTAATAGGAATGAATAGGGTACCTCTCCAAACTTTATATCTCGTCCATCTTCTAAACTTTTCCGTACAACTAACATGTTTCCATCTTTTTCTATCGGGCATAAATTAACTTGAACTCGGTTATCATCAACAGGTTTTTCTGTTCGTTTCGCTAAAGAATATTGATATTTTTTCATGTCTCCATTCGCATAACCATCTTCTATTGCATAGACATAATCATGATGTTTCAACCCTAAATCTCTAATCACTTTCTCAGGTACAAAACCATCAATTTCAGGTACGAATCCACCTCTAATTTTTCGTTCAAATAAATACATTTTGTTTTTTGCAATATCTAAGGAGTTATGTATTTTATCATCTTCTATTTCTTTATCTTCACTCTTTATGCTATCAGATTTTTTCTCCTTAAAATCTGTAGTTTCTGCTTCTACATTACTTCTTTCTGTATTCTCTATAGAAGCATCTTCTTGTATCTGTCTTGTATTATCAGCAAGAACACCCTGTAAACTCCTCTTCTTCTTCTCTAAACCTTTAATATTCTCCAATACATCAAAATATTTCTTTATTACCTTTTTGTGCTCATCTAAATGCTCCAATTTTAAACATTCAATTGTTTGAACTAACTCTTTTTTTATTTGTTCAACTAATACATTATCCACAGAAAATAACCCCTTTCCATTCATATATTCATATTATATAAAGAGGTGAATAATTGCAAAAGGAAATCAAGAAGATATTGGATTTTATACAAAGAAAAAAGACTACGAGTTTCGTAGCCTTTCTATCTTGATGGGCGATATTACATATCAAATTTATCGTTAAAATCTTCCTCTGATACGCCATATCTACGCTTATATTCATCTGCTGATAAAACATGTAAATCTTTTTCATCGTCCACAGTTTTAATTTCGACAACATATGTTTTGTTATCCATCACAACTGCAACATCTGTACATTCCTCTTCTAAACGTTCAAGAACCTTGTTCAACTCTTCTATAGATAGGTTTTCAATCAATGAGTCATAACAGCTTAATTGAAAATATTCATCCATCGTTTCTATTTTCTTTTCGATTAATTCTCTGTTTTGATTATCTTTCAATTCACTAACTACCCAATCCATCATACGTTTTGGTTGACTCGCTTTATACAATAGCTTTGCAGGTTCAACTTCTACACCATATTGATTTTCTTTTGCATCTTTAAATACTTCATAAATTGCCATGCGATGACTCGCACCTTTTAAATCAGACAACTCATCATGTCCCCAAACATCAACAAGAATGCTTCGACCTGTTAATGGATTGGAAACAGCAACCACTTCACCAATTCCTTGATAATCTAATCCATGCTCTTCTTTCTTTTTGTGTAATAAATCCAGTAATCTATCCATATTTTCATCCATTGTAAATTGCTTTTTCATTATTAGTCAATCTCCTTTTTAATTCATTCTGTATTGAATACCTATTTATATATAATCACTTATTATAAACGATTGTAAATGTCATTATTCTATGTATAAAGAAAAAGGCAGAGATATACTCTCTACCTTACTTTACAATATTCCTTTCTTTATGTACATGATATCAACGCACTTCAATTTGAATGTCTTTAAATTTATCATCTGATTTTCCAATACGAAGAGCCTGGTTAAGTGGTTTACACTTCTCTAATAATGCTTTCCCTCTTTCGTCTTTCGCATACCATTCATCATTTTCATTTTTCATATATTCTCGAATTGTATCTGCTTGACATACTATTGATTTTTTACTTTTAAACATATCATGGTACTCATCAAATTTAGCTAATACATCTATTAAATACTCATTACTTTTTAAATACTTGTACCAAAGTAATTCATAAAACATTGATAGATATTCAATTGATAGAATCGTATTTCCTATTTTACACGCAACTGGTTTTTTCCCTTTTGCATTCTCCCACTTTTTACAAGTGTAATAAGAACCACTTTCGTCTTTAAACACTTTAGACTTCTGATAATGGTTTTCTATAGTGTCAAATACGTCATGTACTGAAACTTTTGCAGATAGTGCTGAAAAACGCTTATCGCCTTTTGTAGAGCATTCTAATACGTTTAACTTACGTATCTGAAGGATATTTGGCGAAACATCTGCTCCTCTTAATATACCTACATTCTCAATTTCACGTAAAATCTTCTTTTCCACTTTTTCTCTCCCAATAACAAACATCAATAGTTCTTTTGCTTTTTCAATATCCATCTTTGCTGTACCTTCCATCACGTCTTCTTCCGTAAAAATGGCAGGAAATATATCTTTAAACTTCCCTAATTCATTAATTACGCCTGATTCCTCTACTAATTCAATTCCATAAAATACAGTCATCTGAAACCGCTCCTCTTCATCCAATATGAAATATACCTAATTTATAAAATATCTACTGTATTCTATTGAGTTTTCTCAGCAATTATAATTGCTGAGAAATTGAAGTATAATAAAATAACTTATAAAAACCAGGTAATGCAAACGTACATTGAAATAAAACTTAAGGTGGAATTACTTATGTTAGAAGACACATTAATTGTGGACCATACAAAAAGGAAACGAATTTTACCAGACAAATCACTATTACGTTGTCCAAAATGCAATAAGATTGGGGAACGTCAGGTATCTGATAGCAAAAAATACGTGCAATACATACATAAAAAATATAATTCGAATAGAATTCTATCCTGCATGATGAAAGCGCATCAGGAAAATTCACTAAAAAATAGTAAATAATAATTATAAAAAAAGAGATTATACTATTCTAAATTGAGGAGAATTAATAATGAAAACAATAACAATTGGTGGACATTATACTTATGATGATGGGCTAACAGAAAGCAAAACAATTATGTTTGTGATTCGAAGAGGGAAATATGAAGATGATGATGCAGAGTTTTATGACACCATCTCATTATTCGGTTCTTACGGAGTACATCAGCGTGAATTTGAAGTAGAGTTTTTCCAAGATAAAAATGTCAGACTTGCTACACAAGAGGAAGTTAATAAATTAAGAAGTCATTGTTCATTTACCCCTTCAACAGTAAGAAATAAAATGGACTATCTTATTTCAAAACACTGGGGCATAAACAATCGACCAAACATTGTGTTTGACCCATATGAACCTTTGGAAACAACGTATTTGGGTGCATATCACGCAGGAACAGAATCTCTTATTTTCAGGTCCGAATTTTTGATTTTGGTTGAAGAAAATGAATTTGAGAAGATTCTTCTTCATGAATTATGTCACTGGTACTTACATATAACTGGTGAGGAATATCGAGATAGAGATGTTCGTTTTGCAGAAGAATTAATAAAAGTTGGAGCAGGTGAAACTGCAAATCTTCATAATGACGAAGCAAGAAAAGCATTCGAGATAGCATCTAATAATCTTAGGTAGCACAAAAAATCCCTTGTACTAATAATTATAAATTTATCCGAATCCTACAAAAATATCAATTAAAAGTTAGGCATCCATATTAGGATGTCTTTTTTCATGTATAATACATATTAACAACATTTATTTAAATTTGAAAGGGGTTTTCCATCTCATGAGTGAGACAATTCGATTAATACAGATTGATGGTGACACAGCTTACATAAAAGAGGTTCCGAATACATTAGAATCCTTAAAAGATTTAATTGGTGGCGGGTATTTAGAGCAAGTTTCATTTGGATTTGGTTTTGTAGGGTTATGTGATGAAGATGGTCTCATGAAAGAATTACCTAAGAATCCTTTGGGAATTGCAGGGCTGATGATTATTTCAAAATATGATACTACTCGACATGGAGAGTTAGGTAGTTTAACAGATGAGGATATTAAACAAATAGAACGATTAATTGCCCAAAGAGGCATTTACTTCTCTAAATAAAACGCAAAAGGTAGATGAATATATACCATTCATCTACCTTCTCTTGAGTACCCTTACACAGAAGGGTCTTACGGGTCGCCACCCGTATTATCGACTTTATCTGCTCGCTACACATGTTATTCGGTTCGCCATGTTTTACAGTGTTAATGCCATAGGTAGCCGAGCTGTTCTTCTCATAACATTAACTACAGAAACCTGTATGTATGCTTTTCAAAAGAAAAACTATTTTGTAGGTTTTTTACACCATATCTAATTATAGATGCGTATTATCATGTTTATTCCAAAAACAAAAGAACTACATCCAAAATAAATTTGAACATAGTTCTTTATGCTGATAATTGCATATTCTCTTCTTGATGAAAATAATGCTGATAGGCATATCTAACAATTGAATTTACATCCCTATCCGATACATACTTTTTCGAATTCCACATTTTAGACATGTATAAATACTTCAATAGCTTTAATTGCGTATCCCTGGTCCACTCAAAAGAAGTAAATACAATTGTATTTTTAAATACAAAATCATCTTCATTTGTTTGTAACATATACTGAATATGTCTCTCTCTTGACTTTGAAACCTCAATAATTTCTTTCACCTGTAATTCTGTATAATTGCAAGGCAAGAAAAACATATGAATGGATGATAAACCAAATAGTTTTTTTGCCTTTTCTAAAAATAGAAATAAAGATTTTTTCGGTATGTTATCATTGTAGATTTTTAGCATGTTGCCTCACTCACTTTCAGTTAATACCCATTAACACCTTGTTTATATATTCCAATGAATACTATAAGCATTTTAATAGAAGAATATTCAATCCCAATAAAAAACAGAGCACATGTTGTACTCCGCTTTTTAGGAATATAATTTATATCTTTTGTCGGATAAAAACTAATTTAAATTATTTATCCAGACTTACATTTATTAGAATTAATCCACTGTTTTCGTCTACTTCAACATCATCAATACTGTAATAGAGTAGACCATTTTTTATCATTACACACTTGTCATCATTTGCATCTAACACTTCTTTAAGTCTTTCAGCAATCATGGTCTTTTCCATTCCTTTCCCTTTTCAGGCACATAAGTTATATATTTGTTGTATCACGCTTTTGTTTACAATTTTCCCATGTTCTTCTGCATATACAAACAGAACAGGAACATTCTTTTTATCTGAATAGACTTTGCTTTTTTCTTTTGCTCTTTTTACATTTGGAGAAGGGCATTTTTTCCCTTTTCGACCATGCTTCAATTCTTTTTCTGATTTAATTTGAATGGCTCCCAATAATTTATCCGCTCTAAAAATTTTATAATCAATAGCGAATTCCATATCTTCACTATCTTTTGCCCTTTGAAATCTCAACCATTTGAATCTTTCATGTAACGTTGAAATGGCATTGATTTCACGAGCAAATCCCATCCAGGGAACATCAATGACGGAAATATAAATGAAATTCACATAATCATTTATAGAGACATATTTCTTTCCACGCTTTGTTGCTTCATCATACAGAAATTCACCCATTTCAAAAATATCTTCTAATTTTCGGCCATACTCGAAATTCACATTTCGTTCTTTGTAAGAGAGTACACTCTTGATGTTCTCTGCTTCTTTTTCATGAATAGAATATTTTCTTACCACATCTTGTTTTTCAGGTTTCATTCGTTTAATTAAACCGTTTCTTTTCTTACCACTTGCAAAGTAATAGGATTCCCACTCGTAAAAGTTTCTCGCTTTGCTTTTTTTACAAAGTTTTATAAGATGTCCTACTGCCCAAGTAGAATTCAATCCTAAAGATACGCTAAGTTTATTTATTTGAGAGAAAAGCTCTGTTTTTTTGAAATTCAACCGCTCTGCTCTTGTTTTGATAATGTATTTCATCTATATTCACCATCCTTTTCATCGACTATAGTTAATAACTTATTTTTATAATACTATCAATATAGACTATAGTCAATAAAAAAAATAAAAGAGACCTAATTGGTCTCTTCGGATAAATCTTCATATACAACCAAGACTGAACAACCCCATGAATAACTGGCAGTAACAAATTTTATAGATGGATTCGCTAAGAATTGGTTCAATTTTTTCTCTAATCCACTGTCTGTTAATGCTGTGAATATTTTAGTCTTCATATAAACACCTTCTTCCTGTTCCTCTAAATAAATCTTGCTTAGACAAATACAAGTGGAGAAGTTTTTAAGCCAGGTCCTTCACACCTCTCAGGAATTATTTTGCCAGGTCTCCCACACCTCAATGAGATTTTTTAGCCAGGTATCTCGTTCCTCTATCCACTTGTTATATCGGATTATAGTATTTATAACGACAAATAATAATCACAGAAGGGCATGAGCAGTTTCTACTTAATTCAGGGAATCATCCATTTCCCTTCATACTTACTACAATCAATAAAAAGAGAGCACAACTACGCACTCTCTCGTTCACTCCATATTCTTTTTACATCCAATGACTGAATCGTTACTGTATTAACTTCATCCACACAGCAATAATACGTTCGTGTTGATTGTAATTGCTGTTTAATTTCTGAAACAGTTGCCAAATTAAACCCTTCAGAATCCTTGTTTTCTATGACTTCACCAGATTTCAATTCAATATATACGATAGATGATTTGAACACTGGCTGTTCTGCTAATCGTACTTGAATTGACTCAAACTTAAATTTATTTTCCCCAACATGTTTATTCAAATAGGGAATTAAGTCTTCCATATCTCTATCTTCTATATGTTTCGCTTCCTGTAAATCTAATGTGAATAACACTGCTCGTCCAAATGATGAACCCTTTCTCATTTTCTTAACATATAATCCACCACTTACTCGAATTACCTTTTTACACATACAAAACACTCCTTAATAATTGATTTCTGTAAATACCTGTTTTGTTATAATCCATTTATTATAGATTTTCATAGGGAAAATATAAAAAAACCAAGCGAAATTATTTGCTTGGTTAATTTTATAATTATGATTCTTTGTAATACGCAATAAGAGCCCTATAGTCTATATCTTTAAAGCTATCAATCATTATCTCTGAAGCATATCCTTCACCTACAGGTAGTAATGTTTCTTCCATTTCTTTCTCAACGGTCTCACCGACTAAAGCCATCAATTCTACATCATCCATATTCAGATTTTCCAGAACAACTTCCTTTACTTTGTTTCCATGCCATTTTGAAACTAAAGTTGTTGCTAAATTATCGAACTTTTTCATAATAGGTTGCTCCTTCTTTTCTATATCATTCATTTTCATTTGTTTATCACAATCTTCACAAACTAAAATCCCTAATTTTTCACAATAAATTGTTTTACATTCTTCAATTTCTTTATATGTGAAAAAATGCTCACATTTTTCGCATCTTAAGTCTTCATCAACCATCATTATTCGCCCCTTTTATACTGCATTAACTCTGCTTATTTGATTTTTCTTATCAATCTTCATCTATGAAATAAATCTTCCATTCTTTTGAGCAGTCCGTTGCAAACGACTTTACACTCTTCGTTGTATGTCGCTTATACAAGTAACTTCCATCTTCATCAAACATTCCAAACATAGTATCACCCATTGCTTGTTCTAATCGAATTGGATACCATATATCGTTTTTCACTTGGAATACAAATACAGGGTCAGAGATAAGGTCTCCATTTTGTTTTCTATAAAAACCAATGAATAACATATCACCTGCTTTTTCAACAACAAATGGCAAGAAACTATCTTGTTCAATACGTATAGAAACTTCGTCTTTCTTAAAGAATTCTTCAACCGATGTTCTTCCATGTTTTACAATAATCTTTTCCATCACTTTGCGAAATGCTTTAAATTTAAAATTCATTTGAATCGCTCCTTTTAAAATAAATTCAATTAAATACCTAATTTTTATATCCTAAGTATTATACTTTTGCGATGAATTAAATATAAGAAAATACTTTATTATTCACGAAAAAAGACCTCTTTCTATAAAGAGGTCTAAATCAGATTATATACTTAATTATAATTTATATTCTCCCGTTTCTACTTGTGCATCTGGCTTTCTCCTTACAACCGTCTGCTTTACAAAGACCTTCCTACCATCTTTCAAATATCTCCAATGACCTCTTCTTGTCCAGGCCATTGTCTTTGCATGGTATTCTCTTTTAGGAAGTTCTTCACGGATGCTAAATCTATAGGTTTTTCTACCTATTTTTCTACTGTTTTTTCCGACCTGTGTTGTATCCTTTGTTTCTGTATTACTATAATTACTTTCTTTCATATGAACAACTTCTTTATCTTCCATAAAATTCATCATAAAGTAACTTACTTGCATAAAGATATTTAAGGAATATAGCATTAGCTTGTCTTTCGCTAACGCAAACTCTTTTTCTAACTTATATTTCTTTAAATCATAAGTATTTACAATTTTATTTCTGATTTTCCCTTTATATATATAAGAGTGAAATTCTATGATTATATCACCATATGCATCATAAAGAGTAACATGAATATCTTTTTCATGTAATTCAAACTGAAGATAAGTTCCCTGCGATAATCGATTCATTTTCACTTCCAGTTCAATTACGCCTTTTTCTAATGGGAAACCACCATTTTCAATATTATAATTTGCCTCGTACCATTTCTCGATTTTCTCCATTTGAGTAGCGGAGACTATGATTTTGTCATATCCTTCTGGCATTACAAATACCTTTTTATTTTTTGCTCCTAATAACGATAAGAAATTTTGATTTTTCATATGAACTCGTTCCTTTCAAAAGAATTTTTCAAATACCTGTTTTATAAATTCTTTATATCTTAGAACGAGAGGTTTACTTTCATAACCCAAATAAAAAACATCTTACTCTTTGGGTAAGATGCCTGGGATACACTCTTTACTTTCTTTCAATATTTCTATTGCAGTATCTATTTTCGTTAGCAATTCCTGATTTATATGATTAACCTGCGAAGAAGATAATGAAGGTTCATCCGTTCTTCCCAAAAGAAAATCCGATGACACATTCAATACATCGCATAATAAATCTAACATTTCTATAGAGGGCGTACTATAGCCTGTTTCATAATTAGATATGGTAGTTTTTTTCGTATTCACTTTTATCGCAAGTTCCTCTTGAGTGAGTCCACTCCATTTTCTTGCTAATCTTAATCGTTTTTTAAATACTCCCACTACGTCCAATGAATACCCATCCTTTACAAACTCATAATTAGTTCTATCATAAACAAAAAAAGAAAGGATTTCCACCTTTCTTCTTTTCATGATTCATCCTTATTCTCTTTCAAATATAAATTTACTTCTGACATGTTCTTAATTACTGGTTTATCTTTTTCATATTTGATTTTTACTTTGTAAGTTCCTTTAGACGTAGTTGCTGTATAAACATCATATGAATTTCCCTGCTCTAATACAATCTCTTTCTCATTCACACCAATTTCTTTAGCAATTACTTTAGTTCTTTCTATGTCACCATCAGTATCCTCTACTATTTGAAATAGCCTTTCTCCTTGAACCTTTAATGCCCAAAATCCACAAAATACAAATAATACAACAAGGATGAATAGCACAACTGGAGGAATCCATTCACTATCCATAAAATCATAAGTGAACCTTATATTCTTTTGTTTTTCATTTTCTTCTTTATCCAATTTAACCACCATAATTACTCCTTTTGTAAGATGTTCAAACGATTCATTTTCGTGATAATAGACTTGTCATTTTTTTATGTCCATTTTTAATTAAAAATCATCTTTTGATGTGCTCATAGAAAACACCGACTAACTACAATTTTTTCTAATAGACCCACTTAATTTTAATCAATTTATTTAAATTAATTGATTTACTTATCTGTAGAACTCATTTTTACTTGAGCTATATTTTCTATAACTGGTTTAGATTCCCCTTTTAACAGCTTACCAGCTTCAATTGTTTCTTTTATTTTAAATTTATATATACCTTTTGAAGTTGTTGCTGTATATAATCCTAACTCTAACTCTTCTCTGTCTTCATTTTCATTAATATCTTTTTTTATTACGACTTCTCTTTGAGGTATATCCAACTCATCAGCAACAATAGCCAGTATAGCAATGTTTTTGTTTTTTATGTATTTATTATCCTTTTCGTATAACGAAGTCGCTGTAAAATATAGTACGCATAGAACAGAAATAAATATGACTACAGCAATTACAACTTCCCAAGCTTCTTTCTTACTCATTTACCACAATTCCTCTCCATTAAAATTCATTTATTTTTAAAATATTTCTTATGAAACATGTTAGTGCAAAGAAAAGTCATTAGCTCACCATTTTGAACATCTACTCCCACTTCCATTTTGATATCAAACAGAAATTGAGTAGCAGTGAAATAGGATTTTAACCTTTACTTTTAAACAATTTCATCATTTTAAAAAATATGTTATAAAAATATACGTTATCCACATGATTCCCCACCATATTAAAAATCCATAAAGACACCCTTTAGCAATTTCCCAATCATATTTCTCTCCTTTTGGTGTTGTTATAACGCATATAATTGTTCCGATTATAGAACCTAATAAGGTTGCTAAAAATGCATAAAACAAAATCGTTCCATCCATTTTATTACCTCCTTAAAATATTTTTTATTTACTATCATCTACTTCTTTCGTGGTGATTTTTATTTCTACAATTCTTTTAATCTTTGGTTTTTCACTATCTCTATCATTTACTTCAACAGAATATACTCCTTTTTCAGTATCCGCTTGATAGATATTCGGTTCTTTATTCTTTAGAATAATTTTCGATTCAGAAACATGAACTTCTTTTGCAATCTCTTCTCTAATCTGAGACTCATATATTTGATTTTTGTGTTCAATTGACCCGATGAAACCACTTAAAAACAAATAAATCAGCGATATGCCGAACATAATAACAATAAATCCAATAAGTAACTCAATAAAATCATCCATATGAAATATCCTCCTTCATATAAAAAATCATACTAAATTTATTAACTATAGTCAATGAATTAAGTGAGCGAAATCAATCTTCTCTGCGGATTGCAAATCCATAAGAAAATAAAAAGACCATGTAACCAAGTTATCTTTCTAACTTCTTGTTTACTAACAACAAAAAAGACCACTAAAAAGTAGTCTTATTGTTCTTCTTCAGAGAAATATTCTATGTAGGCATCAAAATCTGAGTCTAAACATTTTAAAGATATTTTTTTAGACCTATCTAATTCACGATAATGTCTTTTGTAGTAAGGATTATCCCCCTTAAAATTTGGGTCATTCACTAATGTATTCTGGATATGTCTTTCTAATTTATCAAGTATAAACCTATCTACCCTTTTTATATCTAAACTTCTAATCTCATCAAACGCCTGTTTAATGTATGCATTGTATATATAAAACACAACCATTTCTGCTTCAAAATATCCTGAAGGAAAATAGCTTCTAAACTCAGGATTCACAGATTCTCTTGCTTTATCAAATAATGATTCATCTATATACACACACCCTTCTGGGTATCGCTTTACTAAGCTATCACAGACTTCTTTAAGTTCTAACAGTTCAGGCTTAGACTTACAAAGTAATGATATGTATTTCAATATGAAGACTTCAACATCGGAAATCTTCCTGCTTAATACAATCGTATATAATTCTTTTACTTCCTTTAACACTTCAACAATTAACTTATCGTCTTTTATCTTATTCGGTTGCTCTTGTGCCCTCATTTTCGGTATCTCCTTTTACAAGTTCACTTCCAATAGAAAATAGTAAATTTCTAAATGGGATAAAATCACCATCATTCGCATAACCTGGTCCTTTCGCATAAATACGAGGTTCATTCAAATTATGTGCTTGATACTCCATATAAGCTTCTGCTTGTGGCTTTATAAAGAAAATTGCTTTGTCTACATACGATTCTTTTCTCCATGCAATTTCTTTCATTTCAACCCCAAACACTTGAAAATAATCATTGTAATTCTCCACAGTAATTAACTCATCATATGGATTGGAATACTCCTTATAAAGCATTTCTTCATATGATTCAATCTCAATATGTGCATTTTCACCTGTAAATAAAAACCATGATTTCACAGCTTCTACTTCAGATTCTACCCACTCACTTCCATACACATTGACTTTAAATGCAAGTGGTGTGTCTTCAAACAAAGATTCAATTTCACTATTATATGGAATTGAATCATACACTTTACTTTGCACTACAAAATACGGATTTCCTGTTGCGTGATTTGCTTCTGCACCAGGAAAATGATGATTCGCAAATTCCTTCAATAATTGTTCTTGTTCCTTTGTGATTTCAATAGTTACTTTTGTCATAACATTTACATCCCCTTTTTATAAATTCAAATTGAATACCTGTTTTCTAATATCTACTTATCATAGAATTTTCTAAAGAGCTCTATAACAAGAAAAATAAGTTTATCTTTTGGCTACAAAATCAACATTCCCCAGATGTAGTGATTGTAATGGAATATAAGGAGCTTCACTGGAAATATGTTTATATAGTTGCACTTCGGTTACCAATTTTTGATTTGATTTTTTATAAAAAGGATTGTTCTTAAGATTTTCTACAACTGTTTTTATGTCTATATGAAACGATTTATTAACTTTCAAATAATCAAATTCCTTTCGAATTATTAAGTCTTTTTACATACTCCGAAACAGCATCTTCCTTTTCATTTAATTTATTAATGTCATCTCTTAATCTTCCTAATTCACAATCTGCATAAAAAGCTATACCAAGCAGAATGCAAAATATCAAAGTCGTTACAACGGTTAGCATATCTTCATCTTCGTTTAATTATTTTTGGGGAAGTCTGTAAAACTCCCTCCTTTTTCAAATGCTCTCTAATCTTATTTGATAATACCGTATCTTCTTTGCTACCGTTCCCTTCCATATTCCAAGCAAAATACCACTTTTCTAAAATTCGTTGTAAATCATCATTATTTAGCTCTAATTTTTTATCATCATCATTTAAGGTTTCTATCGTTTCAATACAGTCATCACCATAAGCACTTGAGGGATACCTTTCATAGAATTTTTCTTTTGCATCGCTCTCATTATCTGCGGTTGCTTTGTAAGTTTGAATTTCATTTACAAATCGGTTGTAAAAAATAACTACATACTTATTCATTGTTAACCTCTCTTCTATATACACATATAAATTGTTTATTCTTTCATAAGCATCATAAAAATCTCTTTTGCTTGATATTCTTTCGGGATTTGTTTCACTGCTTCCTGTGGTGTATTCCCCTCTAAAACTGTCCAGAACGAACGTCTAACCACTTTACCTTTCACCACAGACTCTCTTATGTAATTCGTGTGATACTTCATCCTATGCCCTTCTTCCTTTAAAATGTTTTATGCCACCATGCTTTAAATGTCTTCTTCCATTTTCCATTCACTAATTCAAATCCATCTATATAACACTTACCATTTATCGTTGTTATGTTTTGTCCATTCATTTCTTTATGAAAAGGAATAACAGAACTCCCTGAAACTACAACTCTATCCGTTTGATTTACAATGACTGCTCCTCCACAAAATGCTCCCATTTCCATCACCCCTTCTATTTAAAGTAAGATTTTATTCTATAAAAAAAAGAGGAAGCAAAATCTCCCTCTTTTTTAATTTAGTTATTAAGCATCTAAACCATATGCTTTTACAAGTGCGGCCAAGCCACCTTGGAAACCTGCTCCAACAGCATTGAATTTCCACTCACCGTTATGACGGTATAATTTACAGAACACAACAGCCGTTTCAATTGAGAAGTCTTCACCTAAATCAAAGCGGAAGATTTCCTCTCCTGTATCTTGATTCACTAAACGAACAAATGCATTTTTTACTTGTCCAAAGTTTTGATTACGGTTTAATGCATCGTAGATTGTTACAGTAAATGCAATTTCCTCAACATTAGAAGGTACTTTGTCTAAATGAACAACTAATTGCTCGTCATCACCGTCTCCTCCACCTGTTAGGTTGTCACCTGAATGAACAACAGAACCACAAGTTGATTTTAGATTGTTATAGAAAATAAAATCTAAGTCTTTTGCACATTTACCTGCTGAATTTAATAGAAACGCAGATGCATCTAAGTCAAAATCATGACCACCATCAAATTCATTAACATCCCAACCTAAACCAATCATTACATTTTTCAGGTTCTCTCTACCTTTTGTAAGGTCTACTTTTTGTCCTTTTTGCAATTGAATTGCCATAATCAATTCCTCCAATATGTATTAAGATTTAAGCTCTACTTATATAAAACCACATATATCAACTATAGTCAATATAAAAATAATAATATATAATATAGTTAATAAATAAAAACTAAAAGGAAGGAGATGAGGTTAAATGTTTTTTCTTTGGAATGCTCTTAATATAGGATTGCTTATCGCCTCAGGGATTGCAATTCATAATAACAATATGAAATCTGGAATCATTTATGGAGTGATTGGCGGGATATCTCTTTTACTCAGCATACTTTACTACTATAGAAGACAACTTATGAAAAATAATGCGGATTCAACTATGGGAGTTTGTATTGATAGTCTGGATTGTTTAGCTTGTGACATGAATCAAAAAAATGGATTTGATTGCGTGGATATTGAATGTGGTAAAATGCAGATTTTAGAAATTGATTGTGATGGTGTAGAATGCATGAACGCAGATTGCTGTAGTTTATAAAAAAGAAAGGGTGCTTTTAACATAATGAAACCTACAACGTTTTTATATAAGGCTTGTTTATTAATACCTTGTCATCGAAGAAAAGAAAGGTGCTTACATATAAGAGGAAAACAAATGCCTATATGCACACGATGTTTTGCTATACTCTTAGGACATTTGCTCATCCCCATATTCTTTATATATTCTGCACCCTTCTATATAGGTTTACTTCTACAGATTTCCATGGTAGTTGATGGATACACACAATTAAAGAAATGGAGAACCAGTAATCACGTCTTGCGGTTCCTAACAGGTATTATAAGCGGTGCAGGATTGTCCATCTTAATTATCGCTTTTGTACGTCTACTTACTAATTAAAAAACAGAGGAGGAATAGACCTTTAGATTAAAATTCATATTAAATCTATTAATAAGAATAGCTATTTCAATATTACTTTATGGTTCTTTTCACTTCATTCTGTTTTTAGAAAGTAATCGACTATAAAAATATTTAACCTTATTGACTTTTTTATATACATATGCGAAACTATTAAAGGCTGTTATACTTAAAGAATCACCAAAAAGAGGATGCATATGCATCCTCTTTTTATTTATACTATTAATGGCTCAACTCTTTAATCTCTAACTTTTCTACTTTGATAATGGCTCCTTCTTTGAAAGTTACATGATAGGAGCCTTCTTTTGTCTTTACTTCATAAAATGCTTTATTACGACCAATAGGTTCTATAGACTCTATTTCATCTGCATTTTTCAAATGCAAGCTATCTGCAACAGCTTTCCTTTCCTGCTTTGTTATTTCATTCATTAAAGCTCCTCCTGATAGTGCAAAACATAGAGCACTAATAACTACCAATATCAATGACCATGAGTTTTCAACAAAAAGAACTCTATACATAAACACAAATACCAGTATAAAAAATACCAAAGTTGAAATTTTTAATAAAAAATATAAATTTAACATCCTTCTATCCCCTTGTTAGTCTCAATAATACTTATATGTAATTTGAACGATTCTACTTTTCTCCATTTACCTTTTCTACCTTACTAACAGTTGGTACTAAGGCTCCACTTTCAAAAGTTACATGATAAAAACCATCTTTTATCTTCACTTCATAGAATGACTTGTCATGACGACCTATCGAATTCATTGACTCTATTTCATTTTCATTTTTTAAATGTAAACTATCCACAACGGCTTTCTTCTGATAGTTTGCTTGTAGCGGAAAGAAAATAAAAGAACTAACAATAAAGCATACAATTGTAATCATTGGAAGTTGGTATATGATATCTGATTTATCCCCAAAAAAGAGGACTCCCAGCATAAATAACATGGTTAATACTAAAAAACCAATAACAGTAAACTTAATCAAAATATAAAAAGTCACTTTCTTCACTCCTTTTCTGTTTCAGTAATTTTATATAATTCAGTAAGCCTTATAATCTTTGTTATTTTTATATCACTATCAAAAATAACAACATATTGTTTATCTAATTTCTTTATGATGTAGCCTTTTTGATTTTTTTGAACTTCCCCCTCACTATCTTCAAAATCATGAAAAACAATATCGTTTTCATTAACATCTAAAGCTTTTGCTACTGATTGATATTCTATTTTTACGGAGTTCTCTTTCTCTTCCTGCATGTTATTGAAATCTATCAAGAATACTGCCAGTAAGGAAACAAGTGCCCCACATAAAAACGAAACATAGAAAAACTCTGAAGGCATTCTTTTATTTGTAATTTTTTCATATTCCCACTCTTTCGATAGAATTGTAATAAATAAAATGAAAAAGCCAATGGAACTTAACGCGAAAACAAGAATGACTTTATAACAATCTTGAAAATGAAAAAACGTCAACACATTATCAGCCCCTGTCCTCATTCATCATAACATTACCATTGACTATAGTAAATAAAAAACAGAAGAGTGAACTCTCTCCTGTTTTTTAGTATCCATAATATAATTATTGTAAACCGGTATTATCCTTCTAATACATTTAAATTCTTTTCAAATTCCTTTAATTCACTAATATCTAAAGTATCTATATCTACAAGTCTCTTTTCCTCATCTCCAACTTGTGTAAACATTTCTCCACTTCGATAGTTTACTGAAACATAACCGTAGTACCAAGGGAATAATCCACTACCGAATCGAACCTTAAATACAATTTCTCTTTCTCTCTCATCGAATGCAATATCAGTAGCTCTTACAACAATATAATCCTTCTCTTTTCTATCCCCGTTTTTAATCATATACAATGCTGTTTTATAGAAAAGTAGAAGCCCTTTCTTTGCAAATTCAACGTCAATTCCGTAAGTATTACTAAATTTTTGAATTTGTTCCATCGTTTCTTGCTGATTAATTAATAACTTTACAACCATATATCTATCGCCTCTTTCTTTTTCAATGTAATTAAGATTTAATATTCTATTTCATACCTATTCTTTTTATAAGAATCTATCCTAATTTTTTGTTCGAGATATAATCATACTCCACAAAGTATTCATCCTCTGGAAAACCATCAGGGTTCAAATTATCTTGATTGATTGGTTCAAGCATCAGCTTCTCATCAACATGATTAGCAAATAGATAATATAAACGTTGGTTACGTAGCAAGTTTTTTAACAACGTTAAAGTCGAAATTTTTCGTTCCACTAATTGAAGTCTTTCATCATTTGAAATCTCACTAAATAACCATTTATCTGTTTTGTTATCTACATCCTCAACAAAATAGTGTAAATAATACTTTTCCTCTTTGGACTTAGTAATCCAGAATAAAGGGAAATCATAAAAATCAAAAATATGGATTGTCACCGTATTTAAATATTCCTCCATGGGTATTGAAATCATTCTAATATCCTCCTTAAAACCAACAATATTTATCTAAATTCACTTCGGATTTTAATCTTAAAATAACAGAAGATTCTCCTATGAAATGTACTATATAATTACCTTCTTTATATGAAACACGACCTACATTGTTCGTGTTATAAACAATATCAATTTCATTTTTAGGAAGATTAAGTTCTTCTGATACATTCTTTAATCTTTCTTCCTGAAGCTTATTTGGATTCTGTCCTGTCTGCACCATACAAGGATATGAACCTATTACAATTAGGATTACTCCAAGTGACATAAATAAATATCCTTTATATTCATTACCACTTTTATTTAATAACAAGATACTCCAACTAACGAAACCGCATGTAAATATTGTGATACCTGCTATAAGTACATACATGTGTACTCACTCTCTTCCTGATTTGTTCTTTAATGGTTCCATTTTTACAATGGTGGCTGTTTTTTGTTTGAATTGAACAAAATAATCGCCTTTTAATGAAATAGCATTTAGAGAATCTCTATCTTCAGATTCAAATCTTATCTGTTCTTTAGGAATTTTTAATTCTTTTGATATACTAATCTCTCTATCACTATTGAGCTTTTCTTGTGGTGCTTTAGCATTACTAAGTACATCAGATATGCCCAATACAATAAATATTAATCCTGAAAGAACTAACATAACTATTCCTGTTATACCTATGCCATCAGTACCTTTTTTATCTGCGATATGCATTAGTAATAGTCCAAATACAAAAATAATAATTAAAATAATATATATCATTCTTTTTCTCCTCTCTCTCTCTAATGCGAAACATTATACATTTCACAAAAACGAATGAATACTCATACACAAAATGGAAGAGTTATAAACACAGTAGCAAGATTATAGGTTTCGTCTTTAATCGTGTCATTATCGCTTTTCATTCCTTCATAAATACAAAATGCACCTACTAATAGTAGTGGCATTCCAAAAAACACCCCAAATAAATAATTCCACGTAACCCCCTTTCTTTATAAGTCTCTGTTTGTTTTCTCTTTTTTATGAATGGCTACAATCGAATCAGCATCTTTTTTAAATAGAATTGAATATTCTCCATCCTGTGTAATTGCCTCGTAATAATCTTTTCCTTCACTATCTCTTTCTTTTTTGATTTCTATTTTAGATTCTGGAATCTTCAATTCTTTTGAAATTGCTTTATACCTATTTTCTTTAAGGTCTTTAATTCCCTCAACGTAGTCAAGCCCAACTACAGCAATACCACTCAAAAACAGCATACATGCAAATACACCCAAAATTTCTTTCCATGTCATATTCATTTATCCTTTCAATTTTATAATCATCTCTATTTTATTGTTATCTTTTGATAACTCAATAAGGTAGTTTCCTTTTTCTGTTTTTGCAATATATTCTACCTGTGTTTCTTTTTCTAACACTATTTGTTCTTTCTTTACGTATAATTTCTCTGCTACAAGTTGTCTAATGTTAGCTAATGATTGTTGTTTATCTAATCGCTTTACTGCTACTTTATTTTCATCTGCAACTTCATAAGCACTATGTAAGGCTTTTAAACCTTGAAAAATCAAGCATGATGCTGAGATAAAACATAATAGAGTCCAATATAGTTTCTTTGTTTCTATTTCAGCCATTTGAAAGAAACAAGTTAAAAACAAAAATGTGATAAATAAGTAAATATCTCTTTCATTCATGTGTTGAATTGCATGTATCATTTTTATTAATCCTTTTATTGAATATTCAGACCTATTTATTCAGGTCTCTTATAAGATTCATTCGCAACGGTGTCTACTCGCAAAATCTCCGTAGTCCCATTTTTAAAGCGAACATTATATGTACCTTCCTTTGCGTATATAAGATATATGTTTCTATATTCTTTAGTTAAAGAGCTTAGAAAAGTTGGGGTCTGCAATAATTGTCCAAACGGTCATAATCCCGACAACAATAACTAAAATCAAAGTGGACCTTTTTGGTTTAATTTCATACAAAATTCTTGAAAGTACAAATGAAATACATTCTACTAACTGTATAACTAATAATGTTTCCCTACTTATATTTAGTAAAATATCCATCATTATTCCCCTGTTTCAATTCATTATTTTACAGCTTCTACATTGTTAACCTTATCGAGTTTAAATAGCATACCTTCTTTTACATAGGCTTTATAGGTTTCTGTTTTTGTGACTACTTCATACGAATTATAATCCAATTCGTTTATTTCCAGTTTAGTGGGGCTTATATCTAATTTTTGAGCAATTAAACCCTTTACTTGTTCCTTTTCACTTGAGCCTTTCTTGTTTACATATCTATCTAATCCTGAAGTAGGAATTGATTCAACGTAATTTAATTTATCCAGTTTAAATAGTTTTTCATTCTCATTGAAATATGCCTTATATGTTGCTGTTTTTGTTGCCACTTCAAAAATATTTCTTTTTATGTTGCTTATATTAAATTCAGTTGGTTTTAGCTGTAATTCACTTGAGATTACATTTTGAATGGATGCATAGTGCTTAAATTCTGAATTAAGCTTTTCATGGACAATATAAAGAGCAGTAACCATAACAAGGACCATTCCTACTACCATTCCTATAAACCCTTTTTTAGTTTTTGATTTTTCACTTATTGCCATTAACAAAATACCTGCTATAGCAATAGCCAAGCAAACAACTACTTTAAATGTCATAAAAATCTCCCCCTTTCTATACATATAGTGACATGCTCAATGAATACAAGAGAACTTATCACCTATATTCATTGAGAGAATCCAGAAACATAATATCATTTTATATAAATTAATAGTTATTGTTTCTTTACTATTCCATCTACATTTATCGTTCCTTCAGATGTTTGTACGTAATAAATACCTACAGAAGTAGTTGCTATATAACGGTTATCCTTATCACTCTCTTTTTCAATAATAACGTCATCATTGTTAATATTTAACTTTTTAGCAACTGCTTTTTTAACTTCAGATATAATATCTTTCTCCCTTATATTCGTTTTTTCTTCACTTTCTTTGATATCATGTAATGACTCACTATCCTTTATTTTTTCAACCTTGAATAAAGTTCCATTCGGGTTAAAATAAAATTTATATCTATTAGTTTTTGTTGCCACTTCATATATATCATCATCTCTATTTACGATTTTATATTCAGAATCATCCACATGTAATTCTTTTGTAATTGCATTATTGATTTTTTCGCCCCTCTCTATATCAGCCTTTGAAATCGGATAGGTTATTAGAATAAACCCGATGAAAATCGCAATTACTCCGAAAAACACCCCATCACCATATCGAATGGCTGAAATAAGTATGCTTGTTCCTACCAATAACAATAACCCTCCAACCAAAATACACAAAAACGTTATAACTCCACTCACATTAAACACCTACATTCATTTTTAGAAGTCCTATCCAATTGTTATAACTCATTTTATAATTCCGAAACTTTACCATTCGATAGAATATGAACCTTATATTGGCATGGTTCCTCAACTTTTGGCTCTTCTATTTTTTTAGAGAAATATTCAATAGCTTTTTTAATTGTTTCATTTATTTCTTCAGGAGTTAACGGTCTTTTAATTCTAAAACTATCCATATCTATAATAAATTCATTCGTATTTAAAGTTTTTGCTACGACTTTAAAATCTATAGCTCCATCCTCTTTTAAACAGTTATTATTCTCTGCCCATTCTTTTGTTACTACAAATAGATTATCTAATCCCATGTTTCATAGCCCCTCTCCCTATATACTTTTTCATTTCATTGACTACTTTTTCAGGAGTTACGATATCTTCCATTCCTGTACCTTTTAATTGTGGAGCAACATTTAAATCAACCGCTAATAACTCTTTCCCATCTTTAACATAATCAATTGCTACCAATGGGAACTCATATGGGTCTAAAATCCCTTCAAAGGAAGGCATTCGTGACCAACAATCAACAATAGTGATTTCAACGTCACCTACATTGCTTCTCCAGTCATCCTTACTACGATAATCAAGTATCGTTTTTCTACGACCAACATTTAGAACTCTCCAACTCTCACCCAAATTCCCGCAAAGTAAGGTACAGAAAGTATCTATTGGATAGGTTTCTAATGCTTCTATTAATGACATTCGAATTTTCCCTTCCCCTTGGTGTTTGCTAATATCTGTGTACACAACCACTTCGGTATATAGAGGGTATTTCTTTGCCATTTCATGAAGGTAACCATAAGGAACGGTTTTAATGCCTTTAGAAGACATATAATCAAGCATTTGAGGACGATTCATTCCCATATCATGTTTTCGTAAAAAAGGCACTCCACTTCCATCAAAATGATGGTCATAATAATCATGAAAATTCGTAATTAATTTCACTTCGCTACTCATGTTTATCTTCCTCTCTATTAATCAGAACAAACACCTGAATCACTAACACCGCAATCATTCGAACAAGAATTTTCTACCTCATGCGAACCCCATCCCCCTGTTTTTACCAGGTCATCATCACTTAAAGCTGTATGCGTTGGATTTAATGGATGTAACGAATTTGTTATAGTTCCTGAATACATTTCATTAACTCTTTTATTTTTGGCAGAAGTTACAGCTCTTTCTGGAACTTTATAACCCGTTTTGCCTGAATTCGTAGTACCAATCACAAGGTTATGAAACTGGCGTTCTTTTTGACTTTCTAAAATATCCAGTGGAATCTCACGAGCCATACTTTCTTGCTTCTTTTTATCTAAACGATTTTTTCTAAATCTCTTAAAAAACAAATTCATTCACTTCCTTTATGTCAATGTTAATTCATGACAATCATACATCTTTTTATTGACTATTGTCAATGGAATAAAACTAAAAAAAGACACATCTTTATTGACATGCCTTAAAAATATGAACTACCCTTTACACTTCTTAGATGATTTCTTATGACTGTTTTACCATCGCTTTAATAGTCGTAGCACTCTCTTCTGTTTCTACCACGTATTTACCTGATGATGTAATAGCTGTGTATACATTCTCTTTATCTTTTGTTACTACCACTTCATCTAATTTTAATTGTAACTTCTCTGAAACTAATTTTCTCACTGCTTCAGTATCACTTGTTTTAGATTCATTTGCTTTATCATTATTATCTTTCATAGAATCTTTATTGTTATTTTCTTTTGTTACTTCATATTTTATAATATCTGCTGATATTGATTTAAATGTGAATTTATATGTATGCTCTTTTGTAATTGCGATAACATCCCCTTTTTCATCCTTGAATTCAATTTGTGACCTTGGAATGTCCAACTTGTTGGCAATCGCAGTTTCACGACTATCTTTTTGAAAATCATTATAGCCTAATATCCCAAAGAAGATAGCTAACAATACTCCAAGGAATAAAGTCATTGCTTCTTCTTCTCTAATACCCCACACTACTCCAACTACAAGACATAGAATTGATGCAATAAATAACAAAATAAACATTTCACTTACACTCCTTTAGATTTTCTTTTATCCTTATTTCACCATAGCCCTCGCCTTTCCAAGGTTATCTTCATAACTTTTATTAATCATAATATTCAACAAGTTCTGCTATTTTTCGTAAAACTTCAGGATTCTTGCACAATTTCACTTTATGCCCGATACTTTCCCTATTTGCATATAACCAACATTCTTCTTCTACTTCTTTCTCTGTAGTATAGAAATTAGGTCTATCCTTTCTACATCTCTTTAGTATCTCTGCATCTTCCGACAGAGTTCTTCCAATAATCCAATACAATTCATTTTGGCTAATAATGTAGCCCTCAACAAAACGTTTCTTCATAGGAAGATGCCAATTTTCCCACGTTAAAGGTTCCAATATCCATACCTTATCTCCAATCTTCAAATTCCAGTCACATCTCCTTTTTCTTATAATCCATGAAATAAAACCCTGTTTTTCCTCCATTGTTAAATACAAAATGATGATAAGAAAAATAATCTTTCTTAAAAATCCAATCATCAACACCAGGAAAGTTTTTTGTGATTTTATCCACGTCTGATTTTTTATCACCATCATTAACATGTGGAATATAAATGTTTAGCTCTAATGGGTTTAATTTATTTATTTGATTCACTGTTTGAAACTGAACCAATCGAATATTCTCTCTGTTTTCCAACACAGTTTTTTCTTCCTTATCTACATGTAATAAACATAATAAATAAATCACATTTCCTTCTGCTGATAAGCTCGCAATTTTTTCAAACACATTTCTTAGAAACAGCTTTTTTTGACTATATTTCGCTCCTGCTAATGAAGATGTATTTAAGCTCAAGATGTTAATATCACTCTTAGTAAATACCTTTATTTTTTCTTCTACATCAGTTGTTCTTTTAGCATCAATATCCATTACTGTATACTTATGATAATGGGATAGATAACCTGCTATTTGTTCTGTTGTTGTAATTAATTTAGCAGGTACTCCCTGTTCTTGATACGCATGAAATAAGTGATGTAGGAATAGTCCTTGTCCACAGATAGCATTGTTATAAAACTTATTCCACACATTAATATCTTTCATATCCCGTAGAAAATCCTTAAAAAGTAATTCATTATTGAATTTCCCCTTATATCTATCACACAATACTTTTCTAAATGGAGCTTTCATGTGAATAGTTAAATTATGAATCTCTGAGTCAATACTGCCTAACAATAATCCCAAACCATTCATACTTACACCCCCTAAAGTTAATTGTCACATTTAAATCATACGTATTTTATTTACTATAGTCAATAAATATAATGTGGAGTATTCCAATAAACACAAAAAAGACACCCTTTATTGGATGTCTTCCTTATTAATCTTGATAATTTAAAATATCCGCAATTTGTTTTAACTTACCATAATCATTGCATCTATCTAATTTATCTTTAATTTTATATCTATGATTATGAATCCAACAAGCCTGTTCTACTTCTTCCTCTGAAATAAAAAATGTGCGGTCTTTCTTTTTTAGTTTCACACCTATATCTGGTGAAGTATCCATGCGATATCCAACAATCCAACTAACCCTTGTCTCACCGATAATATACCGTTCTACAAATTTCGCTCTAAAATTCGGTCTATATGATTTATTCCCATTTTCATCATTTCATCCTCCATCAATTAATTTTAATAAATACCTGTTTTATGTATTCGAAACATTATAGAAAACTAATTTATATTTTATGCGGATAAAATTTGAGATGTTTTATTAATAATCTCTTCAATGTCCTCTTTGGATAAGTGAATGTGCCCTCGATTATATCTATCTTTTTTCACATTATCATATTCGATTTCTAACCTTACTAATGCCTTGTCTCTTTCTAAATTCACAAGAAAAATACTATGTTGCCCTGCAAACTCCCAGGATTGACCATGTGTATCAACATCTTCCTTATTCATTTTCTGTAAGTAGTTAACTAAAATTTCTTGAATAGCAGAAAACTTGGGGTATGTTATGCATAAAGACACTGGATTCTCATCAAATGTTTGACCTGTTATTTTAAACTCAATGCGATTTCTATCCTCTTCTTTATTTACTGCTATCTTTGTCTTTTTATAAAAATCCTCAAATATCACATCAGTATGTAGTGCTTCAATTTTTGATATAGCATTTACTTCTCGTAATGGTTCTAATTCGACTGTCTTTACTGTCTTTACTGCCTTTACCATTTTTTCAACTTCTTCTTTTGTCTCTTCTTTCACTTCTTCTTCTATTTCATTCTTTACTACTTCCGTTACTTCTTCTCGCTGTTCTTCAACAACATCTTCTTGAATTCCGTTTAGTAAGAATTGAGATTGTTGTTCATTTAAATAAAATAATGATTCTTGTTGGATATCTTCACTCTTTTTAACTAACTTAATCTCAATCCATCTATTCTCTTCATTCAATGACAATTGTAGTTCTGCTTTCTTTGATGGAAAATTCCAGTATTCACTAAAAACCGAAATGTTAGCTCCGTTCATTTTACGCAAATAATTGTAAATAACCTTTTGCATTTTTTTTACTTTGAATCTTGTGATTGATAGAGATATAGGTCGTTCATTCATATTCAAGTTTTTCATACTTAAATTTATACTACCCTTTTGTTTCTGCTCTTCAATCATTAATGACGTGTGATTCAAATCATCTTGAAACTTCACCTGACTCCCTCCCAAATTACCTCTAATTCATACGATACACATTTTATATACTTTGTTCAATATCGAATACGTGATATTTAATGGACATTTGTTAAAATTCAAATCCTATAGGATTCATATTGCCATCATCTAAATCTATTTCTCTATTGATTAGGCTACTACTTTTAAAAACTATAGTCAATAAAAACATTATTGCATAAGATATCCACTCCCTTTTATTCTTTGTATAGCAAAATAAAAAGCAGAGGAATTATCCCCTGCTCTTATTTAGCGTACTCGATTTCTGTATAAAATGGTTTTATCACTTCTTCTAACCTATAATGTTTTAAAATGGTCTTTTCAAAATAGTGACGTACAAAAGAATTAAAAATTATTTCTTTCCCTTCTTTTCCATAAGTCTTACTTACTTGACGATACTCTTGCATTAAATCTTCTATTTTATCATTTACTAAATCAGCAAAATCAATTAAATCTATATTTTTCTTTGACACTCTTTCTACACTAAGTAAAACATCTGTTGCTACCACTGTTATTTCTATAATATCTAATTGTTCCATACTAAAAGCTCCTTTATCCAAATTCATTTATTAATACCTCTAAAACAATTCATTATCTCGATACACATCTGTTGGATAACGATAATTACCTGTGTCTTCTTCAATATTAAAATAAAATCTATATAACCCATCATTGTATTCTTGTTCTTCCTGGCTTAACTTTGCCTCTGTTTTGTACTCTGCTACAACAAACTCATAGCTACCATGTTCATCAGTCCAGGTAAATACTTGCTCTGCATCTGATTGAGTCCAATCATCACCATATGTATCTCTTATACTTTCTATTCTACCTTGATATTTTAAGCCCAAGTTGTAGTGCTCGTATATCTCTTTTTTCCCAAAGACCATAATAGTTCTACCATTATCTTTAACCAGATAATGAATATCCTTAGCCTTCATATATTTTTCTTTCACTGCCTTTACGTTCTCAATAGTAACGTCCCTTAAAGTTTTTTCAGAAAAACGATATGTATATGGTCTTTTATGAAACTTCACTTGACCTATAGCCTCTTCACTCATCATTCCTATCCAACCACGCTTACTATTCTTTAATGCCTGTACATTTCCTGAAATTTCATCTACCTCACATTTGATAGAATTTTTTTCATTTACAGAAACATATACTTCATTCAGAAATTGTAAATACTTATTATCTTTTGTTTTTTTAATTCTTTCACACAGTTTTTCATCTGTTAATAAAGCCTCGATAAATACCCTGTGCGCTTCATATTCACACTGTAATCCATTTAATAATTCCTCTGGTGTAACTTCAACAATAGATTCCATCAATAATTCTTTCACACTTTTACTTTGATTTGTCATAACTTCTCGTCTCCTTTAATGATATCATTTCAACACCTGTTTTACCAAATTTATAAAAATACCTTATCTCTATAATCTATGTATTATACTGCTAAAAATTAAGGAAGATTCATAAATAAATATAGAAAAAAGCACATGTTATATGTGCTTTTAAAAGACAAAAGTGCTTGAGTAATACATTAATTGTCTTTTTTCTTTTTCATATCCAAGACATATAGTTCTGAGTTTAAATAGTGTTCCTCATCTGCCTTTCTTTGCTTGTCCTTCTCACGAAGCATAGTTCTGTACTCTTCAACACTCATTCCTAAATCCCTTGCCCTAACCATTTCCACATCTTCCACCATCTTTATAATAGAGTTTCCGAACATACTTTTTCCTCCATACAATTATTATTTTTATAGAATACCAATTTATCATCCGCTATTTATTTACACGTAATTATTTGATTTAATCATACAATATTAAAATTTCTACGTATATAAAAATACACCTAACAATATAGTTAGATGTATTTACCCCTATCATATACTTTTTTATTTACTATGCAATTCTTTTTTACATGCAAAATACTTCTTTGTAGTCGAAATATTTAAATACACAGTGTAACAGAAAATAATAAATAATATTGCATACACAGTATAAGATAACCATTTAGAACTATCAAAATAAATCTCTAAAGTAGTACAGACAATTACTGAAAGGAATGATACAATTGCATGCATCAATAAAGATTCGTTATTTTCGTCCATTTCCTCTTTCAGCATTTCTAATTCTTTTTGATTTTCACTATACATCTTTATACATCCCTTCTTCAAAAAGACACAAATAAATGTTTCTGTGTCTCACCATTATTACAATTCAATTTCTATGAAATACCTATTCTATATATTTGTTTTTTATTATAGTTATTAAAATTTGAAAATATATCAAACTATAGTTTAAAAAACAAAACAAAAAGCACACTATCATATGTGTACTTTTTAAGTGCATCTATAATAAATATTTTTTCATTACTAAAAAATATATGTATTAAAGTAAATTTCTTATTGATTTTTAACCTTAACTATATAAAATTTTTATATTTAATTTATATATAGTTAATAAAAATGAAAAATACGTAAAAACAAATTTCATATTACTTATCCCTTTAGTTCAATTAAAATCTTCATTTTCTCGCCATTCTGGGCTATTCTTGTGTAATAGTGAAGAATATTACCTTTTAATATCTTGTAATCATGTACATAATCCTCAATAAACACACCTTCACGATGTTTCAAATGTAAATCTTCCAATCTTTCCACTGGTTTTCCTGTCAGAGGATTGAATTTACATGAATCCCACATCAACTGCTCATCATACACACTCCATATTCTCTTTATATCTCTTCCTTCTATATTATATGCATTTAAATCTAATGTTCCCCCAACTTGAATATCTAATATAATCCTCTTCATTTTATTCCCTCCAAAAGATTTTCTGCTTTCCGAACTTGTGCATTCACTAAAATCCCTACTATGATAGATAACATTCCAATTAAACTTTTAAAATATATTTTGATTTTTGTTATCCCGTTCCTCTTTAATAAGTAGATGGACATATTATACAACATATTCTCACATATATGGATATATATAGTCTACTAAAATGTTCGATAATGATATATTATCAAACATTTTTTAGAAATTAAAGAATATATCCTTATATAGCTATCTATAATTTATTAAGAATAATTATAAAAAAGGGTTTTGACAAAAATGAATTATAAAGGAGATACCAACATGAGAAAACTCTGGATTTACACAGGAAAAGAATATAATTTACGGACAAATTCAACCTGACCATTCACCTTAGCCTTACAACGATAGGTGCATTATTAGGATACGAACATGACGCTCTTGAATGAGTGGATTATTCAAACCAGAAATATTAGGAAGGAACTACTCCTTCTACTAATATATTTGATAAACACATATATGCTCTTTATGAGTGGGCAGTATTCCTCCATTACATATGGAAGAACTGCACGAAATGGTTCTTATGTCATTTCAATGATATAAGTCTACGATAATTACATTATGTAAACATTGTAGTAAAAGGGATTCAAATTTTTGATTCATTGTATACAATCTATATTATATATAGGAAGAAAAATTTAAATTTAAATGTTTAGTAATATATTAGATGAGAACTTTAAGCTAAATCGGTCAATGTATTCTTATAAAATACATTGAAAAAAGAACACCTGTTTGCTATAATAAGAACAGATGTTCCGAATGATTAATTATTCACAAACTCGAATTAGAATTAACTCATAGCAATCTTTATATGAGCATTGTCTATAGTATATAAAAGTGAATTTTCCTAATAAAAAGAAAATGCTTTATTATTCATATCTTTTTATTGTGAAACGTTGATATTACAATATAGTTCAACTGTTTTTACCATCAGATGGGACTTTCAGTGTTGATATTTTTAAAAAATTCATTGACTATATTCGAGATTTTGTTATAATTAATACGGAAACTTGCAGTTCATCCCGTTCGTGGATAATCTAAATATATATATATAACATATAATCAAGGAGTGGAAGTTCGTTATGACAGTTAACAAAGTAAAACAATATGTGAAGGCACTTATCCTAACAGAAGAGGATTTTATTCAAACTATAGAGGATACACTACTTGTAGATGGCATTTCAATTCGTTTGGTTAAGTCGAAGAGTGGAAACATGGAAGAAAAACTTTTCATTCCTGTGCTACCTGAACGTTTTAAATCAGATGCGGAATTACATAATCATTTTGACAAAGAAGTTGTCTATATTGAAGATGAAGTGGATGGCGAAATTGGTATTAGTATGAACCTTATTGATTCTAAGAATATCTTAGAAAAGGTGTATAGCACTTCTTTAACTGGAGAATACACATCACGAGATTTTGATGGTTTTACAGGTTCTTATGACGCATTCTTCTTCACAATGGCTTAATAGTTCTTTGTTTTTTTATTTTTAATATCTTTATATCTTTATATACTTTATCCAACACATGTGATTTATTTGGCGATGAATCTCATGTGTTTTTTTTATATTATATATCTATCAATATGCTATACACACTATCCCGATTAAACGTAACATAAACATTATATATAATAGACCCCCATTTAGTCAACGATTACTATCTTACATTTCGACATTTATCGACATATTTCTGTAATATTCTATGGAATCTTTACAAAATGTTTACATTCAAACCATATTTTTCTTTATATTAATTAAATAAACATATTACTTGACTATTACTTTATGAAATATTTAATATGGCTTACATATAGAATTATACAATTTTTGTGTGTTTTTTTCTTGTACTTTTTGTGTTTTTTGATAAAAAACATGTTGAGCACACATAAAACACACATAAAACACACAAAATGCATCTTAAATGGTTTTTTTTGGGATAATAAAAAAGAATGTATCTACTACATTCTTTTTATTATTTGATTAACTTACAGGTTTTGTTATTTTTGTTTTCTCCAACCAATTTGACAGTGTATAGACGAGCAAACAAGTCATAGAGTCAAACGGATTGATTGTTCCTACAAAAATTGCCTTTACAATCAAGATGCCTGTAGCAATTAATCCAAATGCACGAAATAGAACATATAAATCCCTTGTTTCTTTCTGGGAAAACAAAAACAAGCTCCCCATCATCATACCTAAAAATAATAACGCTGATAGAAATGGCATCACTAAATGAGCAATTAACAGTAATCCTCCAAAATAAATTACCATTTTCCTCCCTCTAACATAAAAACCATAACATTTGTTTTTAAATAAAGCAGACATGGTTGTAGTTACATTCCAAGTTAATAAATTGATATTATTTGTGTATTTGAATGGATACATATTATAAAAAAATAGAGTAATAAGTATCAAATATCCACCTGAAAACATTTCTCCAAACATTCCATTTGCCATAGATAAGAACAATACATATACACCTGTTAAGAAAAGCAAAATAAATGGTATTTCACTCTTAGAAAAAGACAGCTTTCTCATCTTCCATCCTATTGGAGGTTTTTTTACTTTGTTTTTTTCTGCTTCTTCTTTCTCCATTTTCTCAACTTCTTTAAATTTTGTGTTATAAGGGATAGTTCCTTTCTCATCTGTCCCTATCCCCTTTTCATCTTTTAAGTTTTTTTTAAAACTATCTGCTCGAATCAATTCCTACACCCCCTACATATTTTCTCTCCATTATATGTACATTAGAAATATTCTACTATTAAAACCATAACTGAGTACGTCTCAGTAAAACCCCTCCGAAACATAAACCTATATAACCTCAAAAATCATTTAAACAACACAGAAATTTATACAAAAAAATAGTAGTTTACTCAAATTTAGAGATTGTGATACCATGATTTTAAAGAAGGTGAAATTATGTTACATTCATTTAATATAGAACGTTCAATTGAAGATTTTTTACTTTACTTAGAAGGATTAAGATATGCACCAAACACAATCAAAAGTTATCGTTTTGATTTAGAAGGATTTTTCACATTTGCCATTCCACACAACAAATCTATGGATTTTGAGTTTAAAAGATTAGAACAACTACTATTGTTGTACATCAATAGTTTGCGTGTATACAACAACACGAGTGAATATGAAATCTCAACATTAAATCGAAAAAGGGCCTGTTTTCGTAAATACATTAAATTTCTGAATAAGTGGGAATATATTTCCTCTGATTTCTCTCATAAAATTGAATCTATGAAAAACAAAAAAAATCCCAACAAAGATATATTAAATCACGAAGAAGTTGCAAAGGTTCAATATTACTTAGATTCCATTCAGACTTCCCCTTGGCTTACACCTAAAAAGCAAGAAAAGTATATACGCAATCGTTTTATCTTTTATACACTTTTATATTCAGGTTTACGTGTGTCTGAACTTACAAATTTAAGATGGAAACATTTTAATATCACGGAAGGTATAATTATAGTAGATGAAGGTAAAGGGAATAAAAACAGAACTATTCCTATACATGAAGAATTAGTTCAAGAGTTTGATACGTATAAATCATCTCTTCTATCTATGTATGGCAAGGAACATCCTATATTAACAGGATACTTATTCCCAAGAAACGAAAAACACCCTGATATTTCATTAACTACAAAAACAATTCGATTAATCATTCGAACAATTGTAAAGGAATCGTCTATCGTAGATAAACATATTTCCCCACACAATTTACGGCACACTTTCGCATCTTATAGTGTATTAAACAACATTTCAATTCCTGTCCTCTCTTCTATACTTGGACATTCTAAAAAATCCATTACGATGGATATATATGCTCATGTTATTGATGATAAACAAAAAGAAAACGAACTAAAAAAACTATCCTTTCGCTCTGGTTGATTCCAGAGTGTTTTTTTATTACAAAAACTTATTTTATTGACTATAGTAAATAAAAATGTTAATATAGTCATATTGAAAACACAATTGAATATACAGCAGGAGGGTTTTATGAAAAAATTTAAGTTTAAAAAACCTAATAAGAAATGGCGTAATTTCTTATTATTTCTTACATGTTTCTTAATTATTGTAGGTCCGTTTATTTACCCACATTTTACGGAACAGCCTAAAGAAATATCGTATACTACCTTTACGAAAATGCTAAAAGAAAAGCAAGTAAAAGAAGTTACGATAATAAAAGGAACTGGCTCTATCGTATTAACAGATAAAGCAAATAAGGAATTCAAAACAGATAATCCTCGCCATGAAACATTTAAGAAAGACTTACTTGAGACTGGTCTTCATGTAGAAGAACATACTCCAGTTGATTTAGGTAAGTTAAGTGCTACAATTCTTTCAGTGGGTCTAACTGCCTTTATTGCTTTTGCTTTATTAAAACAATTAGCAAGTGGTTCATCTAAGAAAACATCAGAACCTGCTATTATAGATAAGAAGATTTCTTTGAAAAATGTCGCAGGAAACAAAGGGATTAAAAAAGATTTAACATTACTTGTTGATTTCTTAAAAAACTCCAAAAAGTTTTCGAACCAAGGTGCAGTAATGCCAAAGGGTGTCCTTTTATATGGTCCACCAGGAACAGGTAAGACTTTGATTGCAAAAGCATTAGCAGGTGAAGCAAATGTACCATTTTTCAGCATTTCGGGTTCCGATTTTCTTGAGAAATATGTAGGTGTTGGTGCTTCCCGTGTACGTGATTTATTTGCAAATGCAAAGAAACATGCTCCATGTATCGTATTCATTGATGAGTTAGATGCAGTTGGGGGTAGTCGTGAAGGTGATGAAAACTCTGAAAGAATCCAAACAATTAACGCCCTTCTTTCTGAAATGGATGGATACTCTTCTTCAAGTGGTGTATTAGTCATCGCAACAACAAATCGTATTGAATCATTAGACGAAGCTCTTATTCGAGCAGGACGATTTGACAAGCATGTGATGATTCCATTACCTCAAAATCCTCAAGAGCGTGAAGAAATCATTCATATTCATGCAGAGGGAAAAGTCTTTGCAGAAGATGTTTCCTTTAGTAACTTAGCAAAACAAACAATTGGATTTAGTGGTGCAGATATCAAATCTCTATTAAATGAAGCTGTTCTTATTTCTATCCAAGATGGAAAAGATGCGATTGATATGAATTGTATTGATAAAGCTTTATTTAAGGTCATCATGAAAGGTCATCCAAATGAGGATATGCCACGAAGCAAAGAGGAAATTCGATTAGTAGCTTATCATGAAGCGGGTCACGCCCTTGTTGCGAAGTTAATAACAGATATCTCAGTTCCTAAAGTGACGATTATTTCTTCCACTTCTGGTGCAGGAGGCGTAACATTCTACAGCCCTTCTAAATCAGGACTACATACGATTGAAGAGTTGAAGAATGAAATCAAACGAGCATATGGTGGTCGAGTAGCTGAATATTTACTATTTAATGACAACCAAAAAGTAACAACAGGTGCTCATCAGGATATCCTGCAAGCTACTAAGAAAATTAAAGAAATGATTTCTTCCTATGGTATGGATGAATCAATTGGTATGTTAAATCTTACTGTGTTAAAGGCTGATGAAAGCTCTATCTTAGAACGTGCAACGAAGTTATCAAGCCAACTTTACGATGAGACTGTTCAACTTCTTACAGACAATCGACATCTATTAGATGCCATTGCAGAAGCCTTAATTGAAAAAGAGACACTATCAGAAGAAGAATTGGATGCTATTATCAGTGTATATTCTGATGTACGAATTGCAAGTTAAAAGAGAGAGTTTATCTCTCTTTTTTATAACTATATTAAGTAAATACATAGCAAAAAAGGAGTATGAATTATCATGCTCCTTTTACCTATTTATAGATTAGTATTCAATTTCTCATAGTAAAATACCCAAATTGGATATCCACTTGAGACATTACAGCATTCCATAATTACAGTTAACTTCACTTTTTCACCAAAGTATTTACTTAGGAATTTCTCAATATCTTCTGGTTCCCTTCCATTAAATCCTTGTCTATGATTTCCCCAAACATCCATACAACACTCTTCGAACTTCTTGTAATCCCACTGTAAAAGCCTATCTGAGTAAACTGTATGGCTTTTTGCTTCAACATAATCTTTTTTCCACACTACATACGGGTCATAGCTATACGGATACTCTCTTTTCGTTTTCTTTACAGGATTACCGTTGAGGTTTACATATCCATTATTCACAAAAATTACTCCATCTTCTGTTTCATAATACATAATCTAATCTCTCCCTTTTCTACTAATAATTGATTCTTCTTGAATGAATTCCCTAAAATACCTCTTTTATATCAATATGTTTATTATATTCTTTTTAGATGAAAGAAATAATGCAGGACAAAACAAAAAAAGCGTTACGCATCATAATTTGATGCTTGTAACACTTTATTTAATATCCATATCCACAACTATGTTTGGACATCTCTTTTTTAATTCTTTTACAAACTTCTCTTGCTCTTTAGGAGAAATCTTTATACTGCCAAACGGTGCTAACTTGTAAAAAATCTCAATAGCATCTGATGAACCTACGATTCTATAGCCCATAATAATATTTGTCGCTTTTGTTACTTTTTGAATATCTTCATATGCAATATAAGAACGAAAAATACCTCCTTGCACGAGCAGATAATCTTTTTCCATCACATATTTAATATCAATAAATAGCTTTCCTAAAAAATAGGTAAACATGAATCCCATCACGAGAAACGCCAAACTACCACCGATAAATTCTTGTTGTTGAGACATGATATCCCCTAATGGAATACCTATTGTCGATAGTCCTATAGAAACCGTTAGAAACACCATAAAGCTTGTTAATAGGATTCCTCTCTTTGTTTTAAATAACATGACACACACCTCTTCCTTCTTCAATTCATATCAAATCACATTGTCATTATAATTACATACCTATAAAAACATAACTATTTTCCTTCTCAATCTCTTCTTATAACAACTTTGCTTGAATCACCAGATATTCTTCTGGATAACCCTTTATCAAAATCGTTAGCATAGATTCATCCATGTTTTCTTCACCCTTCATAATAACTTGTTTTTTGGGAACAACCCTTTTGTTTAGAACCACGTAACGAAACTCACCATTTAGCGTCTTAATGATGAAACTATCCTCTTTCTCTAATGAGCTTAGTTCTAAAATGGATTTCTTGAATTTTAAATGCGTAGACCCTTCTAATAAAACATCCCCCTTTTGCCCAGGTAATGCAGTATCCTTTATATGCCCAATCTCTTGGTCCACCTTATCAAAGTCCGTACCTTCTCCAATAGAAGCTTTATAATTCAACTTAGGAACTTCTAAAATACCTATTGAATTATCACTTAACAGGTACTCTTCTTTTTTAAACGTATCTAATATATCCTTTACATCTTCTTTTACTTCATCTGAGACCTGATGCTTATCAATTGCTTCTTCCAATATTTCTACCTTCTGATTGTTTTCTGTTTGATTTACTTGCCTAACACACGTACCTGCCACTACAACAATTACCACAACTAAAAGTATTATATTGACTATTACTCTCAATATTTTCTTCATACACAACACCTCACCTACTAAAAATGTAACTGTCTATTATAATCACCTACCCATGTGTTTTATGCCTAAATAAAAAAGCCCCTTGTAATAAGAGGCTTTTTACTATTGTATGTATGATTTTATGCTATTTGTGGTTCTGTATCATTTACATTCCCAATAATATCCCAATCTTTAATTTTAGGATGATTATTTAAAAATGCAAACAGTTTATCCGAATCTGTAAATGTATTAGGGATACGGAATGGAAGGTTCGGTTTTGTTGACATCAATTGAATGTAACCAGTTTGTTGATTTTTCAAAACGAAAAATCGAACATCTTCTTGATAACCATTGATTTCAAGTACCATCACATCTCCATGTTCCAATTCGATATCTTCATCTGGAGCCATTTGACTTCCCGTAAAGGTTTGAGCAAGACGCTCGATAGTAGAGAAAATATCTTCTGGATTCGCATGTGTAGTAAACGAATCAGACATCTTATGTAGAAATGGAATCATCCCTTCAAATACACCTTGTGGAACTGCATCTACAAAACCAATTTCACCAAAAGGATGACCAAACAGCTTGAAGATTTCATGAACTTCTTTCATTTCCTCCATGAATTCTTGGTATTCTTCCGTCTCTTTCAATTCTTTAGGTAATTTCGGCAAACCTAACAAGTTTGCGAAGAATCGTTCCCCGCCGAACGGACAAGAACCACCACTCATGCAACAAACATTTTCCATAGCTTCTTCTACTCCAAATTCCTCTACAACTTGATGTGCAATAATTTTAAGGATTTCCTCATTTTTAACTACCGTTTGAATTGCCTTTTGATAATCATTCGGGTTTCCGTTGAATTGAATCTGAACACCTTCACCAGTAAAATCAATCTCAATCGTTACTTTACCCTTTTCCATTTTTGTCTCTTCTTCAATAGGTTCATCAGTAAATTCATCAGTGAATTCTTCTACTTCATACCCATTCACTAACGCTTCCATTAAAATTTTGAAATTATAACTTGATTCGTTTAACCAGGCAGTGGTATGTGGTTTTTTCTGACTTACTAAAGCGGCCATTACAACTAATACATCCACTTGAGGAATGCCAGTCGATTTTCCTTTCATAGAAGCTTTCACTTCTTCAATCTCCATATCCATCTCCGCTGATAAAACAATTGTATTTTTATTTTCCATTTCTAATCACCTCATAATGTTATTTGTATTCAACGAATCATTTGAATTTGATTCAGTATTTTTTATTATATAAATGTAACGATTATTTCATTCCTTTTATGGAACCGAGTATTTTCTTTCAATAACAAACAAATTATTTTGTTTTCGTAATCAGTTAAATACTATTTTCGAAATGTACGAAATAATTTCTTCTATGACTTCATCATTTACAATTTCTCCATTTGTTTTCGAATATACATAAAAAACATCTACTTTATAATCTTGCTTGTATTTTTTATTCTTATATTCATTTACTTCTTTTGTTTCTCGTAAATAAGGAGTGTCTTGTAAATAGCTTGGTGGTTTCACTTGGATACCACATAATAATGTATCATTTTTAAATAACTCATAATCTACTTCGTATTTGTAATCAATACGACCCGATGTTTTTTTACAAGATACAATAACACCTTGTTTCTTTAACTCCGTTTGCAGTGCATCCATTGTATTACGTTCTCTAACGACAACGCCATTCCAACTTTCAGCAATCACTCGATAAAACACTGCATATTGGCATTCTCTCTTCGTTAACCCGTAAGGATTCCCTCTTTTAACGATTTCGTTATAAAGAACATCTCCCTTAAAGGCTAAACTCCCTCTGGTTCTTCCATACTCATAATTCAATTGCTTTACGGCATATGGAATATCACCGTCAGGTCGAATTAAGATAACCTTTCTTTTTAAATCCTCGCTTAAATTCATTTGTTTTAATTTTTCTAAACGTTGATTTCCAGAATGAAAATAAAATTCTTTCCATTCTTCTTTTGTTCGAAAAGTACCTTTTTCTATAAGAGATGCTACAGAGCCAATACTCCAAGAAGTATTTAATCTTAACTCATTCCAAATTGCATTTGTATAACGGAATTTATCGGGTTCCATTTCATTTTCGAATAAGTCAAGTTGCAAAGTAACACCTCACTTTTTGGTTTTGTATAGGTGTAGGATATAGTTCAACCAAATTGAACGCATTTCCATTACCTGTTGTTTTCTCGTCTTGTTTTACCTCTTAAGGTATAAACTAATCATACACTTTTCATTTACTATAGTCAATAAAAAAATCCTTGTTTTTATACAAGGATTTCTTTTTTGTATTAATTTTCGACAACTTCCGTTTTACATTCAAAAACAAGTGTTTTTATCGTCTCTAAAATGCTTTCAATTTGATACTTCATCGTATAGATGGCATCTGCGTATTTCGGACACATATCACTTACGTAGCTACAAAGTGGTAATGCATACTCTTCTGTTTCTTTAATATATCGTTGAATTTTCGCTTTTTCGAAGAAATACATCGTACTTACGTTGTGACATCTATCAGCAATTTTAATTAGACAAGTTTTAAAACATACTCTCATTTGTTCATAATACACATCTGTTGTCATTTCTGGGATTTCTTCTTGCATTACTATTGTAGTTTTTGTTAATCGAATGATAATATCTACAATTTTTTTAGGTAAGTAATATACATTCAATAACATATCTACGGTAACTTCTGTATCCTCTAAAATATCGTGTAGCAAAGCTCCTGAAATGACTTCTTCATCGTGAATGCCTAAAGAAATAATTGCATTCGCTATGCGAACAGGGTGGCTAATGTAAGGCTCTCCACTTTTTCTCGTTTGTCCTTCATGCATTTTTTCTGCTAAGTTCAATGAAACAATAGCGTAGTTGAAATTTTTACCTTTTAAATATCCTCTTAAATAGGCTAATTCTTTGTGCATTTGATTTGTATACATCTAAACACCACCCTTTCATTTGTTGCTATTTATCATAAATCTTTTATTGACTATTGTCAATAAAAATACGGTTGATTTCAGCATATATTTATATTATAAATCATCTATAATAACTATATCTTTTCCCGAAAGGAGGATGCCGTATGGAATTATTTCTTTTTATTGGCTCTTTTGTACTGACGTTTTTATTTGTAACCGTAACACTATACTTACTAATCAATAGATGGAATTATCATGATTCTACCTACAAAGACATAACAGGATTTCATTACAAAAATATAAATCAAGATAAAAACATATTAGCAGAGTGGAGAATTTTTAGAAGGTTAGAAAAGTCTTTTCCTGATAGTATGTTATTAGCAAATGTACATATCCCTTATCAAGATGGGCAAACAAATGACATTGACATCGTTCTTATACATTCCAGTGGTGTATACCCAATCGAATGTCAAACCTTAAAAGGGAAAGTATACGGCTCTGACAAGAGTAAAGAATGGGTTCAATGGATTACAGCAAAAAACAAATGTCAATTTCCAAACCCTCTTCAAAAAAACAAGCAATGCACTCGATTCTTGTCGCAATACTTATCTCTTCCTTATGAAGGATTAACCCCTCTTATTGTTTTTGGGAAAGAAACGTTAACAGTAAAAG
This sequence comes from Bacillus sp. CCNWLW194, assembly GCF_037120585.1. Classification (NCBI taxonomy): domain Bacteria; kingdom Bacillati; phylum Bacillota; class Bacilli; order Caryophanales; family Bacillaceae; genus Bacillus; species Bacillus sp. CCNWLW194. The sequence continues at coordinate 165,456 of NZ_JBBBBL010000004.1, read as the reverse complement.
TTAAATTGTCATCCAGTACAAAAGCAAAGGTAATACAAGTAGATGATATAGAAAAAACAATTCAAAATCTCATAAAGGATTCATCTCCCGTATTAACCACAAAAGACATGAAGAATATCTATCAAAAACTATCCTTATTTACGTCTATTTCAAATACACATAAACAATAAAAATAAGCTATCAATGTTGATAGCTTATTTTCTAATCTTTTCTAAGAATTTCAGTATTTCAAGGTATAACCATACAATTGAAACCAATAAAGCAAATCCGAAGTATGACTCCATATATTTTGGAGCTTTTGCATTTACACCTTCTTCAATGAAGAAGAAATCTGCAAGAAGATTTAAAGATGCAATTCCGATAATTAGTAAGCTGATACCGATACTTAATGGACTGCTATCATGCAGGAATGGAATTGGTACACCACATAACATAAGAGCAATATCTACTAAATAGATAATCAAAACAGATAACGTTGCAATCTTTACTACGTTTAAAAACTTTTCATTTACTTTAATGATTCGAGTTGTGTATAAGAATAGCATAGCCATCACAACTGCAATAGTTGCTAATACAGCTTGTAAAACAATACCTGGGTATTTATGTTCTATCATCGTAGAGATAAAACCGATTAAAACCCCTTCTAAGGTTGCATAAATAGGAGCTGTTAACCATGCTATTTTAGGAACTGATGCTGTTATCAATGAAATAACAAAACTGGCAATTAAAATACCAATGATTAGCCCTACAGATGTTTTCATCCCCATGGTACCATTCTGTATTTGCATAAACGAGTATAAACTCGCTCCTAATAACAGAATTAAATAGATAAATGTTTTTGCTACTGTTCCTCCTACTGTCATATGTTCTTCATTGATTGATGATTGCTGAAATTTCTCTTTATCTTTCAACATTGGATTTTTCAATGGAATAACCCCCTTTATTTGATATACCTTATATTAGATTTTAGTAGCAGGTTTTATAAATCAATTTGGTCGAATATAAGCAAAAAGGACGAAATGATATCATTCGCCCACTATCTACCTGCTTATTCATTTGATGAGAGTTTGTATTTCTCAAAAGTTTCTTCAAAGACCGCTAATTTGATTGTTGTAGTAATTGGAAGTTTCGAGTAAACCCATTCTGAGTATTCTCGTATGAATCCATATGCGATTTCACATAGTTTGTAATGTCCATCAAAATAAGTAGTTGATATTTTTATACGCTCCATTATGATAGCTAAACAAATCGGATGAGAAAAATGTTCTTTGTTTCCCATAACATACGCATCAAACTTTGAATCTTCTATTTCGCCAATAGCAACTAAGTTATGTAAGTCTGCTAATTTTCTAATAAATTCTTTATCTTGTTCTTCAACTTTCTTTGGTTTGTTCATTGGAAGCATCCCTTTCTTTTATCAAACAGAAACTCCCAAGAAACGTTTCTTGAGAGCTTATGTATCTGTATTAATTTAACACTCGTGTTGCACTTGTTACTCCACTTGGATTCATTTTAGAGATTTTAATTACATCTCCTGTTTGTGGAGCGTGAATGTATTGACCATTACCAATGTACATTGCTACGTGATGTGCAGGTTTGCCCCAGAAAATTAAATCCCCTGGTTGAACTTCACTTACAGGAATTTGTACACCTGCATTTTGTTGTTCTCTCGCAACCCTTGGTAATTTCACTCCTGCAACATTTTTAAAGATATATTGCATGTATCCAGAGCAGTCAAATCCAGAAGGTGTTGTTCCTCCCCATACATATGGAAGACCAAGGAATTTTTTCGCTTCAGCAATCACATTTTGAGCTTTATCTGTAGATACAGGAGCTGTTGGAACGGATACAGATACTGGAGCTTTTACACCATCTGTATTCGATGTTGGAGCTTGTGCAGTAGCATTACGACTCCCTTGAATTCCTGCAATCACTGGCGGTTGTACTGTAATACGGAATTGATTTTGCTCTTGTGATTGATTTTGAGCACTTGATTCGACTTGTTTTTGAGCTTCTAACTGAGCTTGGCGATTTCGTTCTGCTTCTTCAGCTTTTTGTCTTTCAATCTCAGCTTGACGAGCACGTTCCTCTTCTTCCGCTTTCAGCTTTTGAATTTCCACTACTACCTGTGCTTTGTTTTCTTCGAGCTTTTGTTTTTCCGTCTCTACTTGCTCTTTACTCTCTTTTAATTTAACAGTCTCTTTATCTAAAACTTCTTTTTTCTCCTTTAAATCAGTCTCTTTTTCTTTTAGAGAACCCATTATATCTGTATCAGCTTCTACAATCGTATTGATGGCAGATACTTTGCTAATAAAGTCTGTAATTCCTTCAGAAGAAACAAGAGCATTAATATAACTGAATTTAGGAGCATTCTTTTCTTGAATTACACTTAATCTATTCTTAGAAATTCCTTTTGTACGTTCAAAGCTTTCCTGTGTTTTCGCTATATCTTCTTGTGCTTTTTCTACTTTTTTCCCCGACTTTTCAATGTCTTTTGTTAACTTATCAAGCTTTGTCATGGATTCGATAATCTCATTATCCATTTTTTGAACTTTCGTTTCTGCTTCTTCAATCTCAGGATTCGCAAATACCTGTAATGTATTAAATGATAATGCAGTAGCTAACGTTGCTAAAGCAATAACCTTTTTACTTTTCTTTCTCATAAACTATCATCTCCTTTTAATTTTTATATATGCAATTTAAATTATTGTCATTTACTATAGTTTATGATATAAATTTTATTGACTAAAAACAACGCAATTATCGTTATGTAAACGACTCTTAACAGTTTGTATTGTTATTGTAATTTTTCTGACAATTGATATTTTTACAGAAAAATAGCACCCTTTACAAAAAGAGTGCTACATGAACTATTGTTCTCGGAAATATTTCTCCCATTCTTTCATTTTTTCGAAAGATAATTTTCTTTCACCATCAATTGTAAATTTATCAATCCCTTTATCTTTGAAAACTTCAACAATGGGTTTCTTTCTATTGATAGTTTTGATTTGAATATCTGGGGTATCTAATTCTGTTCCTGTAATTAATTTTTTCGCTTTCTCTTTTGTGGTAAATAAGAATGCGAGGTTTTCATAGTTTTTATAGACTGAGTTTTTTCTGTTAATTGTCACATATGTTCTGGTTCTTTTATCCCATAAGGAATAGATACATGGTTCAAAAAAGAATAGGTTATAAAACTTGAAGTTTTCAGCTTTAATTTCATGCTTCGAAAATACATATTGTACTCTACCTTCTATTTCATTTAATAACCTAACTCTAATTCCTTTTTTATTATTGGATTGAGATAGAATTTCTTTTATGTATCCACGTTCTATCTCACCTGTGGATGTTTGAACTTCTACATACAACCCGACAATTAAATTTTTTTTAACTGTAACATCAATATCCATGATTCTCACCTCACTTTTTAAAGAATTATATGCAAATCTTTATATTAAAAATATATATTTCTGTTCTACTGCTTATAATAAGTAGATTTGAAAGAACAGGTATTTCATAAGGAATCTATTATACAAGGAGTGTTTTTATAATGAATACAAACGAAACAAAGCAAATTTTATTGCAAGTTGCTCAAGAGATTAAAAATCATGGAGGTCGAACATTTTATGTTGGTGGTTATGTTCGAGATATGTTCATGAATAAGGAAAGTAAAGATATTGATGTTGAAATTTATGGTATTACACCTGAAACGTTACGCACTATCTTATCTCAGTTTGGATATGTTGATGAGTTCGGTGCTTTCTTCGGAATTTTAAAAATCTACGGAGTGGATATCGACTTCTCTATGCCTCGTAAAGAGGTAAAGACAGATGATGGCCATACAGGATTTGATGTTGTTGTAGACCCATTTTTGGACACGCTAACAGCCTCTAAACGTAGAGATTTCAGAATGAATGCTATTATGGTAGATGTGTTAACTGAGGAAGTAATCGACCACTTTAATGGTGTCTCTGACATTCAGTTAGGCATCATTCGTCACATTGATGAAAATACATTTATTGAAGATGAATTAAGAGCATTTCGAGCTTGTCAATTCGCTTCAAGGTTCAACTTCACAATTGCAGAAGAAACAATTGATTTATGTAAGGGATTTCGATTTTCTCTTCCACGAGAAAGAATTTTTGAAGAGTTTTTAAAAGCATTAATGAAAAGCGAAAAACCTTCCATTTTCTTTTTATATATGAGAGACATGCTTATCGTTAAAAAGTTGTTTCCTGAATTAGATGCATTAATTGGATGCCCTCAAAATCCTACCTTCCACCCTGAAGGTGATGTATGGACACATACAATGATGGTAATTGATGAATTAGCAAGCTTAAAGCATCTATCTTCAAATCCTCTTGCATTTATGTTGTTGGGACCTACCCATGATATGGGAAAACCTATTACAACTGTTATTCAGGAAGATGGACAAATAACAGCTCGTGGACATGCTGAAGAAGGTGTACCTGTTGCGAAGCAATTTTTGAAGAGAATTACTAATGACAAACGATTGATTAAAAAAGTTTTAAATATGGTAGAAAATCATATGAGACCAAACTCAATTGCATTTGGTTCAGACAAGGCTGTTCGAAAATTAATGGTTGCTACTAACATCGAAGACATTGTGTTGTTCGGAGAAGCAGACCATAAAGGTAGAGGTATTTCTGAAGAAAAGAAAGATTACACAGAAGTAAAAGAATGGTTCCATCAAAAAATAGAAAAACTGCAAACAGTTGGAGAACAATCTACTATCTCCCCTCTTGTTTCAGGAAAAGATTTAATTGATGCAGGATTAAAACCTGGTAAAGAATTCAGCATTTTACTAAAAAAAGCATTTGATTTACAAATTGAAAATGGTTTATCGAAAGAAGAAATTCTTGAAAAAATATTGTTATAAGAGACCTTTTTTAGGTCTTTTTTCTTGCTATTTACACAAATGTTGTTTATCCTTTTTTATTTTTGTTTTGATTTATTATTTATAAATACGGTACGTGAAATTTTGGAGTAGTAAAGAAAATATTTTTATCTATAATATATAGAATTTATAAAAAACAGGTATTGATTTTATCAATTTAATTAGAGGAGATGTTTCAATATGTACGCAAAGATAATTCTAAAAACAGGTGAGTATCATTTTAAAACAGAATCACATTATAGACACGAAGAACTGGAAAAATTAATGAACAGAATAAATAATTATTGGGAGCAATTTAAAAAAGACAAAGAAATTTCCGATGTTTTTATCAGTAAGGTCAATATAAAAGACAGATTCATCATTGAATACTTAGAGTGCTTCCAGAAATGGAAATTAACAGAAGCAGAAGATATTATTTCATTTGTTGACAATACTTCAAAAAAGAAACAATTTTATGTTAGTTTCATTTCGTTATGGCATTTAGGATTTTTCACTGTACCAAATAAAGATTTATTTAATACTCGTTGGGAATGCGACGTAAATGACCGACAAGTTTCTCACAAAGGATATTCATATCTATAATAAAAACATAAAAAAGAGGTTACCTGATTTTTTCAGGAACCTCTTTTTAAATAACCTCGTTGTTATATGCTTTTGATGTACACTTTGGACAAATGTGTTCACTCCAACCTACTTTACTTGCTAATGTGATAGATAAAGCATTTTGACCGTAAAATTGTTTTGTTTTTTCATCCCATAAATGCATAGTTGATTCTTCTTTACATGTCGGACATTTAATATTCTTACTCATATAAACCCTCTCCATTTCTTTTATTTTTATTTGTTATATTCATTATCTAATAAGTCTTTGTTATCATATATATTCCCAATTACTTCAATTGATTCAATAGAATGAAGGTCTCCCCCACCAACTCCATTTACCTCAAACCCAAAGTTAGTGTCCGAAAAACAGACTACTCCTTTTACATTGTCATACCCACCATGCCAATGAGATTGACGCTTTCCAACAACAACGTCACCTGCAAACACCATTTTTTTCTCATCACTTGTATCTTTCAGCCCAATATATTGACCAACTGATTCCCATTCTACTGGAACAAAACCTTGTCCTGGCGATTCAATATAAGCTAAGTTATCTTCATAATTCATTATGGCATTGCCATAAAACCATTTTGTATCACCATAATCTTCAATTGGTTTTCCCCTAAACAAAATCACATTTATCCACTCCCTCTACTTTTAAAATACACATTTAATATTGCCCAAGCCCAAGACTACTTACAAGAATCTCATTTTCCTCTAAAGCTGATAATTCTGATTTCCCATGGTCACATTTTGTACAAAGTACATTATGAAACTTACCACTGTCTAAGTAAAAAAGAACATGGTCTCCCTTTTGAATACGGTCTTTACAGTCTCCACATTTTAATCTTGATGACCTTGCAATAGAACTATGAATTGTGATACCCATTATATCCCTCTTTCGTTAACATATTTTGGATTCTATGAAACTGATTCTTGTACTAAGTTGCATTTCTTACAATAAACCTTTTCTTCTACTACAACTGCGTTTTCCTCAGTACATGTAATTGAGCATTTTTGACATGTAAACCACCAACCGTTTTTTAACAATTCATTTTTTGGCACATATCCCAAGTCAGCATATTTATCAAACTCTATTATCCTACTCGCTCTAATTTCCGTATAATCGCACCATCTATACGCTTCACTCTTCACTTTCGCTTTACCAACGGTCTCAGCAAACACTATCTCTTGATTTTCACCATCACTACCTTGAACATGAAATGCTTTCATAACATACACCTACTTCCTTACTAAATACACTTTATATTCTACATTTCTAATGCTTTTGCATTTGCGACAGGAAAGATTTTAAACCTCTGGCTTTGTAGCGTTGTTGATACAATAAAAGTATCTATATAACTGTGCATTTTATTAGCATCTACTGTAACGAGCATACCATTATGCAACTTCACATATACTCCACTCTTGAATCCATCACCACGCATAAAACCCTCTCTATTAAGACACCTTTCAAGTGCTTCCATCAAGGTTAAGTCATATTTTGTTTTCATATACATTCCCTCCTTATTTGGATAGAACTCTTATTGCTTAATTTTATTGAATTACTGCCAATACTCATTATTGAAGTGTTTTCTTCCATACTCTTTTAACGCTTGGAGTTTGTTAATCATTTCATCAATATCGCAAATATGAATAGACATTGTATCTTCTCCTGCTTTATCCTCACGGGGTTTAACACCATTAAAACCAATGCTGTAATCAATACACCCATCCCACTTCAAAGTCACTTCATCCGTACCAAACTCCTCATCCTCTAAAACAATATTTCCACCTTCATATTCATGAATTTTTTTAAACATAATAATTCCCTCCATATCTAATTTCGAGAGTTAATCTCTTCCAAATTTAAATGCAAACGAGTAAACATCTTACCAGTCAAATCCATAGCATCTTCAGCACTTATTTCTTTCTGGATGTATTTTCGTTGTATTTCTGCTTGATATTCAATAAACTCAATCATGTTCAATGATTTTTCTTGTATAATTGCATCCATAATTTATTCACTCCTATTTGTAATCTACAAATCTTTGAAAGTTAATAATCTTTACTTCATCATACTTATACTTATTTTTAATTCTTGTTTGAACTTCTTTTATCCATAACATACCCTTTTCAGATGGGTGTTCAAATATATTAATGTGGTCATTATCAATGCCACGAAAACAACCATTTGTATATGAATACGATACAAAATATTCATAGTCCATCACCTTGTATGTACCATCTCTAACTCTTTTCACTTCTTCTTCCGTATATCCCATACGCAATAAATAACTACATTGCTTACACAGTTCCGATAGGTATTCAGATTCATCTACATTACAAATCCTGCATTTCACTTATCCTCACCTTCATCATAATCAGTAATTTGATAACCATCTTTTTTTGTATATGTTACTGTTGCAGTAACTTTCTCTTTTTTGATTAAATCTTTATCTGAATACATTCTAATGATAATTTTTTTATCCTTATTTTCATCTTTAACGATATTCTCTGCAACTGATTTCAAATTCTCTGGTGTTAAAAATTCATCAACAAGCACCGCATAATTTGCATCATCTTTTGTAATGTCTTTATGCACAACCGTAAATTCACTACCCGTAGGATGATTTGCTTTTTCAATTGATTTGTTCATCGCATGAATTTTATAGAATGAAAAAATTGCAATGACCGCAAATAAGGTATAGATTATATTTTTTAATCTCTTAATTTTTTTTAGTTCCATGACGGCCACAGTTCCTTATCTTCGAAAAGAATATCAACATCTTCTTTTTGTCTTTCATCCAAATCGTCATAATTCTCTTTGAACCATTTGATTTGAGCTTGTGTAATTTGATAAGTATGATTCTCATCAATAAGAAATCCTACAAAACCTCTCGAAATAGGAATGTAGTTCTTGAATCGTTTCAAGTATTCATCGTCAGGCATATGAAACTCTCTTAATTCACCCATTTTTTTATACTTATCTTCTTTCCAGTGTTGCTCATCTAAAACCTCTCTTGCAAAATACTGATGACCTCCATATTCACATGGAACTAATGTAGCGTTAGGTGTTAACCAACCAATTAAAGAAGTCATAATCACTCATCCTTTTCTATAAATTTCATTGACTATAGTTTATAAAGACTTTATGATAATATCATGGAGGAGATTAAAATGTCAAGAATTCAAATAACTGGAGATATACATGGTATTTTAGATATACAAAGGATATTAGATATAGACTACTTAACAACAAATGATTATGTTGTCGTTGTGGGGGATTTTGGATTCCCATGGAATAACTCAGAAAAGGAAAAAAATTTATTTCAGCAATTGGTTGCAAAACCATTTACAACTTTATTTATAGATGGCAATCATGAAAATTTCACGTTGCTAAATAAGTATGAGGAGAAAACATGGAACGGTGGGAAAGTTCACTTCTTAAGCGACAATATTATTCACCTCATGCGTGGGCAAGTTTTTACTATAAACAACAAGAAGTTTTTTACTTTTGGCGGTGCATCATCAACAGATAAATACAGAAGAATGAATGGAATTGATTGGTGGGAGGAAGAACTTCCTTCTTATGAAGAAATGGATGAAGGGATTTCTAATTTAGAAAAACACAACTATAGTGTTGACTATGTACTTACACACACTTGCCGTACAGAAACATTAGAAATGCTATGTAGACTATATGGGTTCCGTCCAAAACCAGATTGCTTAAATAAATACTTAGAATCTATATATGAAAATTTAAACTTTTCTCATTGGTATTTCGGGCACTATCATAAGGATTTACCACACGTAATGAGAAACGAAACAGTTTTATTTCGTGTGATAAAAAACATTGAGTAACCTATTGTCAGAATGGGTTGCTTTTTTTATATAAAAATAAAATGATATGTTCATATGATTTTATTTTATGCTCATATTTTGTTATCGCATTTACATTTAATAAATATAATATACAAACAACATACAATAGGAATACTTAATGGGTATAAAATTTAAAAGTTTTTTTACAATGGACTATTTTTACATCATGGAAATATACAGTCGTTATGGCATATATAGGGGAGGAACAAACAATGACAACGGTACTAAAATTAAAAACAGTAGAAACAATGGAGAATGAATTAGGAGCGTTTTTGAAATCAGAAAGAAACAAGAAAAAATTATCTTTAGAAAAAGTAGCGAAAGCAATCGGAGTAAGTGCATCATATTTACATCGTTTGGAGAATGGAGATAGAAAAAACCCTTCTATCGCAGTCTTAGAACAACTTTGTGAATTCTTTTCACTTAATCCTCAAAAGGTTTTAGAAATGGCAGGGCTTTCAAAAGAATCTATGATTCGTGTTGATAATATGAAGATTCCTTTATCACAAATAGAAAATCTTGCTTCATTCATCTTGAAGCTTGACCTCACGGACTTTACACAAGTCATTACTTTAAAAGAGGAAGTTGAAAAGTTTCAAAACAAATTTAATAAATAAAAAAAGACAGATACATTCTGTCTTTTTTTATTTATTCATTTACTTCATAATACACTCTTCCCTCAATTTTATCTTCTATCCTCTTAATATCTGGGTACTCTACGAGAACGGTTTTACCACCGTCTATATCCCCCACTTGGCATAATAAACCTTCAGATTTACACTCATAGGCATTTGCACGATATAACTTCTTACCCTTTGTTGTGATGAATAAGTCCGTTTTTACATCTTTTATAAAAAACATAATAACTGATTTTAAATCATTTAACGATTCGCTTTTTCTTTTCAAACTCATTCATATCTCTCCCCTGTCGATTCATTCTCTACCTATAGTCTAACCAAATTTTTTTCAGAAAACAAGCTTGATTATAGTCAATGAAATTAGGATTAATACTCCTCATCTGATTCAAAATCAGTTTGTAAAAACTGTTTCTTTTTGTTCTTCCTTTGATGTATCGCTTCAATAGATTTTTGAATAGGTTTTTGTTTTTCCTGTAACTGTACTATTTTTTCTGCTCCCTGTTCCCTTTCTATTTTAGGCATCTTTTTCATCATTTTCTTTTTATGATTCAATCCTATCCGCATACAATCTTCTGCGTCTTCTACAAGATTCAAAATACCTAAGACAACAGAACGTTCCCCTTTTTCATTTTTGGTTTCACAAATAATCTCATTTCGTCCTCTTCCTACAAATTCTTTATAACTGTAATAGACTTGTTGCTTTTGGTAATAAATAGAATCCTCATAAATGAGAGAGTTCATAAACACAAAGTTATTAATATTAGGCTCTAACATAGCCTCATAATCGCCCCGCTCATCAATCATTTGCTTTTTACTTTGCATAAAGAGTGTACTTCCAATACAATAATCATCTCCACAAGAGAGTAATAATTCCACAAATGGAAGATAGTATTGAGAGTCATCAATATAGACAAAGTGAGGCGATACTTTGGCATCTTCATTCACTTGCATACTTAGTTGCAATTGAGATAATAGCATTGCAGTAGCCCTAATACCGTCATCCCCATTCACTACGTATTCCATATCAATAATAACTATCATCTTTTTACTAATGACCTCTTCATAGTCAATAACCTCTTCCTTTACTCGGTTATATTCATAACTTTTAAATTCAAGAATTTTTCTTGCCTTTTCATCTATACTCGGTTTTAAGAATACAACTTTTCTCTTTGCTTTCTTGGCCATGCCGTACAACATACAAGAAATGTCTTTCCTTCCCACAATAAAAGTAGCACCACACTCTTTATTGTTAATATCTTGTTGTGCCATTAATGGTAGCATTTCCGTGGTTTTCCCTGTGTTTTTAGAGCCTATAACCAACGTATTCCCTAAACGATGAATTCCATTAATATTAGATTTATCAGTGATTTTCAATGCGAATTCTTCTTTTGTCAATAATTGTTCATTCATAGTATAAAACACCTCTTTCTATTAAATTATTTAATATATTATATGAACCTTATAAACAAATATATTATTCTATAAACACTTACACTTATCTGCAAAATAAAAAAGCTTGATATATAATCAAGCTCTCTATTCAGTCTTAGCAACTTTTCTACGTTTATTTAATTTTCGACCCTTCACTTGTTCTGCTTCAGATTTATGAGGTTTCGTCCTTCTAATTTTCTCTTTCGTAATTACTTCCTCGTATTGTGATTCGTCATAGTCTCGTAATTTCATTTTAAAATCGCTCCTCTTTTTCATTAAATATATTCAATGTTTTATTTATCTTTTTTAGATGCTATATTCTATACATATAAAACAAAAAATATAATCAATAGTTGATATTTTTTGAGCTTAATAGGTTCGAGCTATGAATAAAGGTTTAATTTCCTTTAATAATAGATAAGTGCTATGACATAATGAAATTAGGAGGGATTATAGAAAAGATGATTATAAGATATGTACATATAATAGTGGAATAAATAATAAGGATGTTTTTTACATTAACTGAATTCATTTGATATCCCATGGAGAGACTCACGACACAAGTATAGCTACTATTAAGTATAAAAAACACAAAGTTATTAGATAAAGTAACTTTGTGTTTTAAGCATTTACTCTTCATATTCACCTGTAAAATGCAAAGATTTTAGTTTTTTATCATACGTCAATCCAGTAATTCTCGCCCATATTCCTGTATCATTATTCATACAGTCAAGGTATACTTCAACCTCTGCATCCATAGGTCTATTATCATTCTGTAGCATCTCAATCAATTCTATTTTCTTCATTTTCACTACCTCCTGTTCAATTATATTTTATATAATACTAAGTTCCTTATCAGAAAATAATGTTTATATAATTTAGTTTGTTTAAGAATTCAACTCCATAATTTCATAATTAATAAAACAAAAACTCGCTTATTATAAGCGAGTTTCCGTTTTAAATATTTGAAGCTTTTCTTGTTTCTTTATTCAAAGCTTTAATTACTAATTTCTGCTCTTTTAGTAATTGCTTAAGATTTCTTCCTTCAACTTTTCTATTCTGTAAACCGACTGTTTTAATTCTTGTGTAATCATCTGACAATCTACTTACATTGTAAAATAGAGTAAATGATTGTTGTATACCTTTTACATTAATCATGCCATCTACACGAATGCTATTTCTCTCTATTTTTTGCTTCTTATATGTAACAGCACCTAACACTTGTTGATGCACTTGAATAGCAAAAAATCTACCTTCATATACATTCACTTCATTTAAAAAATCAATATTAAATTTCTCGATGAAATTCTTTATTGCAGATGCAATTACTTCTTCATTCTCTAAGTAAGCTTGCTTTTCCGCTGAACAAAATTCCATTACACCGTTATTACAAATCATCGTACCTTTTTTTCTTAATAATGAATTAATCGCATTAATCATCATATAAAACACTCCTCTTTTTTAATTAAATGAATACCTGAATTTAGATTAACTTAATTAAGCAACTTGTTCTGCAAAAAATCCTGGCTTATACCACGAACGTAATACACCAGGTGTTTCTTTTGTTTTTACCTGAACAAAGTATTTAGATTCTTTATATGATGGTTTATTTGATACAATGTTTACATACTTCATTTCATCACGATTCTTAGCATTATCAGCTACAACCTCAGCTTCTTCGTAAGAATCACATTCAAAAATCACCTTATTAACTTTTCCTTCTGATTCTCCCCAACCACCTAAATATGTGTCTGTCATTGTTACATAATACTTTTTCATAATAAAATCTCTCCCTATTAAATAAATTTATCAAATACCTGTTTTGTTATAATCCATATATTATAGATATTTCCCTCCATAAATATAAAAAAAGTCGAGATTTATTTTCTCGACCTTTACTATGTTACAAAATAAAGTTTCCGTTTTCTTTCAGAACCTTACCATTCTTTTCTACATCTAAAACATCAAGTACCTACCATAATAAAAAAGAAGACACTTTAAAAGTATCTTCTTTTATTGATTATACAGCTAACCTTTCCCTCGGATAACTCGCCATCACGCACGATAACATCATTATATACATGTAAATTAATTTTATTCATATTCTTAATGTTTTTTACATATATAAAATAACTTATTATAGTAAATAATATTTTACTACTTTCTTATTTCATGTTATAATAGGTAATGAAACAAATACATTATTACGAGGTGGTAAATATGAAGAAAATGACAATTAAAATTGAAGGTGGACATTGGAAGTCTAAAATCGAAAATATCCATGAACATTTACATGAAGTGAATCGAGGAAATGGAAAACATCGTACTAAAAAAGGGAAAGGTTCTTATTCTCGCAAAAATAAACACAAGGAGCGTTACGACTCATCATCTGATAAACGTAACGCTCCTTTTAATTTATAATTTGTGTTGTTCCGTCATCATTTATTTTTATCATACCTACATAACTACCTTTGTATAGTAGTTGAGCAGAATAAGAATTCGAGAATAGAAGCAATCCATTTCTATCATCTTGAATTTTAAAAGCGGTCCCTTCACATAACCCCTCTAATATTTTTTTGTATAAGGTATTCTTCTTATATATATACACATCATCATATTCATACCATTTTGTTGTATACGCTTTTAAACATTGTTTTAAATACATTTGCCTGGGAATTCCCTCATCTTTTTGCTCTTGATATGAAAGCTCAATCCCCTCTAATATAGATTCTTTATTTTCTTCTAAATACGCATCTTTTACCTTCTCTTCAATTTTATTTCTATCAATATTGTCTACAATTTCAGCCTTAACAGGATTTATAAGTAGATGCCCATATTCACCATTATACGTAAGCAAAAAATCAGTTGGAATATCCATTAATTTATCTATCAGTCTCTTTTGTTTTCTCATTACTACATCCCCTTTCTTTTATTTTTTACAGTGCATTATAGATGATAGTCATTAAAAATATGCACGAATTGAAATAATAAGAAAGTCTGATGATAAAACATGTATGTTTCATATTCTTCTCATTGACTATATATAATAAAATATATTGAATTTTGAGGAGGATTTGCTATGAAATTAAAAAAGAAAATCAAGACTTTTTTAGAAAATAAAAAAGGTGTTGCTACGATTGAAATTGCGATATGTGCCATGTTATTCATCATTGCAATTGGAGCTTTTATTGACTTGTCTGCTATATTAAGTAAAATAAATTCCATTTCATCTACAAATGCCTATGTTTCAAGGGTCGTTGGAGCTCAAGGTGGTGTAAAAACAAGAACGCCTGAAAATTTCAAAGGTGAATACATTCATTCAAAAGAACTATACCAAAACGTTAAAAATTCCTTAGAGCGTTCTGGATTAAAAGAATCTGATTGGAGTATGTATATTGATGGTAGACGATTAACAAATAGTATAAACGTTCCACTAAAAGACTATGGTAATGAAATCACGATTAAATTAGAAACTACTTTAAAATGGGATTTATTAAGTAATTTCATTCCTGGAGACTTAACGAATAATCAAACATCAGAGAGAACCGTTGTTTCTTCATTCAAAGTTAGAACTGGAGATATAAAATCCGAATATAAACAATAAAAAGGCTTAGTATTTTACTAAACCTTTTTTATCTGACCAAATATGTGAAAAAGGACAGATAATATCTGCCCTCTTCCTTATTTTTCAGTTTTATAATTGTATTGCGTTGCTGTTGCTAATACTGTACTAAATTTTGTATTGTACTTATATGTATTAGAAATTCCTGCATTAACCGTAAACTCTACATCTTTTACATTTTTATCAGCATTTAATTTTTGAACCATATCTTGAAGACCTTTTAGTTGAGCTACGATGTCTTCTTGTTTTTTATTGCCTTTGATAGAAGTGTTTACGTAGAGAAGCCCATCTTTCATATCAGCCTTACTAATCTTCCAATCTTTTGTTGCGTTCATGTTTTTATCCACTGTAGGAATACTGTTAAACACTAAGAATTCAAGATGCTTTTCAGTAGCAATTGTTTTATTCTTTAAACCATCTACATAAAACTCTTTTGGTACATCTCTTTTTTCTTTATTATCAAAGAAGAAAAGCTCTACGTTTTTATGTGTTAAATCTTGTACTTTATCAGTAAGGTCTTTCATATCTTCATCTTTCAATTTAGTTGAGCCAATTACGAGTTTAACATCATTTTTTGAGAACTCTTTATTTATTACTTGATATTCTACTTTTATTAAATTATCAAAAGATACCTCTTTCAAATCTACTGGTTTTTCCTTAAATAAAAACATCACACCACCAATAATTGCACCAATTAGCAATACAACTACACCAATCATTCCAAATAAAACCTTTTTGTTTTTTAAATCAAATAAATTACTCAAAATACTCCATCTCCTTACTGTTTATTTTCTATCTAATTTATATTGTCGAGATTTCAAAAGTATCTAACGGACATTATATTTCTATAAAAAGAGGAGCAGGTAGTATTCTTTATTACCTGCTCCTCTTGGTTTATTCACTTTGCGTATTTGACTGCAAAGGTTGTTCTTCTACTTTCGGAAGAGTAGGTTGCACTTCAGTTTGAGATTGAGCTTGGTCTTGTGATGTATTTACCTCTTGGCCATCTTGCGGAACTATTGGATTTTCATTCACCGTATTTGGTGTTGGTTGACTCACATTTTGTTTCGCTTTATTTGCTTCTTTTTCTTTTTGAGATGCTTCAATTTCTTTTTTCTTTGCATCTTCAATTCTTTTTTGCTCTGCCATCTTCTTCGCTTCTTCAACCTCTTTCAATCTTCGTTCCTCTTCCAAACGTTTTCTTTCTTCTTCTTGTTTCCTTCTTTCTTCAGCTAATTTTTCTTGTCTGATTTTCTCTTCTAAATTAGCTTTATCTCGTGCCACTTTACGTAACGATTTATTGAATTCTACTTTTAAGTCATCGTATGCTGATTTGTGTTTCACTCTGTCCAATCGTTTCCAACCATCTTCTTCTAATGTTTTAACCGCATCATATTGAGAAGGTTCTGTAGCTGAGAAATCATTAATTTGAGTGATTAACTCTTTCATGTATCGCTCTCGTTCTAACTCTTCAGATTTCGTTAGTCCATGAATAATACGATAGTCTTCAGCATCTAAACGTTCTTGTTGAGCATTTGTTTCTTTTCGAATTCGTTTTGACTCATTACGTTCACGCACATTTTGTTTTTGCTTCACAGTATATAAGCTATTAACCAATTTACCATCTTGTACGAAAACAGTATCTGGTTTTTCAAAGTCTTTGACTTCTAAACCTTCATGAATTTGTTCCATGAACTTTCTCCAAATATCCATTGTTGTAATACTAATAGAGTTTGATTGTTCTTGCGGTGTATCATCACCCGTATACACAGCGGTTGTATAATAAGGTGTATATCCTACAAACCAAGAATCTTTATTGCTATCAGTTGTACCCGTTTTACCAACCGCAAACGGATAATTACTCATATTAGCTTGTTTACCTGTACCTTGGTCTCCATGAAGTACAGAACGCATAGTATCTGTCATTAAATAAGAAGCACCTTTGTCATATACTTTTACTGTTTTTTTGTCATTTTCATAAATCACGTCATTTGTAGATAAGAATGTAATCTTTCTAACATTTGTTGGACGAATGAATTGACCACTTCTTGCAATTGTAGAATATCCAGAAGCCATTTCTACTGTTGTAGCCCCTCTTGTCAAACCACCCACTGCAATAATTGGGTTGTTATCTTGTGGTGTTAAATATTTAAATTCCATATTAGTAAGATACTGCGTTATTGTATTACCACCAAATTCAGATGCTAATTTAAATGGTATCGTATTAATAGAGCTTTCTAAGGCATGTCTAACAGTCACTGCCCCTCTATATCCTCTGTACCAGTTTCTTGGTCCCTTGGGAACTTCACTATCCTCAAGCACACTATCTGGTGAATAACCTCTTTCAAAGGCAGGAGTATATGCAACTAAAGGTTTCATTGTAGAACCTGGCTGTCTGGCTCCTAAATATGCTCTATTGAAGTTATTTCCTTCTTGTGTTCTACCACCAACAATTGCAACAACTTCTCCAGTTGTATTATCTATTGTTGTTACTGCTGATTGTTTTTTATAAATCCCAGAATTCGGGTCTTTTTCTCTGAACTTCTTCATTTCAGCATCTACAACATTTTGAAGTTCTTCTTGTTTTTTAGGGTCAATAGATGTTTCAATTTTAAATCCACCCATTACAATTTTCTGACGCATTTCATCATATTTTTCTTGGTACTTCTCAAAATATGCTTTTCTGTCTGCATCATCTTTGAATTGATAACGGAAATTAAAACCATCCTCTTCCATCAACACTTTTACAGCGTTATCAATGGCATACGTAAGGGCACTTCCTTCAATCTGATTATTAATTGTATTCGGATTTACATTTAACCCTAATTCTTCAGCCACAGCTTCCTTATACTCTTTTTCACCTATATAGCCAAGTTCTTTCATTTTAAATAAAATGATATTTCGTCTTTTCTTCGCTTTTTCAGGATTTTTTACAGGGTCATAAATACTTGGGTTATTTGGAACACCTGAGAGCATCGCTACTTCTGAAAGCTTCAAATCTTTAGCTGACTTACTAAAATAGTATTGTGAAGCTGTTTCAATTCCATATTTACCATGACCGAAATAAATGTTATTTACATAGAATTCCATAATCTCTTTTTTAGAGTATTTTTCTTCTAATTCTTGTGCAATTACCATCTCTTCGATTTTTCGCCACATCGTCCTATCCATTGTTAAAAAGACATTCTTTGTTAACTGTTGTGTAATCGTAGAGCCACCTTGTACGGTTCCTCCACCACTTTTAACAAACGTATATACAGAACGTAGTAAACCTTTAAAATCAATCCCTCTATGGTCATAGAAACGCTCATCCTCAATGGAAACAAATGCTTTCTCAATAAATGGACTCATATCTTTAGAAGAAACATATGAAAATTCTTGTGCTTTTAGTTCTTTCAATATATTCCCATCTTTATCGAGAATCTGTGTTGATTTTTTACTATTAAATGTCGAAGCATTAATTTTACTTACTTTGTCATACCCTTTTGTGATAGACTTAGCAATTTCATCTCCATACTTATAATAGCCATACCCGAAAACACCACTTGCACCAATAAGCGATACTAAACTTGTGCCTAAGAAGAATTTCAAGACCTTTCTTTTTTTAGAGGTCTTTTTCTTCTTCTGTTCCTTCACTTTCTTTATACCTCGTTCTTCTCTGGTTTCCATAAACAACCTCCTTGCTAACGTTTCACAACTGGCATAATCAGTGATTGATAATGACCATTTTGTTCATTCTGATATTCAATAATTAGAGGTTCTTTTACACAACCAATTGAGCCCGTATTATAAATTGATAAATCTTCTTCTTTAATCCCTTTGACAATACTTTTAAAAAGACCATACTTTAGGATTGTGCAATTATTGACAAAGACCACTTCTTCGGAATGAAAGATTCCGATATTTCCAGGAAGTAATGCATTTACTTTTTCTTCTGTTAATTGCATTTTCGAAGGAGTTTCTGAATCCACGTCTATATGTTGTTCGTCTTCTACACTCTTTTCAGATTCATTCATCATCGACTCACCAAGAAATATAGTTCTTATTTTAGGTATTAAACCCTCGCAAAATTCGTCCTCTTCCTTAGGTGCATCAGGAACGATTTCAAATGGCTCATTTAATGTAATTAGAAGATGTGTATCTTTTGTATCTTTAATCCCTTTCTCCTTGTAATAAGCATCAATATCTCCCATTCGGGACATGACATCTTTCTTACACATAGGATATATATCTTTCGAAGTAATTAATGTCAAAATCTCTTTAACTCTTGGAAAAGCGATGGCTATTTCAATAGGTACTTTGAACTGCATCATAGTTGTTGAAATGTGGATTTCATTGTCGGATAAAAAGCATTCAAGCTCTTTTGACTTATCTTCTTTTAACAGACGAATCATACGAGCCACTACCTCTTTTTCAATGTAAAAAAGAGATTTATTATCAATATTTGCACTTACAGTTTTTTGAATGACTTGATGTAAACTTGTAGCACAAAACTCAATTGAATTGTCAACATTTACTTGTAAGTAACTCGTTCCTTTTAAATAAGTCTTTTTAACAGCAACTGCACATTCGTAAATACTGTTATGTAAAACCTCTTTATTTATAGAAAATAATTTATTACTCGAAATCGAAAAACCACTCTTTTCATACTCATTGACACGTTGAATTCTTTGAGGCTCATAAAATCCATCATCAATTTTCAGAAATTCCTCTTCAGATTCAAGCGTTAGTAGTACATTTTTCTTAAATGAAGCCTTAAAAACGCTTGTGATTTCTTCCAATGAAACTGTGATTTCCCCTGCTGTTATGACATTGGCATTGCTTACAAAGGTCATAACAGGAAAATCTTCGCTATCTCCCACAAAGACGACTTTTTCTTTTTCAGCAATCATTGTAAAAGTACCGTACTCTTCATCTTTCGATTCCTTAGAGGTCAACATTTTTTCTATCATTCCAAAAGCTTTACGTATATCATTTTTCTTCGCTTCAAAAATCATGTGTTCACCTTCTTCTTTATTGACTATAGTAAATTATAACACATTCCATTTACTATACAAAATAATAATTATCCCTCTTTTAAAATAGTGCAATCACTTAATGGCAACCAACCCGAATGCTCTAATTCAATATTTGTATAAATACGCACATTTCCATACGTGTCAATATCCACTACATCAAACTCTTCTCCAATATACTTGTGATACCATATGTGTTCTACTGGAGCTTTTTTAATACGAATTCTTTTCGGAACTAATCTCAATCTGTTTTCTTTTAAACCACCATTCAAAACTGTTAATTCCACTTTCTACACCCCCTTAACGATTAAATTGTTTGTATTCAAAAATTATCTATTGTTTGACCTTCATAGAAATCGAAATATTCTGTAGTGTAAGTTTCAAGCTCACCCAAATCATTTTCAACCTGAATTAAGTCGCCACCTACACATTCTTTTACTACATATACTTTGTTTCGAGTTAAATGAAAGTCACTTTCGTTAGAAACTACTAAATCAAAAGCATCTACTTGCTCTCCATAACAACTGCCTCGTTTCATAAAATACTTCCTCCTTGTCTTTATAAATCGTTCATTCACTATGAAAAGAACCATTAGCTATTAGTTTTTAAAAGAACACAATTCAATTGTTGAATTTAAATTTAAGAATTGTAATACTTTTTCATTCACGATTGAAAAATCCACTTCACCAGGATAATTGTTGTTGTACCAAGTCTGCGTAGGGATATCAAAATAAACTGTTCCATAATTCTTCTTGTCATTGATATTTACATACTGTCGTTTCATTAGTTTTGTACTGGAAACTTTCTTCTCCCAATATTTCACTCGCTTTACGAAAATTTCAGGTTGCGAAACCTTTTGAACAGGCTGAACTGGAACTGGTTCTTCTTTTACTACTGGTATTTCACTTGCAAATCTTCGTTTGAGTTCTAATAAACAATAGCCAGTCGCTTCTGCATCCTCGTATGCTCTATGACGATTCTTATTTAGATAGCCAAACGTTGTACAAAAATCATCAAGCTTATATTTTCCTTTGGTAGGACAAAAATGTTTAAATACTGCAACGCTATCCAATACCTCATTTTTCGGATGGACACCTACTTTTTCAAAATAAAATAATAAGAATCTATTCCAATCAAACTTCGCATTATGAGCTACAACTAAAAAACCATCAATAAATTGTTGAAAAATGGGTAACACCTGACCGTAGACTGGTTTTCCCTGAACCATATCATTTGTAATCCCTGTTAATTTTGTGATATTTGCAGGGATTTTCATTTCAGGATTAATCAATTGACTATATGTATCTACCAATTTACCGTCAACGTATTTTACAGCACCAATTTCTGTAATGCGTCCACCCTTCATTGGAGATAATGCAGTTGTTTCAATATCCAATACTACAAAATTGTTACGTCCTAATAGATTAAGCATCCTTTGTGTTTCTTTTTTTGTCGCCATAATAAGTAATCACCCTTTGTAAAGTTCTTTCACATTGACTATTGTCAACAAATTTATTTTACAGCTAACTATAGTTAAAATCAATAATTATTTATTGACTATAGTAAAAAAATACATTGCATTTAAATGCAATGTATTTTTTTTCGTTTTAATTACTTATAATTTTTCCGCATTCAAAACATTTCTCTTTCTGAATTTCTTCCGTATCAAATGGGTCATGTATTGGATGTGTTTCTTTATGAGGACAAAGGCTTTGCATCTTTTCTAATAAATGATTTTCTCTTTCGTACATTCTTGCTAACTCTTCTTGGAAGAGCCCATATTCTTCTTTTGCTTTTTCATAAGCAGTCATCTCTAAGGAATCTTTCAATTCATCGCCTTCCCACTTCCTTTTACAATTTAATAAGTCCTTTTCTGTAGATTTCTTGTTACTTCGTAAAACACTATCCATCTTAGCTTCTCTTGCTATTTCTCTTAATTTATTCATGTTTAATACACTCCTTTTTAATTTCAACAATCCTTTGACCATCCAAACCAATTGAAATATCAATTATCAGGAAATTCACTTCATAAAGCATCTCAATTTGCTTTTCTGTATTAGGCATAGCCCTTAGACGATTTAACATACGCAACCCAAAATTCCTCGCAGATGTTGTCAGAATTGAACTACCGCCTTGTAAACCCGATGTTACTGCAAGAAAATCCTCATCAGCCATTAATTCACCAACAATTAATCTGGATGGCTCATTAGAATCTTGCAAGAATCGTAAACTCCTCATACTAAAATCTCCGTCATCTCGAATAAGAAGATTCTTATTCTCAAAATCAATATTTGGCGAAATTTCAGGATAATTTTCTATTACCACTGACTTTCGTTCTGGGAATCTCTCTAATTGATACTTAAGTAAAGCATTTAATAATACAGTCTTTCCCGCTCCAGTAGTTCCTGTAATTACTATATTTTTATTTTCTTGAATCGCCTTTTTAAATTTTTCTATTTGTACAGATGAGAGATAATCACAACTTTCTAAATCTTTCAATAAAAATGTTTCATTTTCTAATATAGAACGAATCCACTTTCCATTACGTAACGTTTTTACATATTCCTCATTTTTCATCCGTTCGTCATTATACGTGTCTGGATTATTCAGTGCCATTTCAAGTAGCCTCGTTAATGGCTCCACACCTTCCTTCCTTAACAGTTCAATTAATCCTTGTTCTTTCGTATCCAATCTCATTACTTTTGTTTGTTCTTTCATATCAACACGCCCTTTCCATATTTTTTATTATTAACTTGTAACTTAGTTACATTGTAACTTTTTTATTTACTATAGTAAATAAAAACAATGTTCTATAACCGCATAATTTTAAAAATACACTTTACTGCAAGGATTCTAAAGGAAATAAAAAAATGATAGCATTATCGCTATCATTTTTTATTAATAGTTCCTTATGAAATTATCCAAGTATTGTCTTTGACCTTTACAATTGAAATAATATCCACTATCATTTGAATACAATCGTAATAAGAAAAATACATACTCCCCATTCACAAACTCATAACCAAACACAGAATCATTTATGCCATATACAACTTTACAAA
Source organism: Bacillus sp. CCNWLW194 (assembly GCF_037120585.1). NCBI lineage: Bacteria > Bacillati > Bacillota > Bacilli > Caryophanales > Bacillaceae > Bacillus > Bacillus sp. CCNWLW194. Next base: position 142,282 of record NZ_JBBBBL010000004.1, on the reverse strand, counting down.
CAACAATCCCAACCCCTGTATAACTTAGTGCATTATACCCAAAAGACTCTTTGTTCATTTTCCCTTCTTTAAATTCTTGTATTAGTTCTTTTTTAGTCTGCATTTCTATTTACACTTCACTTTCATTTAAGATTTTCAAGGATTTTAGTGTGTCAAAGAACTCATCTTCGTCTGATTCTGTTGCGAGAATTCCATTTCTTGATAATTGATACGCACAACGATATACTTCAGGCAGATAAACCCCCATCTCAACCATCTTCCCTGTCATTTCAGTTACTTCTAATGTAATCGTGTCCATCAGCTTACCTAATTCCGTGTACATCCGATATGTAGCAGTGAAAGAAGCTTTTTGGATTCCATCCACTATGATGTTTTCTTGCTTCTCTTGTGTTGTTTGAACAATCACACGCTCTTTATATAGTGATTTGTTTTGTTCTCTCAATCTTCCATATAAATCTATTAATTCACTAATACCAATACTTTGATTAGACTTGCTGAATGACAAATGTGTAACTTTATTATCGAGTAAAAGTTTATGAAATTCTTCTTTTGAAATTTCTCTTATAAAACCAAATAGTCCCTGCTTCTTATAGAACTTTCCATCTTCTGACCAAGCATTGAATTTATTAAAGATTTTATTCCATTTAGTAGTTATGAACATAACTTTCACCATCCCATCACTACACAAGTTGATAAATATCCCCTACAATCTCAATTTCATCTGATTGATAAAGACTAAGTGCCATACTTAGTGTGTTATCCTTTGCTTCTAACATAAATGAGCCCTCTTGTAGCGTTACAATAAACGGAACAGAATGCCCTTTAACATACATAAGATGTCCATCATAAATCTCTCGATTATGCATGTCTTTTTTACCTGAAAACAAATAGAATGTCCCTTTCATTTCATATTCGTATCCACACTCATCTCTTCGACTCATGTCAAATAAAAACAATCCATCTTCGAATGCTCTAATTTCAAAATTCTCATTGGAACATAACTCACTCCAAGAAACCATTCTATTACTCTCTTCATCGAAATAATTGAATTTAATCATTTATAATACCCCTTTAACCAAATATCTCTTTAACTTTGTTATTCACATCCTTCACAAAATCTTCATCTGTTCCCAATAATTCATTCATCAAACTTTGAACAAATAAATGTCTGGATAGCATACCATTCATATTGTCACTTTTGTTTGTAATACGAATATATCTCTTATCGTAAACAAATGTTCCTAATACTCTCTTTCGCTTATGTAGCCTAAACGTGATTTTATTACGTGTATCACTAACGATATAAAACCCTCGTCTCTCAAGTATTTTCTTCATCTTATCTGCTAATTCTACGTTTGGCTTTGTGGTATTACTCGTTCTTGGTTTCTTTTTGTATAATAATTTTATGGCTACATCTTCTTCCTTTTTGCAATCACTCACAAAATCATTCCACTCATCGTAATGAACAAGAAAATAGCCACCTAACACAGGATTGTTAATTCGGTAATATTGCTCATCTTTATCAAAATATCTACCACATAATCTACATGCGTGAACTGGCCCTTCTTTTTCCCACATTTCTTTGTTCCCTATTGTATATACTGGCTCTTTAATCTGATATTTTTTGTTCTCCATCTTTTTCATCTCCTTTCGATTCATATATATATTTTTTCATTCCGAAACAATTTTCGGAGTGTATCCTCTAAGAAATTGATTAAACACTTTTCAAATTCGCTATTAGCAGTGGTAAGAACTTTTATTTGATTACTCTTCATAGAAAGTGAGAATTTATATTCTTTACAAGAAAATCTAATTTCCTCATCATTTGTAGAATCAATACAAAAATCTTCTTTTCGTAATTTTTTAAGAACATCGTCTTTGTTATTCATCTTCTTCATAGGCGATTCATATGCGAATGAAGAACATAATGTGCTTCCTGAAAAAATTGGATTTACAAGCATATCTACCATCTCCTTTATTCTACATATGCCTTTACAAAAACAATAACAATTTTATTAACTATAGTCAATAATAAAAAAACAGATAAATCTTTAAAACAATCTAATACCTAACAACTATTGTAAATAATATTCATTGATAACATACTATATATAGGAATCTACTAATAAAAAGGAGTGAAGCAAAATGATTAATATAGAAACTATCAAAATCTCATTAATGATAACGTTATCCATTGCTTTTGTTCATCTATCAATACATTTCTTTTTAATGGAATTGAAAAAATGCTGGGAAGCAGATTTGATGGATTTTTTACACAAATTAGAGGAAGAAGGAGCTAAGATTGAAGCTTCTAATAAACAGTATTAAATACCGAGATACAAACAAAACAAGAGCAAGATTCTAATCTCTCGCCCTTGTTTACTTATATACTTTGTTTTCAATGAAGTCTTTCAAAATTTTATTTTCTTTTAAATATATGTAAGCATAATCTGTACATTGATACTCTTGTCCTAAATAATGATAGATAAACTCCATTCTCTTTATTTCAAATTCTTCAATCTCTTGAATAGATGGTTCTTTATATAGTGGATTTGATATTGTTCTACTTGCACCAGAATCCAATACAAAAACCATGTATTTATTAAATCTTCTGACTTTAGGGTTTATATAAGGACATGCAACCTTCGCCTCCTGAACAGCTCTTTTATAGTGAGTCATTTCAATCATCCCCTTTTTGTTTTATCTTACTTCTCTACCATTCAAATTAATCCCCTTTTAGATACATATTTTTGAACTTTTTTCGAAATTAAAAATCTTGAAATTGAATATAATAATTGAATTATAAAAAACAGGTAATCAAAATGATTGATTAATAAGGAGAGACTAACACATGAATATTAACTGGAATACAATAACTGATTTTATCAATTTATTTGATTTAAAAATCTTGGTATATGGATTAATTATAGGAGTTGTCTTTTATTTGATTAAATCTGGTATAAAACGAGTTAAAAGAATGATTCGTAAAGCGAAAAGAGAAGCGAAGAAACTCACGATACGATTAATAATTAAAAGTTTTTTAGGTATATAGTAATAAAGATTTAAAGTATACTTACAAAATAGATATTTAAGTTGAACGAAAACATGTAGCGTAATAAATTAAAAATTCTATACAGGGGTGTTAATATGAGTGAACATAATCACATGGTTGAGAAAGATTGCACACTTCAATTTTATAAAGGAAAAGACAGAATGAGTGTAGATATAGAAGGAGGTAATATATTTGTTTTAAGAACCAAACTTGGAGATGGTATTTTATTGGAGAGCTACGATGAAATTAAAGATACGATAACACTTCTTACAAAAATTAAGGAAACAAAGTTTACAAAAGAATGAACTTAAAAAAGTAAAAACCACGAAGCATAGTCCTTTGTGGTTTTTTATTTCATTTTTCAATTGATAGATACATTTCTTTTAAACGCTTCAAAAATGGTCTAAATTCCTTATGAGGATATATATTCCTGCAACTCTTCACATGATTCATGGCCATTTCATAGTCCCCTAATTCATGACACACTAACCATAAACACAATACCGCTGACCTGGAAACACCCTCATAACAAGATACAAGAACTCTTTTTCCTTGTTCTTTATATAAAAGAATCTCGTCAAAACATTGAATCCATACTTTTTCTGCAACTATCAAGTTTCCATCATCGAAAGGAACATGGTGCATTGTTATATCATGCGGAACAACAAGATTTTTAGGAAGTGTTCTATCCCATCTAAAATCGTACCAAATATCTACTAACGGTATTGTTTTTCTTATATTTCCTGTCCCACCTATATAAAGCCAATCGAATACAGGTGTTATGTCATCATTGCACGGTCTTTTCATTCTATCCCCCTTTTCATTTCAATGGTTTTGTTAAAAACGGTTATAAATATCCCCGTTCTATTGTAAAAGTTAAAATATTATAAGCATATATACTTTTTACTGAATTTCAATTCATATAGGTTTATGTTTCGGAGGGGTTTTGAATTTCCTGTTTTTAAATATTCAACTCAATAGGTTCAATAACTTTCTATAACGGTCATGACCCCTCATCTATTTACATTGGGTTTTTATAAACTTCAGTATTTATATACTTTATTCGTTCATTCTCCATTATTTTCTCTTTTTTTAAATCTCCATCTATAGCATGAAATAGCATTATAGATAATGCAAGAATAGCTATTGCTACGACAGTTGCTACAATTTTATTTTCAAAAGTATTACCACATAAAGTTATTAACGATAACACCAAGATTATCTTCAATATCCACAATACAATTTCGATTATTAGGTTCGCCATACCATTTATCTCCCTTATTCTTATAATGCCTGCTTTATCTGCATTGCAATTCCCGCAAATATGCCGAATAACATGAGCAATGACATGAAAACCATCATATATTTCATCCATTTCTTTTTCATTGTATGTACACCTCCCACTTATACAAAATAAGTGTGATGGAAATCCACCACACTATTGAAGAGCAATATCTTTAACGACTACATCAACAGATGTAAGAAGAAGTTCTTCCTTTCGTTTCTCAGTCTTATAGATAATTTTAATGTAATCTTGACCGTTTATAGCCAGTCCAATGACAAGTGCATATTCATTTTTATAATCATTTACATAGACATGTAAAAACTGTTCTGAATCAATATCTTCTTGCGAGTATGTTACAAGCTTATGCTCTACAATATCTTGAACATTTGTAACAAATGAAGGATTAAGGTCTTTATATACATCGTTAAGCCTAATGCTTGTTCCTACATTCATTTCTAATTGTTTCAATAGTTCCTGTCTCTCAACGGCATTTTTATCCGAAATAATTTTCATTACTCATCACCCATTTCTATTTTCTATAATTAAATTTTACATTTTATATTAACTATAGTCAATAAAATGAGTTGTTTGTCATTGGTTTAATTCTTTATTTTTATTCTTTTCTGCTTCTATTTCCTCTACTGCTTTTTTAAACACGTATTCTTTTACTGCTACATTCACATCTTCTATTTCAAAGTCTAAAGGATTTTCATTTTCATATCGGGTTATGTACATAACATCAACAACTGTGTTGTCAAATTCATCTGTAGCTGTAATTAAGAAAATATGACCTTGGCGAATTGGCTTTAGATTAAAACTTTGTGTGGACAGGTTAGACAAAACTGAATTCACAATTATCTCTGTTGTTAGTTGCATTAATTCATTTGGAAACTCTCCATCTGCAAACTTCTTCCCCACCATTTTTTCTACTAATGCTTCTTTTGTTTCTGATTCAATTTCTTTTACAATTTGAACAATATCCATTTGTATTTCACTCCTATTGTCTATAAAAAAAGTGCCGATACATATCGGCACCTTTCCCAGGATTATATTTACTTGACGTTAGAACACACACGCAAAGCATGACTGTACTTTGTGTGCGAATCATTAAGAACTTTACATCCTTATGATAACATTTTTATTAACTATAGTCAATAAAAATTAATCTTCTTTGATATAGATTGTAAAGGGATAATCACGAAATGTTTCTTCAATCAATTTAAACACTTCATTCCAATCTCCCCCTGCTAATCCACATCCAAATTTGAAAGGTATGGCCACGGATAAATTATGTTTTTGAGCCCGAATCTTTAATGAATAAAAAGCTTTTTTTAATGCAACCATTTCAGTGAATACGCCATTTCTACCAAATTTATGTTGCCCAAATATATTCGCTATGTACTTATCTTTGCTTTTTACGATTTGACAAGTCCCTAATAAATGCTTCCCTTTGTTCTCCCGTAAACATAATTCTCTATACCTTTCAAATGCCTCTGGGTATTGTTTTTTTATTTCTGTTGCTAATCCTGCTCCCATTACACCTTGAGCGTTTACTTGATGGCAAATAATATCTTCCGTCGCCTGTAACAAATCCCCTTTTACTATCGTTATATAATCACTCATTTTAATCAAACTCCTTTCAGTTACCTTGTTTATATTCTATCTATGTATTCTATTCATTTTAATTTTGTTTCATAAAGTCTTAGGTTCAATCATTAAGTAGTAAAAAAGGTGATTTAATCTATAATATATGGATTTGAAAAGAGATGATAATAATGTCCATGAGACCAATATTAAAAAAAGTACATTGTATAAAATGCAAAAATGAATTTAGCGGAGATTTTTCAACGATAGGAATGGCACAAAAAAGACACAAGTTTTGCGAAGAATGTATAGATGCGATATATCGAAGTAATAAAAACAAAGTAAAACAACAGAAAGACAACGCTAAAAGCATTGTCTTTCAAAAGAAGAATAAATCTTCTCTTTTATTTAAAGATTGTACATGTCTATTTACTTCATCATACAATTCAAACAAATCATCATTCATATTATTTCCTTCAAAGAAATTCTCTATTTTCATTGTCCAAATATCCAATGCTATAGAGTACTTAATTTCCATTGATGGCGTTTTGTCATCTATATCACAGCATTTGATAGAATATGTTACCTTATCTCTTGTTGTTTCCTTTATAAGGTCTTTATATGGTCTTAATATATCATCCATTAAATTCATTTCAAATTCCATTTTCGGAAGAATTAAATCATCTAAATCATAATAATGAAAGTTTATGTCTTCTATATATCGTTGTATTTCACAATACAATTCATCTGCTTCTGGATATTCTAACACAACTTCATTTTTCATCTCTAAATAAACATTCCATCCCAATTGTTCATCACATTTCAATTGGAACAAATATGGATATTGACTAACATGAATACAAATTCCATCCGTATTATTTACCCATTCATAGGAAAGGTTGTTCTCTTTTAGTAAATCAGGTATTTTCTCATTAATCCATTCTATTCCCTTCACTTTACAACCTCCCTTTTTATATGTTTTCTATCTTATTTTATCTTTTTTAAGAATCTCTTTCAACAGAAAAATCTAAACTTTTAAACTAACTATAGTCAAATAAGCGATTGAATCAAGTCTTTCTTTTATTTTTAAAAAGTTGTATACTGAACTCACAGAAAATCAAAGTTTTTATCATAAAACTCATGTTCTCAGAATAAATAATTAAGGACGAAAGGATGAGGTGATTATATGAATCAAGACAAAGCGGTAAGCTTCAATAAAAAGAGTAATTTCGATTCAGAGAGATTATTAAAACGTTACAAAACTCGTAAATTGAATTTTGATTTAGCCATTCAAAGAAAAGAAAATATCTGGGATAACAAGAGGGCATCTTTATTAATTCATTCTATTCTATCAAACTACTATATCCCACCTATCGTAGCTATTAAAGATAATGACATGTTAAGCGTATTAGATGGAAAACAAAGGTTAACTACTTTATTTTCATTTATGCAAGGGGACTTAGTTTTAGATAAGAATACCCCATTAGTTGATGGAGAAAAAATAGCAGGTTTAACTTTCGAAGATTTATCTGAGGAATTCCAATCAACTATTAAGAAATACAAATTTGATTTCTCCATTTCTGAAAACTTAAATGAACAACAAATCGAAGAATTATTCTTCAGATTAAATAATGGTGTGGCTTTACGCACGATTGAGGTGACAAGAGCGGTCTTAGGAAATCGTATCATTTCTTTCTTAAAGAGAATTACAGATTTCCCATTTTTCCAATATAAAATCAACATTACAGCAGGTGCAAGAAAAAGATATACGGACCAAGAAATCGTACTTCAAATCTTAAAACTAATTTATGAACCTAACAGTGGTTTAAACAAACGTGAAATGCAACCATTTATTGATAAATTAAAAAGTGAAGATTTAAAAGCAAGACTAAAAAGCACATTAGATAATGCAATTTTTTACCTAAATGAAGCATTCCCTAAAAAGCAAAAGTTTTTAAAGAAAGTTAACGTTCCAATGCTTGTGATTTTGTCATTAGATGTTATTAATAACAACTTAAATAACAAAGTAACTCCTATCAAATTCGGAGATTGGGCCGAGGCATTCTTTGAAAATACGCCTGAAGATTATAGAATTGCTTGCCAGTCTGGTTCAGCAAGTGCCCAAAATGTAAAGAAACGTTTAACTTCTATGAGAAATCATTTCTGTAAACATTTTGATTTATCTTTAGAAGATTTAAACATAAAAGAAGATGCACCTCAAAAGGAAAAAGAATTAAATGAAGCTATATAAAAAATGAGCCCTAAGTGGCTCATTTTTTTATTGATTCATCATGCTTTTCTTCCGTACCTTCCATCAAGATAACTCTTCCGTCATAGAATTCTTGAATACGATATATTCCTTTTGATGTAGTAAAGTCAAATATTTGTTTATCTGCCTCTATGCTATAAACACTCAATTCTTTTACATCTCCAATTTTATCTTTATTTTTTAATACATATTTTCCTGTTCGTTTTGAAAAATCTGGTTTTGCATTCATTGTAAATACCGTCTTCTTTTCTTCCCCTTTTATTTCAACCACTTTCAAGACTTGTTGAAAACGAGTAAAGAATTGATAGGTTCCTTTTGTTGTAGTAATAACCTGCTCATTATCTGAATTAGAACTTTCTATAGATTTATATTCACCATACTTCTCTTTCTCCTTATTGATTTGAAGTATATTTTCAGGATATATCTCTATTCCTTTATCTTTTTTATAAATTTCTTTTCTATTTGGAAATGCCTGTTCAATTTCTTGTATTTGATATTCTAATCCGTTTGAAGATGTTAGATACACAAAATAAACGCCTTTTGTTGTGTATAGTTTATATAGGTCGAAGTTCTTTTTATTTACATGAACTGTCCCTTCTCTTTTATTATTTCTAAAGTCCCCCATGTTCAAATCTGCATTCTTGCCGATAAATTCCGTCATGACTTCTTTTGCTTTCTCATCATGTACTCTATTAGGGTTTAACACCATGTCTACAGATAGACCTATCATACATAGAAGTAGGACTGCAAATATAGTTGTTAATGCGGGATGAATTCTTCTTTCTTTATAAAGAATATAAATCCCATACGGAGGAAAAAGCCATAGCCATAAAAATAACTTCCTTTTCCCTTTCTTACTCGATTCCATTTCTTTATCAGTCTTATTCTCTGATTGCACAACGTCTTTCTTTTTCACTTCATTCTCCCCTTTCATATATTTTTAGTCTACTAATATATTCATTGGGGCTATATACTAAAACGGTTCGAGCTTGTTCAATAAAAAAAGAGCAAACGAATTTGCTCTTAAACAAAGGATAAAACAGGAACCTGCATTTCCTTATACGTATTTGCTTGTTCCTCTGAAATCATTTTTACTACTTTATCCATTAAACATACCCTTTCATACGATAAGCCATATAATGCTTCAGTGAGACTGAATGAACAGTAGGTATTATATATTAATACCATTTTATTATCCTGTTTATTTAGAATTCCGAAATATCTTCCTTCCATATATCTAATACACCTTTCTCTATACATTTACTTCAAGTTTTTATCTTTGCTTTCATCATCTTCTTTTGGAGCAAATAACAATACTCCTGGTAAAACGGTGATAACGTCAATACTAAAGAATAAAAAAATGGATGCTTTCAGTATCTCTTTGTTAACACCTACGTTTACATTCATTACTATTAAAAGACCAAGTAAGCAAGCTAACACTTTTTGTTGAAAAGAAAAAACGTTATATCGAAAGTCTTTGTTTTTAATCGAGCCAAGAGCTATTGAACCAAACACAACTAAAGCATTCATTCCTATAACAGCCCAAATGAATTTAGAAATCCCCTGAAAGAAAGGTAGGAAATATAGAATAACAAGAGGTATTAAGGGAAGAATCACTGAAATTACTAATTCTTTCGTTGTAACATATGCTTTGTTTCTGGACATATTCATTTTTTATTGCCATCCTTCTATGTAAATTTATTTAAAATGAACTTATTTACGAAAAATATACTTATTTCATATGTAAAAAAAGTAACAAAGATAAGAAATGATATGAACGTTGCAGAATGTGTGTCTATTTTTAAATATTCGCTTATTAGTACAATTGCAAGAATAGAAGCACACGATTCAGTCTGAACATCTACTACCCATTTCATAATCATTTTCTTTTGTAAAACTTCATATTTACTGACTGCAATACTAATGGATACAGAAAATAACAGAATAAAACACGAGAATAAAGCTATCTCTTTTTTATGTGTAGATATGAATAGCATACATAAAGAGATAAAAGATGTGAGAAACAGCCAATACTGACTGTTCTCCATCATAAATTGTTTTCTATCACCTTTATTACTTTCTGACTTACGCAGACTGTTCATTGCTTCTATTCGGCTCTAAAAATGTAGCTAATCGACCCTCGTGATAAAAAACTAAATCCTTATCATTTAATGGCATATTGTAAAAATCTTTATAGATTTGAGGGAATTCAATATTTGGAACACAAATAAATTCATATTCATTTGAATAGCCCATTGCATACTCTACAAAACGTTTCGCAAAATATTTACCTGCGGGAACCAATTCGAATACTGTAACTTTAGTAAGAATATTATTTTCAAAACAATCTCCAATAAATGATTCCGTTGCACTTCCGTTAAAGTTCATAGCTTTTTCTTTTGGGATTTCAAAGACAAACTCATCCTTCGAAAACATCCTTACATCTTCTTCTTTACATACACCTTCTTGTAAAAATAATTGCAGTACAGCATACGTAAGATACTCTTCAATCTTAACTTGCTTCTTAGGATTTAAATTACCAAAGATAACTTGTCGAAGGTATTTTGATTGGATGAAATACTTTTCATCCGTAAAAACTTTCATTAAGTCTTCATATGAATCCATTCCTAAAACCAGAGAGTTGTCATACCATTTTAAAGCCTGAAAATTAGCTGTTTTTAAATCTACAGAAACAAATACTTTACCGACATTTTCTTTTTGATAGATATTCTGCTTTGAAAATGAATGTTTTTGTACATCATATTCTTCTAATCTATCATGATTAAAAACATCAAATGCATTTGTTTGTTTAATTGTGTTAGATACTTTATCTTTTAATTGATTGTAATAATCCATAAATCCACGTTCTCCACCATTTTTTTCAACAGCGTCCTTGAACATATTATATTTTCTCTTTGTTTGATGTGTTTCATCATATAACTCTAAATAATACGAGAAATACGGTTCTTGAAACACTTTAATTGGTAAAGAAAAATCTTTTACAAATCTATTTTTTAAATCCACAGATAGCATTTGTATCATCTCCATTCTATTGACTATAGTTGATATTATAATTCATTTACTACCTTTTAGTCAATTAATTTTTACAAAAAGAGACACAATGTATTTTTGTGTCTCTTTCTTCTTGCTATTTATTTGTATTTTGATAGTTTCCTTCCCACGGCTTAATCTGAGCAATTGAAACAACTAAACAAGGAATTTCGTTTAAAAACATATCTACTGCTTTTCTACGTGCAGAAAACCCATCTTTACTTCCCTGTTTTTCTAATTCATAAAGAGTTTTTGACGCACCATCAGGAATAAAATAATTATCAAATCCGAAAGCTTCTTTTACAGGTTTGTTATTCACAATTCTTCCATGTACCGCTCCTTCATATAGATAAATTCGATTTCCATCATTTGCGGCCAAACAAACTTTCCAAGTTGCTGTTTTTCCTTCATATTTACTTATGTTGTCTAAAAGCCACTTGATGTTTACTCCTACATCTTCGCCCTCAATGTATAGAGCAGTGTCCTCTATAATTCTCATTGTACCTGCTTCTATAGATTTATACATAGCAACTACATCTACTGAAGGATGGTTCACTTCTTGAATATCTCGACCTTTTTCAATATCTATATTATAGATACCAAATCTTTGAAACTCTTTTAACTTGTCTTCATTCGAAGAAACTAAAATATATTTCGGTTTATTTTCGGGGTCATAATCTACAAATTCTGCATTATATAACCAATTAAATGAAGTCAGAGTTTCTATTTCTTCTTTTGTTTCAATCTTTAATGCATATAACAAACCATTGATAATTTTATAAGCATGACTTCTATCATCAGATACAGGCATCATCCAATGGGTTTCCATTCGGGCAATTGCCTGTATGCCTTGATAAGTCGGTTCTGTATCTGTATTAGACTCTATATTCAAAGATTCATTCGATACGGTGTAACCTGATTCAATTGCATTAGCAAAAACAGTTAGATTCCCTTTCTTTCTTAACCATAGAAAGACATCTGTCGCAAGAGAACTACTGTCATCATTTTCAACTTTGTCTAAAATGTAGTTAGCAAGAGTTACTTTACTCTCCATACCTTCCTGAGAAAAAATAAGATTACTCTTTAAATACTGATGCACAAATAAAGGGATTACAGGGTTATTCATTTTTATCCTCCATATTTCTTATTTCAGCTAATTCGTGCATGAAATACTCTTTTATTTTATCCACATCAATTTTGTCACTTGTACTTTTCTTAAGTCTTAAATCCTTTTTTACGGAAATCCATGGTGATTCTAACACAGGTAATTCTTCTAAAAATTACCTGAATAATGTCCATACACTAACCATACAGAATCTATAACTTCTTTTCTTTTTGAATCTATCATTTTCCACACGACCATATTCAGGTCTTTCCCTCTGTTCTTTTTATATAATCTATCTCTTCTATAAACTGCTTCTTCATTTCTTCTGTATCCATTATGATACTCTTCTTCTCTTTATTTCTTACCTTCTCACTTAGATTAAGAAACGGTAAATCTATTTCTATAAGATGATACATAAAACTATCTGAACATTTTCCATACCTTGACCATATCCAGTCAATGATAGCTTCTCTGTTCTTGTCAATCATAATCATGCACCTTTTCTTTATAAAATAATTAATTTAATTCATCATGATAGGGAAATTCCATCTCAATTAATTCGAAAATATCTTTTCGACCAAGGAGTTGTAAAGATTGCACGATTCCTGTAAGTACACCATCATAGTATTTTGCCCTTAGAGGATTAGTCATTTCTTGTATGGCACAAGTTATATAGTATTGAATCAGTTCTCTTTCATCATCTGTTAGTTTTGCCTCTAAAACGTAAGGAGATTTTAATTCTGCTTTTTTAATCATCCTTCATTCTCCTGTTCTGCTACTTTATTTTTCTCCAGTGCTTCCATTAAAGCTTGAATAGCTTCTAAATACTTAATTGGCTTTCCATAATACAAACCTTGTAATGCATTGCATAAGTTCATCCATTGCTCCCCTGTGCCAAATTTAGGTTTCCACCAGTCTTTTTTGTCAACGTTAAATGTAGGAATCTCTTTTGAAATAACAAATTCTCTGTAATGTTCTAAAATCCATTTTGCTTTGTCTGCACTACATGGAGAGCCTTCTGCTTGTTCAATAAAGTTTTCCAAATGAAGCTCTACAAAATGATAATGTTTGTATAAGAAAGAAATATCATAAAAAGAATTATCCTCTAACTCTGGATATAGATTCATTACACACACATCTAAGATGTTATCAAGCTCATAGTTTATGAAAGATTCAAACATAGATGGGTCTTTCAGAAATGCCCCATATTTTGAAATGATTTCATCAATTTCATAATGATATTTACGAACTATTTCGTTATTTGTACTATTTGCGAGTGCTTGAAACATATTAGACATCATTGATTCCAAGTCTTTTTTAGATTGTGTTTTTTCTGCCATTATTCCATATCTCCTCTATGTATTATTTCTTTTGTCCTTCTCGATGAGTCATTGTTGCTCTATTTTCCCACTCATCATAATAGATTATGTATTCTTCTCCTCTTTCTTTATCCGTAAGAATTTTTATACTTTCATTTATTTTCTTGATTGTAAATTTTTCATTTTCTTGTTCTTTTTCTTCATGAGTGCTATTATCTTTTTCCACCTTTAATTGTGGTTCTGTTTCTGGTGGGTCACATGCTGATAACAGGAACATGCAAAAAAATGTACTTAATATGGCATAAATAAATCTTTTACTTTTCACCTACATCACCTTCTGCTTTCATATCAACAACTACACTCCCTTTACCACTACAATCTGGACATGGCAATCTACTATCACTTACATGCTCTCGATAAGTTCCTGTGCCACTACACCAATGGCAGGACTGTAATATATAATTCGTTGGTATGATTTTATCTAAAGTTGTTTTTATGTCGTTTTCCTCGAAGAACTCTACATAAATCCACTCCGCATCCCAACCAATAACAAATCCTCGCTTTTTTTCATCCTCTGCAATCACAACATCTACTATTTGACCTGCTTTTATTTGCATTTCCTAATCACCCCTTAGGCTTTACTGTTCGTTTCATTCCTCTAAATTCATGAGCAAGAATTAACGCAGATGAAAACTCTCTATAATTAGGGTCTGAATCATGCTCTGGTAAATCTTCTGTAACGACATGCATATTCCCAATCCAACTATCTGTTAGCATTGTTTGATTATCTACAATAGCTTGCTTGAAACTATCATCACCTTGCCATAAACGTGCTTTTCCAATGTTCACTTTTCCGTGAGTATAATATTTTCCGCTTTCTTTAAAAAAAGTTACCTTAATAATCAAATCTTCTCTTTCTTCCATGCTAAAAACTCCCTATTAGTAGATTGAAATCATAGTTTTTCGTAACGATGTACCAAATCTTTTTCACTATTAACTTTGTATTCAATAATATTCAATGTATCTCTTTTTTCTTTATCTACTGAAAGGTATCCAAAATAAGCTAAATGACCTAATGCGTTTGTTTTTGTAGCAAATTTCTCATTAAGCAAAGAATTTAATTGTTCCTTGGAAATAGAAGGATTATTCATTACAGCATTTAAAATGAAATCCTCTTGTTCAATTTGATGATTAATTAATCTCGACCAAATTTTGTTCACAACTGATTTCTCGGCTCTCTTACCACACGCACTACATACTGGAATTCCAAATCCCAGACCACCCATGTTATAGCGTTGTACTTTGTTAAATGTATTTCCACACTGACATTTATAACGTTTAGGTTCAGTTTTTCTTACAATCCCCTTTTTTGTAAATAGTTCTGGAAATTCCTTTTTAACTACAGATAACATATCAACCATGACTCTCTATCTCCTTCTCTTTATCGTTTCTATTACGTTTATTTATTTTCTAAAGCAGAACAAAAAATCTTTATTCTCTTTTGTTTATTTCGCTGTACTTGTTTACACCCTTGAAAATGAGGGCAAATGTTTCTTTTTAATCCTCTGCCACTCAAAGCTTGATAACATACACACAACTCATAAGTGTCCTCTCCCTTCATTGCAATCGAATTCATCTTGCCTTCTTGTCTTTGAATCGGACAATCATCCATTTTTACATACACTTCATCGGACTCATCTGATGTAGCGTAGACAGAAGCGAAAATCTCTATTTCTTTTCGTTTCATACAAACACCTCTTCTAAATTCCATTGACTATAGTATAACAATTATCTTTGTTTAAGTAAAATAAAATTTACATATTTCTTTATGGTGAATAACATTAGATATATTGTATAAAATAATATAAAGATATAATATGTAAATAAAAGGAGGTAATTATATGGAACAAAAATATATGTTAAACTATTTACTAACAATTGTGGGTTTTATATTTCTTTTGCTATCCAATATACTAAATTTAAATGTATTTGTTTTTTCAATATTCATATTCATCAGTATAACTTCTAATTTTTGGGCGTTTGTCCTATGGATGAGAATGTTTAACGAACATAAACAATCATTGCAAGAAATGAAAGAGGAATGAATATAATCATTCCTCTTTCATTTCTTTTTGAAACTCCGTAACGCCTACCCCTGCAAAAACTAAGGCAGACAATGAAATCGCTAATTCTGGTGTTTTCGCCTCTACTTTCCAATAACCTTTCGATGACGTGATAGAAAATTCAGATTCCCATATACCACATTCAAAATTCAAATCAAATGAATCTAACTCTCTTACAAGCTTTCCATCTTGAATGAGTCCATTATCCTTTGTTAATTGATTCGCTATCATCCAAGCGTGTTCCAGATTTGTTGATGGTTTAAACGAACGAACAAAGGTGTATTCATTCTTTTTTTCCCCTTGAATCCAACCTTCTTCTTTAAAGATTTCATCCCTTCCCCATTTAAAGCCCATGACTTTTACTGCAAGTAAAGTATTAATTCGTTCCAACGTTTCTTTTTTCAAAATAATCATCCCTTTTTATAATTTAGATTAGCAATGTTCTAACATTTCTTTATTAACATCCTCCATTTTACAGTTCATGCTCTTTTCCACACGTTTCTTTTCATATTCGATTTGTTCTTTAATTGCTTCACATTGCTCCTTATAGCACTTTCTGCATTCTTCCTCTGTAAAGAAAATATTTAAGGATGTTCCTTTATTAGAGCGAAACCCAGTATTATCATATGGACCAATAATTGTACTTAATGGCTTTCCTTTTTTACCAATTGGTCGAAAGTGATAAGATGAATAATAGACTGTTTTGTTTTTTGGTAACTTATCATTATCAACTATTACCACTTCTTGAGGTGGTACATGACGGATTGGCGATTCTATAATATTATTATGACGATAATCGCAAATCCATACCTTATCCCCTTCCTTCACTGTATCCCCTATTAGCTGTTCAAAATCAACGTATTCCATCATTAATTCCTCCTTAATTTTTAATTAAAATCATTAAATAAAATAAATAATAAAGAAGCAGATTGGAAGCATACCTGCCAGAATCCAAACTGCTTCATATATATGATGTTTTGCTCTTTCTTTTTTAAATGGTGATTTCTCCGTTTTCAACTTATTCATTCCTAATATTCCCTTTATACAACCCAAAAATAAAATAGTTCCAATGAATGTAACAGAAAATATCGTTTTATCTTTATAGATGAAATAAATAATTATAAGTAGAATACTAAAAAACACACTAATTATTTCAGTCCAAAATATAATATCCCTTTTGTTAATTCTTGATGTAAGCATACTTTGACTCATTTCTTCTTAGAAGATGTAGTAAAACGATGTCCACATTACTGTTAAAGCAACCGCTTCAAAGGTGATTAGCCCAAGTAAAAATGGTGCATTTTTGATAAATGGTTTTCCTTCTCGAATCATAATAAATCTCTCCCTTTATAAATCATTTGTTTAAATAAAAATACAACTTCTCTCCTTTATATGATTAGAGATTCTGTAGCATTTTCACATACCACACATCGTTAATATCTGCATCTGTAATTTCTTTTAATTCTTCTTCAGAATTAATTTTGCCCCACCAACTACCCGCTCCATAAATAATTTCTTTCAATTCAGGAACAAAAATGGCAGGATTGTAATGCCTTGTAATAGATAACTCTTTACTTTCAGGGTTATGAGATACAAACAAACCAATATCTGCATCCCCTAAAAAAATTCCTAAGTATGTTTTTCCTTCATACTTTTCATTACAAGGTCTTACTTTTACTAATTGACCACATTTCCCATTATATGTTTTTGTTCGAATACCTCTATCTTTAGGTGTGTCAATACCACTGATTTCTAACGGATATTCTATATATTTTGATTCAAACTCTGTGCATTCAATTTGTTTCTCGATTTCTTCCTCATAGTTCTCTTCCGTAATATGACTAAATTCTCTCTGTTGCTTTTTACAAGTAATTTTTATATCAGTAATAGAATCACTAAAGCCTACTTTGCGATGCTTACAACGTTTACAGTTAACGACCCTCGTCATTGTACATTCTCCTTTTCTTCTTTATAAAAAGGAGCTAAATATTTATTTACAAATGCAATTAACATATCTATGTCCTCTGTTGATGCCTTTTCATTCATTACAAAGAAATTAATCTTAAGGAATTTACTGTACTCCCCACCACCATGGTATTCATCAAAAGCGACAACTACCAACTCAATGTTTTCCCCAATAGGCACTAAGTATTCTTGAGAACCTACTGTGAAAGGGAAATCCAATTTATAAGGATATTTTTCGATTTTATTATCCTCAATATATTCATTTACAGATTCTAATACATCTTCACAAATCTCTTCTTGAAATACGCCTGGATAATCACTGCATTTCTCTCTGAAGTAAGTCGATAATTCCTTGTTTAATTCCGTTCTAATTTGAGTAATTTCCGAAGTCATAGCGACTACAAGACCTCGCTCTTCTGCATCCCTAACAATCACCCATTCATGTTTTTGGAGTTCCATACTAAGACATCCCCTTTCTTTTTTACTTCATTGTTTTATTCCATAAAGAGTCTAATTCTTCTTCTGTATATGTACTAAGCTGAGTATTCGACAATCCTGTTTTTGATTCCAGTAAAACCCTCATCCACTCGACTGTTTCGGGGTTAAGACCACCATCTAATGTAACCATTCTTGTCTTTGCTTCATTTGGATGTAACACAACGACTGATGCTCTTGAAAGCCCACTCTTACTCGATAAGCTATCGTAAAATTGATTTAACACAATGCCTTTCATTCTCGTCCATCTCCTATCACAACAATTTCAAAATGCTCTTGAAACCAATCATCTCTTTCTCCTCTTGAGTCTGATAATCCATGCTTCTTTTGGAATTCACTCATAGATTCAATGTATACACCATTTTTTAATAATGGATAAATTTTTCCTTGTTTAAAATCCTCTCCTGCTGACTCATTAACAACGACAGATTTAATGCACTTCAATTGTCTTTCACTCTTTTTAAATCCCAAAACTTCATATTTTGCAGATATATCACTATGACTTAAGCACACTCGTTGTGAATCTGAAAAGCCATCTTCATCACAATAATTAAAAAGACAGTAACTTTCATACTCAAGATGATTCTCATCCTGTATTAATGGCATTTTTTTTATATACCAATTCTCTTCTGCATAATGTGCCTTAAATACCTGATTTGGCTTTGCATATGCAATAATGTCTGCCAAATTTACAACTTCACCTGTCATTAATGTTCGATTCATAATCCTTCACCTCATGAGTTAATTATGTAAAGCGACAATCCCTTTTGCTTCTATACAAATACCTACATGTTTTACAAACGTAGGATGATTCATTTCTTTGACAATCTTTCCTGCTTCCACTTTATTAAATGGGGTTGCATTTGATTTATGCTCTTCTCCAAATACATCCTCTATAAAATGAGGTCGGGAAGAAAATCTTGCATATTTTTCATTTGTTAATTGAATGATATAGAGCTCACCATCTTTCATTCTAATTACCTCCATTCATTTATTAACTCTACAAGGATTATATTATTTATATCAACTATAGTCAATAATAATTTACGAAAATAAAAAAGAGAGATTCCTCTCTCTTTTATCATTGCTTATTCTCTTGTGGAACTTCCATTTGTTGTGATGTCTCTTCTGTGCCAAATTCAATATCAATATACGTAGAAAATGGTTTCATAGATAAATCCTTGGCTTCGTTTTTCACCTGTTCGTTTATTTGACCATTTTGTTTCTCAATGATAGATAAATAGTCTTTTAACATTTTAGCTACTTGCGTGCCTTTATTTTCTTTAATAATAGACTCGAATTCTTTTTTAATATTAGGTTTCATCTTTCCATCTTCAACAAAGAACGTATGGTCAACACCTAATAAAATGCTATATAAGTATCTTCCACTGTTCGCCCAAGATTCTTTATAGTTTCCATCTTTCCATTTTGATTCATTTTTCTCAATTTCTTTAATTTGACTTGCAATCTCTTTTAAATCAAACTCTTCATTTTTCGAATCAAAAATTTCGTGCTCACTTTGCTTTTTGTTAAATTGAAGGAATGTTTTTAAATCATCATCCATATATTCCCCATAATTATCAAGAACATATTGATAATCTACAGCTAAGTAAAACGTTTCAGAGCCTTTATCTTGCTTCACTTTTAAATGTAGCTTTTCTGCTTCTGCCAATAATCCCTTCACTAATCCATCGTCTAATTTATCAATAGATTCATGTTTTGTGACATCTACTTTTTTATCTTTCATCACTTTTAGTAAATCAGATTGCAATGGCCCCATTTTTACTTTTAATTCACCACTGTCTTGCTGTACAGAGAACATATATGCATTTAGTACGTCTGAAGCGTGTTTCTTATCTAACTTCATAATTTTATTCTTAAAAGTAGACTCTAATTCCTGACCACTACCTCGATTTGAAACCATCTTATTTACATCATTAACAAATGAAGCTTGTTCTTTGTCATTTAATTTCTCAGTTGTTTTCGTCCCACAACCGACTAACATACTTGCCACTAAGCAAGTAACTAAAATTGGTTTTGACATTTTTGAAACCAACATATCCAACTCCCTCCAAATACTGTTTATCGAAGTAATACATATACTCGAATCGCATCTTCAATTTCATCTTTCAAATTATCCATATCTACTTGGCATTCATCCGAAACTAAAATATCAGCAATTTTATCGGCATTTTTAATTAGTTCTTCTTGAAATTCCTCATTAAAACCATCTGTATACACCCCTTCTTTACAAAAACGTATAAGTTCTTCTTTAATTCTTTCTTTTTGCGTATTTTGTGTTGTATTCATCGTATCCATCTCCTTTCTTTCTTTATATTTTCCTTATGTATTGTAGATAGTTGAGAAGGAGTATATTTATTGAAATGGTTTTATGATGGATTACTTTCTTTGAGACTAATAATTTTATTTATGCCCCTTTTAAACTCTATCTTGAAATGATGAATTCCTTTTTCTGTTGGAACAGACAAGGTATATACTGTAACAGCTCGAACATCTTTATCATCATGAACATAACTTGTTATCTTCTTCTTTTTCATTTCTTGTTTTGTAAGCTTTGATAGTTCATATAGTGTAGTAGCACTTTTTTCAGCCAATCCCATTTTTTTAGCAAGTTCAATAAATTCAGGACTATTCCCCTTTACTTCTTCATTTATAACTTGTTGATGTAGTCCTTTTCCATTCAGGCTATGTAAAAATGTATTTAACTCTAATAAAAACTCCTGATGAACATTTGCTTCTAAAGTGCTTTTCGCTGTTAATGGTGATTCTGTATGTTCGGACTCATGAATGTTACCAATTCTGGATGCATTCTCAATTTTTAATTTATCATCTAAAGTTAACTCGATAGTTTGAATATCAAATGTTTTGTCATCATCTACAGAATTAATATCCACTACGGCTTTATATTTTTCATTGTTATTAACAATCTGTTTACCAAAAGAAGTTAGTGTCATAGAATCTACTTTTCTATGTTCTTTTTTATACACATCTGCTAATGTTTCAAAGAATGCATCATCTTTATTTTTATAGCTACTGGAAAAAACAGAATCTAATAATTTATACATGTTTTTCCCATTCGACATTGTTTTTAAATAGGAGTCCTTGTCTTTTATGACAGACTCGATTGTATTGATTTGATTCTGCATGGTTTCTAAAAGATTTGCTTCATCCTGCACTTCTTCTATTTTAATCCCCATAATAGTAGGTATTTTCTTTTCCTGTTCTTCTGGTTTTACTTCTTTCACGAATGATTTGAATGGAATTTTGTAATACGTACAACCTGACATAACCAATGAACTACTTAATACCATTGCACACATCGTTACTAATTTGAGCTTCCGATTCATACAATCACCACTTTCTTCATGTTTAGAAACACATCTATTTGGGTCTCAAAAGTTGGAACACCACCAAGTATTTCAAACGTAACAAACGCATCGTTAGGAAGATAACTTAGTATTTCTTCATAAATAAGTAGTCCATCATTTAACTTTCGAGCGACCAATGTGTTCTTTTCTGTCTTTTTTAAATTAGCAAGGTGTAGCTCCTTGACATTTTTCCAATTCATATTCTTTAATGTTTCTATAAAACATGACTTGTCGTATCTACAAGCAATAAATAATTGTGGAATATCAATTGTCATTTTCACTTCATAACTAAGCGCTATCACTTCTTCTGGAAGAGATACATGTAATCGTGAATTGCTTCGATTTTCCACGAACACAGGGCAATTTGTTTCCTCTTCTACTCTTGTGCATAAACTTTTAAAAATATGCCATCCCATTTTCTTTTTGGACGGAGGATGAATGGTAATTCCATAAACAACTGTCACTTGTTGAAGAGCAATAATGATTTGTATATATTCTTTGTATCGAGACAGAACGTTATTTTCACTCTGTCCCTTTTTAGTCCAATCCCCATGTAAGATAACAGGTAATGGTGCATATATTTTGTATTTATCAAGTGCTTCTTCCACGGTTAACCCACAGATATCCAAGTGTACATAATCTGCTTTACCAGATACCTTCCGTATACTCATTTGACCAAACTTCATGTTTGAACCCTCCCTATACACAATTTTATTAACTATAGTCAAAATGAAGACCTTAAAAAACCTTACGCTGTAAGGACTTCGTTGACCCTATTTTCATCTATTACAATAGAACTTCTCGACTTCAAATTTAGTAATTCTCTTAATTCAGGATTAAGCCTAAATACCACACCATTTGTTCCTGATACAAGCTCTTTCCATATCTTATCTATGGTTTTCTCTTTCATCGTTGTAAGTGTAATTAAGTTTTCCTTTGCAACATAACCATACTCTTTATAACAGTGATGAAAATAATCCTCTAACATTCCTCGTTCATGCTTAAGCTTTTTTGACCCACCTGAAGTTTCTTGCACATAAATATTTTTTGAAAATTCATCCCCAAAAATATGGGATACCTTGTCTTTTGTTAATGTATGATATTTAATATTATGTTTTATTAATATTTTTGCTCTTTCTTCTGCAATTTCCATTGTATCTTCTACATTTTCTACTAAATAAAAAGAAACAATGTTTCGCTTTTCTTTATTCTTTTTCATTTCTTCTTTTGCTTGATTTAAAAATTCTAATGGAATTTCATCGTCTTTCATTTTTCGAACAAATCCTAATACTGCAAACAGATTCATGCATTGATTAATGACAGAAACTGAGTAGTTAGGGAAATAATTATATTTGAGATATTTTATTGATACGAAAAATATAGCCTGATTTTGATAGCTTAAATGTTTACTAACCAGTGTATTTAGCCCAATTCTATTCATCGCTTTCAAAAGCTCCCATCTATCGCCAACAAGTTTATGTAAACAAGGATATCGTTTAGGCAATATACATTCTAAAGAATCAATATTCTCTTCGTATCTTTTCGATTGAACATGTAGCCATCTATCTTCCCAAATTAAACCGAATTTATGATTTGCAATTCGAATCGTCTTTCCTATTTTTTCGTTATAATACACACTTAATAAATCAATTAAGTCCAGGGAATTTGTAACATCAGCTTTACTTCTCGTAAAATATCTACAATGACCTGTTTCACTCATGCTAATCCATGCATGATTCCCTTTTATAAGTGGACATTCGAAATAAGTATTCATTTCAGCCGAATTCAATATCACTTGTGTTAAGTCTACTTTTCCATAAATATCACTTATTCTTGTGTATCCATGTCGAACGTTTTCAATAACTAATTCTGTTATTTTTTTTATGTCAAATACTTCATTTCTTCTCTCGTGAATTAAATTATGGATTCGATTTCGTTGGAACATGTTTAATGGAAAAAAGTTAGGAATGTATTGCACTCAACATCCTCCTTTCATCACCCATTTACTATAGTCAATGAAAATTATAGCATATATATTTTATATTTCAATCACATCATGTATGTTTCATTAGATATTTTATACTTTTCCTGCAATGTTAGAATTTCATTTGGTAATTTTTCATACCATGCAGGTAAAGAAAATTTAAATAAGTAATGTCGGCAAGCCTTATATTGTTTTTGAATTAACTTAGAATGATGTTGATTCACATTATAAGCATTGCATTTATGAATCATTTCTAAAAAGGTTAATTGTCGTTGAAAACATCGTTGAACGATTTCAATTGACGGTTTTTTCACGCTTTTATCATGAATAAATCCCCATTTACATCCAAGTAAATATCTTAAAACGTCTTGTTCTTTGATAATAGATTCCTTTTCTGATAGTCTAATCCCCCATGTTTCTAACAATGAATGTCCAAATCTTAAATTATCAAATTGACATATCACATCTTCATAGTGATTTTGAATGTCTGCTATTGCTTGAAAATATTTTACATGCACTTCTATCACTCTTTTCTCTATTTATCTTCTAATATCGCTAATGATTCACGAACCACTTTCATTTCTTTTCCTAATACACACAAAACACTATACATGTCTATTCCGTAATCATATCTTGATAGATTCAATTCATCTGTAACATCTGCCCCATTAAATAGATTAAATGCAACAGCAATTATCATTCTTTTCTTTTCGCTTAACTCATTATTTAAAACTTTAAACAGTTTTTGATTGTACTCCATATAGGAACCGTCAAACGAATACAGTTGACTAACAATTTCATCTGAACATCCTACTGATGTTAACAAGTAAATAATTGCCTGTTCTTTTTTTGACTTTAAATAAGAAATAAAATGATTGTATTGTAATTGATGCGACTCATTAACAAAATCCATACATGCATCCACCCTTCTCTATTACGATTTACTTTCATTGTAAACAAATAGTACAATAATCATTAACTATAGTCAATGTTATAAGTTACTTTAAGTAAAAAATTATTTACGAAAAAGATTTATTTATTGTTTTCTATTTGATATAATAGAAAGGTAGCATACCTAATAAAGGAGCTGTCCCTATTGAAATTAATTATTTCTAATAAAAGTCCGTCAAAAACAATGTCTAATATACAGTCTGAACAAAAAACCACATTATTTCTTTCGGATGCAGAAATACAGGTGTCAAAAGCATTAATAGAGAAAGAGTTGTTTTTTATCAAAAGACAACAATCAAAGTCAATCGAAGAAAAAGATGTAGAAAGCATCTCTTTTTGGAACATAATGGAATCAATGTTTAAAAACACATATAAGAAGCTAAAACCCAAAACACAGTTAAATTTTGGTGAGTTAGATAGTTACTACGGGGTTATAGAAATGAATGTAGTCAATGTGGCAAAATCAATACTCACACAGGAATCTATCCTGATAATAAATGCTTTGAAATCAAAAATACAAGCTATACACCATGAATGTATAGTTGAATAAAGGAGAGTTTTTTTGTGAAAATCGGAGAAAAACATATTTGTCCCCCATTGTGGCAGTTCAAATACAAATTGTTTAGGTCATGGTGGTTACAAACAAGGTTCAAATGGATTCGGGGATAAGACAACATTAGTGGCTTATCAGTGTAATGATTGCAATAATAATTTCAAAGAATAATGAGATATGCAAGAGAAGCTTTGTACTAATTGGATTAGGAGGTGCTTTTTTACATGGATGGTTGTATAGATGTTTTAGAAATCGCAAAATATTTTATTTTTAAGGGTAAAAATAGTGAAAAATATAGGGTATCATACATGAAACTACATAAATTACTCTATTTTTCTCAAGGGTTTCATTTAGCTATTGAAAATAAGCCGATTTTTCTTGAAGAGATTTATATGTTTGAACATGGTCCACTTATAAAATCTGTTCATGACAAATACAGAAAGTACACTTATCATACAATTCCTGAAGAATGTAATGATGACTTTTCGTTTAATCAAGAGACAAGGTTATTTCTTGATGATATATGGAATCTATTTAAATTATATACGCCTAAAGTATTAGAAGAAATTATAACTAACGGCGAGCCATGGAAACGTGCAAGAAAAAATTTATTTTTATATGAAATACCTACTGAACCTCTTGATTTAAACTTCACCAAGGAATACTTTAAAAAAGAATACATAGTAGCATAAAACTTTTATATAAAAACACAAAATTTATGTAAGCACTATAAAAGGGGTGAAAACGTGATAAACCGATTTTTCAAAGATATGCCTAATGAATTAAACACAACAGGTAAATGGAGACTTGAGATATTAGCAATTTTCCCAATGAAAGAGAATGTTGTTTATAGCACTACTTATCAAGGACGTTTATGGGTTGCCTATATTAAAGTGAGGCTTAAAGCATTATTAAAGGATTGGTCAACAAGTGGAGATTACTATGGAGTTGGGTGGCTTATTAAAAAAGAAAGTTAATAAAAAGCATCTCGTTACATAAAAAAGACGCATAGAGAAAAAACTCATGCGTCTTCTTCGTGTGTTTATTGTTTGTTGTTCCTATTCCTATCATTTCTTGTAGTTAACAATTCTCCAGGACTTAAAGAATCATAGAATGGTGCAGTTGGAGCAACCCATAGTACGCCAGAACCTGAGAAAGTTTGTAATAACCCTTCACCACTTAGCATCGTTCCTGTTAAGCTCTTCGCTGATTTCTCTACACTGAATCGAATATCTCCAGAACGTAAGATTGCAAAATTACCATCTATTTGTGCTTTTTCGTTATCTAAGTAGTATTCGATAATTTCACTTCTTGGTACAGGTAATTCTAAAACAACTAAACCTGTTCCCTTCAATGAAGTTTGAAAAAAACCTTCGCCCCCAAAAACAGCAGAACTTATATTTTTTTGAGAAGTAGGCTCTACAGCTATGTTTGCGGTACTACAACAGAACATCCCTTTATCAACAATAACTTCTTCATTATTAAGTTGCATTATTGCATAATGCTTCAACGTTGGTTCTAAATAGATTTCTCCTACACCTCTATATACAGGTTTAACCGCAGATTCATTTGTTACAGTACCTTTCATAACATTTTTTAATAGTCCTGTTACACCACCATTTTTAACTTCACAATCAATCTTCCCTTTAAGCATATATAATGCCCCTGATTCTGTTTTTACAGAGCCATTTTTCAATGTGATTCGGATTTGTTTAAAAGTCACATGAGCTTCTTTTGCAAAATATAATTTCATTGCATTATCAACATCTCTCGCTCCTTTTAATTGGGGCACTTCTAATATTTCAATCTTCATTTGTTCTGTCTCTTCTACTTCTAATACTTTATACATACAACCATCTCCTTTTTTATATGATTGTTGTATTGTAGAAAAAAGATAAATGAACTATTCGATAATAAAAAAAGATGAAGGTTTTACCCCTCACCTTACACTTCCATATTTTCAATGTCTTTCATTTGGTCACCATCAGATTCAATAATTGTTCTTACTAAGTCTAACAGTCTATCAGAATAACCTCGTACATAAATGACAGAGCTATCCTTAGATACTTTATGACCTGATTCAGCTAATTGCCAAATGATTAGCTTTGCTCCCGTTTTTTGGTTAATCTTCAACCATGCACGTTCTAAATTATCAGCAGGTTCATTATCCGTAAAAAGAATGACATAATCTTCATTTTTATACACATCAAGCAACTGACTGAAATTAGTTCCGTATCCCACCTTCGTGGATTTAATTTTATCAGCCATTTCAAAAACGTTATCTTGACTACGAAGCTCTACTTTTTCTGAAGTTGTCGCCACTGCAACGACCTCTGTATTATTATGGGATTTTTTAACCATGGCTCCAAACAGTGTAGCGATTTCCATAGGAGATAACCCTCCAAGCACACCAGAAGTCATAGAGCCAGAAGTATCTACGCCCACTTTCAGGCTTTTGTTCTCATTAATAGAAAACGCTTCTTGTGCTACATCACGAAGTAACTTCCCTAAGGCTTGTTGGAACTCAGGAGTCACAACTTTCTTATTCGCCTGAATTAACGCAAATGGCAACATATGAGAACGTTTATATTCTTCTTTATTTGCAATTTTTGCAGAGACCATATCAACAATTACTGATGGAATGTTCGTTTCAATCACAACATCCTGCATAAAGAACTGACCAATACTTGGATTATAGACTTCTTCTTTACTAACCTCTGTTGCAAATACACGTTCTAAAGCAACTAAGTTTAAAATAAGTGCATTGTAATTTAAACGCTCATAAACGGTTGCATATAAACGTTGCTTATCTTCTGGTAATAACGTAGAAACAGAATGCTTCACTTCTTCTAACTGAATAGAATGCTCTCGGACTAAACTATCCATATATAATGAATACTGTCCTGTTTCCAATCCACTAATAACAATCTTTAATGCTGTAGCTCGTGGGAATGTCAATTCTCCTTTTGAAACATATCTCATCAGCTTTTGAAAATCTTCATCTTTTGCTAAAGGTCTCGTAACTTTAGCAATATCACTAATTTTATTTTTATAACGAGTGGCTTGATATTCATTAATAAGTTGGATAAATCGAGTGTTTACTTCCCTTTTTGCAGAACGCCCTAAACCCTTTCGAATACCGCCTTTTCGTGAAATCTCAACAAAGTTATAGAGCATGTTAAAATTACGAATAACTTGCGGGAATGATTTTTTAAACAAGGACTTGTCTTCTAATGTAGAAATATAGACCATCCAAATTGTTGGGACCAGTTTTAATTTCCCTTCAACAGCTCCATAAATCGCACATTTCGTTGCAAACTCTGGTTCTTCTTTTAAAGCTCGTTGGAATAACTCCCCTGCATTTTTTAATACATCTTCTTGCTTTGTATAAAAAGTTCCATTTAATAATCCTAAGGTAAATAATTCGACCAATCGTTCTTTAAAACTATTATTATATGCCAATGCTCCTTCTTTTGTTAACATCATATCAGGATTCATAGCTTTTACTTTATCAATTGTATTCATCGTAACACGCTCCTTTTGAATATATGGTTTTTTAAATTTAAAACTAAAAGAATGAGCCACAAGAAGATGTATTATCCTCTCATGGCTCATTCTTCTAAAACATGTAACATGTTTATATAAAACATAACGAAGAAGAAGGTGCAAGACAGTGGAGGCTGTAAAGTATCTACTCTTTTAAAAGATTAGATACTTGCACGTTACTTTTATTCACATACAAAACACAAAATTCATTTTAGATTTTAATATCTTTAATCAAATTAATGTAGTCTTGCAAGCACCTCGTTATGATTTTTTCTACGAATGTAGAAAGTATAAGAAATGAGCTTTGAGGGAGAAGTAATAAGACAGGTGTGAATGTTTTTTCGTATGAGTGTACGCATAAACAATCCAAGTTTATTTTTTTAAATTTGTCGTATTTGTATGTAGTCTTATCAGCACCTCAAAATATAAGCAGAAAAAGAGTAGCTTTCACAATTCCTCTTCTGGTATTAAGAAAAGAAGAGCTTCCACAGTTCTTTTCTTAAAAAAAAGTAAGTCATAACCTGAGTAGTCTCCAACCTAATCAACTACCCTTATTAACTCTTCACCTGTTCCGTAAACATGTGGCGAAATTAATAGGAACCATCCATTTATCTTCATGTTCCAACCGTATTTTCGATAAAAATCGAGATAACTCTACTTACAAAAAATAGAATCATTTAGTTATAACCTTGACGACCTCCGACCCAATCATCAACATCAACTCCATAGCAACAAGAACATTGTCTTTTACAATAAGCTGACGGGAATCTATCTACCGATAAAGTTCCAACCACTATTTTTTATGCAAACTCATCATAAGTGTGTTTTACATTCTAACAAGGAAGAAGGTGCAAGACGTTAGTCCTTTTGGTAAGCTGTCAAATGTAGTCTTGCAAGCACCTCATTAACTATATTTAAATTATAAATTAATTATATACTATAGTCAATAAAAATATTATATTTTTTCATTTTATATGGTTTTGTAAAGTGAATTTTTTATTTCAACTTCAATATAATAGATAGTGATTTCTGTTGACCAAGCAACATAACAACTCGATAAGGGAGAATAGAAACCTCATCCCGTCTTTCTGGACTTCGGGTGCCAGTGTCGTTGGCAGACAACATACAAATCTGTTATATACATCTTGAGGTTAGATGGTTGGCGAGCAACATAAAAAAACTTGGTGATTGCATGTTATCTTCCTAACATACAAATAAAAAAGCAGACCCTAAAAGGTCTGCTTTTTTATTATGCTCCTGCTGTAATACCACCATCAGCCATTACTGTACTACCCACCATGCAAGAAGCTTCATCTGATGCTAAGAAGGCAACAATGTTCGCAATCTCTTTTGGTTGAATCGCACGTCCAATTTTCTGAATAGCAGGTAATTCTTTAAGAACTTCTTCACGTCCTCCAAATAATTCAGCATGTGCATCATTAAATGTCGTATCTACCCACCCTGGGCAAACACCATTTACACGGATATTATCTTTTGCAAAGTCAATCGCCATTTGTTTCGTTAACATTTTAATAGCACCTTTAGAGGTTACATATGCAGATAATCGTTGCTCTGCAAACTCACTATTTGCAGAAGCCATATTTACTACGGCTCCACCGCCTACTTTTTGCATATAAGGAAGTACGTATTTCGCCATTAAAAAGTATGATTTAACATTAACATTCATTGTTTTATCCCAATCTTCTTCAGAAAGCTCAATGACCGAACCAGGAATATTTACACCTGCGTTATTTGACAAGATGTCAATTCGTCCAAATTTGTCTACTGTATAATCTGTAACACGTTTTACTGCCTCAGTACTTGAAACATCTGTATAAACAAAGAACACCTCATGCCCTTGTCTGCGTAACTCTACTGCCAATGCATTTCCCTCTTTTTCTAACACATCTGCAATAACTACTTTTGCACCTTCCTCTACGAATTTACGTACAATCGCCTCTCCAATTCCTCGTGCTCCACCAGTTACAATCGCTACTTTATTTTCTAATTTCATATCTATCTACCTTCTCTCTTTTTATTTATGTATTTTATTTATCTGTTTTCTAAAAAATAGAACACAAAGATAAATCATCTATGTGTTCTATGTATTTATTAATTTATTTATTACATATTTTCGATTTTAGGGACGATTTTATAACCTTTTGATTTAATCGCTCCAATTACAATCCCCACGAATACCCATGAGAATCCTGCACCATAAGCAAGCATGTCAAATCCTGTCCATACGTAACCACATACTAAGATACCCACCATAGGAGCCATTACATGTAATAAGAAACCTTTAATACCTCTCTGTTTCTTTTTAAAGAAGAAGTAATAAATAACTGCCATGTTTAAAACTGTAAATGATGTTACTGCTCCAAAGTTAATGAACATTAAAACTGTAGGAATAGAACCTACTAAGATAATAATTGTAGAAATTACACCCGCAGTAATAATTGAGTTAACTGGAGTATCATGTTTCGAATGTAATTTAGCAAAGAAGCCAGAGAACGGTAAAATATTGTCTCGTCCCATTGCATACATGATACGTGATACAGCAGATTGAATGTTTAATGTAGTTGCTACTCCCGCTGATAAAACATTCACAATAATCATAAATTGGAAGAATCCATTCCCACCAATTTCTTTAGCAATATCGAATAATGCCATTTCTTCATTTAAATCTGCATGATTTGGATGAGCTAATGTTGCAACATATGTTAATACTAAGAATAGTAAACCTGTGCAAATTAGTGAGCCAACTGTAGCTAAAGGAATATGCTTTTTAGGATTCTTTGATTCCTCAGATAATGTACTTACACAGTCAAATCCCATGAAGCCCATTACTGTAATAGAAATAACTGTAGCGAAGAATTTCCAATCAATATGTTCTGGTTGGAATAGTGGTGCTAACGAAAATCCACCTGTACCATGACCATCAACAAAGACATATTTAATTGCCAACCCTACGAAAACAACTAATCCAATTAATTGAACGTAAAATAGAATATTATTTACTTTTGCGTTTACTTCAATTCCTTTTACGTTAATGATTGTATTTACAAGAACAAAGAATAAACTCCAAACAACTGGATTTACACCAGGAACTAAACCTGACATCCAAAGACCTGCAAAACTATAAACAAGACCTGGAGCTAAAATATAGTCGGCCAGCAATGTCCAACCTGCCACAAAACCTACATGAGGATTTACCCCTTTCGATACAAAGGTATAAACTGAACCTGCATGTAAAAACTCTTTACTAAACTGTGCATAACTTAATGCGGTAAAGAACATTAAAATCATTCCGATGAAGTACACCAGTGGTGCCATTCCAAAACTTTGATTTGTCACCATCCCATAAACTTGGAATGGAGCAAGCGGTGACATACTTACCATTCCATAAATAATTAATTGTCTCAACGATAGAGACCTGTGCAGATGTTGTTCATTCATACAACTATCAACCTCCAACTTTATAAATTTTTTATACACTCAAATGCAGAATCTATAATAAACATCGTTCAATATGTTTCTATCTACAACTGCTGTCGTGCTTAGTTATATTAGCATGATTCGACAATGTCCGTCAACTATAGTCAATAAAATATTTTTAATTTTATTTTGGTCAATGAATTTTTATACATTTTTTACCACAAGGTAGTAGATTGTATTTTTACTCGTATAATAAAGGTTATAAAAATAATGAAAGGTTACCGAAAAATTGTCCAAAACAAAGAAGTTACCGTTTTAACGGTAACTCATTCAAAAAAAAGTATGCAATATAGAAATCTCATTCTTCTCTCTTCAATAAATGTTTGT
Organism: Bacillus sp. CCNWLW194; assembly: GCF_037120585.1. NCBI lineage: Bacteria > Bacillati > Bacillota > Bacilli > Caryophanales > Bacillaceae > Bacillus > Bacillus sp. CCNWLW194. The sequence continues at coordinate 109,786 of NZ_JBBBBL010000004.1, read as the reverse complement.
AAAAAGCATTACGTATAGGATTTTTCAGAATATCTTTAACCTCCTTTCTAATTGATTCATTTAAATCCGTATTTCCTAACATCAACATGACATACTTATCTTGACCACTTTGGCTTGTCCCGATAAAATCACCTGTTCCCCTCAATTCTAAATCTTTTTCGGCAATAAGGAATCCATCCGTTGTTGCACACATCGTTTCTAATTTCCTTCGCCCCATCTCTGTAGCTTTATCAGATAATAATAAGCAATAGGATTGATAACTACCACGTCCAACTCTTCCTCTTAATTGGTGTAATTGAGCTAACCCAAAACGCTCTGCATTCTTAATAAGAATCACAGTTGCATTCGGCACATTCACACCAACTTCAATAATCGTAGTAGATATAAAAATGTCATATTCTTTATTTGCGAATTTATCTAACTCAGCATCTATATCTTGTTGCTTCATTTTACCTGTAGCCATTCCTACTCGTATTCCTTTTGGTTCAAAATACGTTTTTGCTTTTGCAAATGCTTCTTCTACACTTTCCACCTCTTTTAGCATTTCACTATTACTTTCTTCTACTAAAGGACAAACGACATATGCCTGTCTTCCGCTCTTCACTTCCTCATAAATCCTTCGATAAGAATCTTCTTCCGCAGTTATCAACGTGGTCTCTACTGGCTTCCTTCCTTTCGGTAATGACTTAATATTCATCACATCTATCGAGTCACCATGTATCGTCAGAGCTAAACTACGAGGAATAGGAGTCGCAGACATTGATATGGTATGAACACCTTTACTTGCTTTTAATTGAAGTAACTCCCTTTGTTTGACACCAAAACGATGTTCTTCATCTACAATTGTAAGTGCTAACGATTGAAACTCTACATCTTTGCTTAATACCGCATGAGTTCCTACGACTATATCTACTTCTCCTTCTTTTATGGCTTTAACAACCTTCTTTCGTTCTCTTACCTTCAGGTCTCCCGAAAGATATGCTACCTTAATACCAAAAGAGGAAAATCGTTCCGTTATCTCTTCATAGTGTTGTTTTGCCAACACACTTGTTGGACACATTAAGGCTCCTTGATAGCCATTTTCTACTGCCATTAATAAAGAAAAGATAGCAACCATTGTTTTTCCACACCCTACATCTCCTTGGATTAAGGCATTCACTCTTTCTTTATTTTTCATTTTCTTTGAAATCATTCTTAAAGCATTTCTTTGTCCCTCTGTTAATTCAAAAGGCAATTCTCCCATTAGTTGTTTAGATAATTCGAATTTATCTATTTCAAATGGAGATTGCTTCATCTGATTATTTTCATTTTGTAATAAATTAAGGTTAAAAAAGAATAATTCATCAAATAAAAATCGACTTTTTCCTTCATTTATCTCCTCAGTAGTTTTTGGGAAATGAATATATTGAAGTGCTTTACGAAAATAAATCATATCAAATTTTTTAATGATACTATTTTCAAGATATTCATCTGAACGTACAATCGAATACGCACTATTCATACATCTTTTTAAATAATCGTCACTCATTCCTTTTATTTTTGAATAAACAGGTAGAATTCCAGGATTTAATTCTGAAGATGGTCCATATAAGATAGGATTTGCCATAGAAACAAACTTTCTATATCCATACGTCACTGAGACTCTTCCACAAAATATATAAGACTCATTAATAGTAAACTTCTGAGCAATATAGGATTGATGAAAGAATGTAACATAAATAATAGATGCTTTACTATCTTCCACTTTTAAAATAACTGCATTGGGCTTCGTCTTTATTTCTTTCACAATACCTTTTATAGATTGATATTCATCAGGAATAGCATCTTGTATTAAGGTTATCTCCCTAAAGTCATAATATTTACGTGGAAAAAATCGAATCAAATCCTCTACTGATTCTATTCCCTTCTTTATAAACTGATTTTCTTTTGCTTTTGGTATATTTAATAATTGTAGTTCGATAGCAACCGCCTCCCTTTTATTTTTCTATTATTATGTTATTAACATAACCACAAAAATAAAAAAGGTATGGTGCATAGGTGGTTCTACCATTTTTATTTATACTTCACTTCCATTTTACGTACTATATTCTATACAAAATGAAGGTGGTGGTAGAAATGAAAGACTGGTTTTTAAAACTATTCAATAAAAATCCCAAAGATACGTCTACATATTTAAAATATGAAGATGGTGAAGTCATTCCATTAAAGACGACAAATAAAAGTAAATTAAAAGACGATTTAATAGAAGAAGAAAAACAAAGCCAAACCGTTTTTAGAGAAGATGAGCTCCCTAAGACCCCCTCTTTTGGAGGAAATAGACCAACGCAATCACAAGAAAGGAAAAAGAAATTTTCAAAGGTCATTATGTTGATATTTATCATTGTAATATTCGCTTCTTTTTGCCAGTTATTTTATTATTTCCTATCTAAGAATACGACAGTCATCAATAGCAATCATAAAATCGACAGCATAACAAAGAGTGTAAAAAATCCAAAAGAAGCAGAACCGACTAAAAAAACGGAAACTACTGTAGAGGATAAATCTGTTTCTAAAACTGACCATTCTGAAAAAGAAAATGCAAAAACAATTGACGAGAAACCTATTTTTTCTTTTGGCCAAAAGGACTTAAAAGTTAAGAGCATGACAGATGAAAGAAAATCACTTCTCTCACTCTCTTCAGATACACACAATTTTATTTTAGATTCTTTATTAAACTTAAAATCTGAAGTTATCTTTTATGAAAAAGGGAAATCGAATAAATATATCTTTACGAACGAAACGGACCGATTGGCGCAACGTATAAACAATGCTAAATCATCACTACAAGCAAAAGAAAAAGAACTATCTAATGAAGACATGTCTTCTATCTTTACAAATCTAAATGATAGATTAATTGCTTTAGATACATTAGTTCAAACACTTAGAGTCATTGATAGAGAACAAATTATTGATACGACAAATGACTTCATTGAGAAAGAAAATAATACTTCCACTATTTATCAAGATGAATTCAAGAAGGTATTGGATTCTTATGGTGTTACGTACAAAACAGATGAAGGAAAAATCACATATGCACTCTAAACATGTAGAAAGGAGTTATAATAAACTCCTTTCTATTTTATTTGTTATATAGGTTTATGTTTCGGAGGGGTTTTGTTTTTTGTTGCGTATACAAAACATCATGCACATAATATGTTTTCAAATAAAATACTATTTTCTATTAATATATGAAATATAAAATTTTATACACCTTTTATTGACGTTCTTTAATTTTTCATAGTAAAATCAAGTAAGACGTTAGAAACATTAAGGAGGATTCCTTTCATGACTAAAAACTGCGATAGAATGATTATTGTAGACCCAGGTAAAAATGCAGTAAAAGTATTTTCTGTAAAAGAAGATGGTACTTTAGATAAAGTATTCAGCTTCCCTTCAAAGACAGAGGCTAAACGAAACTTCCGTGGAATTGATGGCTCAAGTGCTCTTCAATTCAAGGTAGAAATTAATGGTCAAAAATACATCGTTGGTGAAGGTGTAAAACGTACATACAACTTTGAAATCACAAAGAACAATGACCATCATAAATTATGTGTTCTTACTGCAATTGCTAATATTGTAGAAAAAGATAACGAAAAAATTGATTTAGTAGTTGGTTACCCTTCAAGTGATTTTGAAAACGAAAAACAACGTAAAGAATTTGAAGAATTACTTTTAGGTGATAAAAAAGGTGAAATTTCTCTTCACTTAAATGATGAAAAGAAAACATTCACAATCAGTTCAATCACTGTAAAACCAGAAGGAATGGCTTTATTCCCTCGTATGCAATCAAAAGAACAAAAAAACTTCCATATCATTGATATCGGTGGACAAAATGTAAACTATCGAGAATACGATGCAAAAGGGAATACTATTAACTCTTGTAGTTTAGACAAAGCAGGTATTAACCACTTAGAGCAATACATTAAAACCGAATTACGTAAAGTTGTACAAGCCGATGAAATTAACGTATCTGAACTTGATGTTTTACAATCCATTTCAGATGGTAGAATTGTAGAGGTTAACAATATTGATGGCTATAAAGATAGTGCTGAATTTATCGAAGATGTTGTATGCAACTTTATCGAAATTCGTATTATTGATGAATTATCTGGTCGTGGAGTTAGTATTGAACAAAAAGGACACTACATCATTTTCACAGGTGGAGGTTCATTACGCTTAGAAAACTATTTAAAAGCTCTATTACCACACAACACTTCCAATATGGACTTTTCTAAAACTGCAAAATGGGATAATTGCATTAGCTATTCAATGAGACATATCCCTGAAGTGCAAAAGGATAAGAAAAAGTTAGTTGCTATGTTTGCTAAAATCGTTTCTCAAGTAAAAGAAAAAGATTTTGAAAAAAGTCGAAATCCTTTCCTTAAAGAAGACGACAAAGTAGCACTTTAAGAAACAGGATATTATCCTGTTTCTTTCCATAAAGGAGAATGCATATGGATAAGAGTAAATATAAGAAACATATAAATGTCTCCCTTCAAAATAAAAAGTATTATGATTCAATTAACCCTATATTATTAAAATGGGCATCTAATAGTGAAAACATGTCAGAAAAGGTTAGTGAGTCTATCCTAATGGCAGTCCGATTAGAATCTTCAATAGGGATAAATAAATTAATGAACACGTTTGAAATGATTGAAAAAACACTTCAAATTTATTTCCCTGAAAAAAATAATACTTATAACGAAGCGGTAGAAAAAGCATTTGAAAAAATCGTTAATGTAAATGGTGCTATGCTATCTGATTTCATAACAAACCCTGTTCAGTTCTCAGAAGCTCAATTACAATCTTCTCAGAAACAAGAACCAGTTACTTCTGCCCCTAAAGCATCTATAACAGAACAAAAGCCTGTTAATAATCCTGTTGTTAAAACAGAAGAAATAACAGACAGTGAAGAAAAACAAGAAGTTACAAATCACAAAAAAGAAGAACCTGTTATGGATGAAGGCGAAACAACTCAAACAAATGAAGAAACGCCTAAAAATGTAAAAGCAGAAGAAAACCCAAAAGACGATATTAAAATTCCTACTCCTAAAGAGTCTAAAGAAGACGAAAAACTTAAAAAAGAAAATCTTCCTGAAGAGCCTAAAGAGGACGAGAACTCTGAAAAAGAAAAACTCCCTGAAGAACATAAGGACGATAATCAAGACGAAAATGAGGAAGTAGAAATAACAGATGCAGATGTGAGTCTATTATTTGGAAATTAATTCCAATAAAAAGAAGCTACTTATTAAAGTAGCTTCTTTTTTTGTGCATTTTATTATAAATCTTTCATTTTCGAATAAAATAAGTAGATTATAAAAAAACAGGTAATTTAACAATTTTATTTCTAAGGAGAGATTATGATGAATCAAACAGTTTCAGGAGATACTCAACAGGTCGGAGAAAATACACAACAAACAAATCAGGTTTACAGTACAGTTTACTACCAAGGAGAAGATGTAGAAAATGCCCTGCTAAATGCAACGGAAACAGATTTACAAATTTTCAAAGGGTTAAAAGAGTTCACACCTAAAGGTATGGTGTATACAGTGAAAGAACGCTATACACAAAAGAAACCTAAACACGGGGAGATTTGGACTGTCGATTTAGGAGTTAACGTTGGTTCTGAAATGAACAAGATTAGACCATGCGTTATCGTTTCACCTGATAGTTATAACGAATCTCAAAAAATAGTAGTTGTTGTACCTATCACTCATGCTGATAAAAGTTTAGATTGTCACATGAAAGTAAACTCTGAGTTACTTATAGATAAAGATTGTTCTATTAATGGGATTATAAAAACAGAACAAATTCGAACTGTTTCTCACGGACGTTTACATAAGTACAAAGGAACATTATCAAAGCCAGGATTAAGTGAATTAAAACTTAAAATGAAAAATTTTTATTGTTAATCAATTCAGTCGTATAAAATGATTTTTAAATTAAGTGGAGGTAACGGAAATGACTTATTCAGAATGGTTAAATAATAACAATATGGTATCTGATACGGTATTAAAGGAAAGATTATTGCAAGACTGCTTTTCTCTTTCTTCTGTCAAAAGAAGAATACAAGAAAATCACGATATGTATGAAGAATATTGTCAGAAAAACAATTTAACACCAATTTATAACTGAATAATTCTTTTATGAAGGGATTGGAGAAAATGGCGAATACATGTAATTGTGGCGAAATATATAATTGTTGCGATTGTGGTGGCAATGATTGTGGTTGTGCTTATTGTTGGTCTTGCAACGCTTGTGAAGATTGTTTGAATGAAGATTGATAAATAGTATATTTTGTTTAATAAAAAGATGTTTACTTATTCTTGGAGGTAATGAAAAATGAATAATAAAAAGTTGATGGCCAAGTTAAATGACTTATATACTCAATTCTTAGCAACCAGAGAGCAGAGCCGAAGAGTAATAATGCAAAGCGGAATTATTAGAAGGGCTTTTGGTGTGAAAGAATATGAGATTGGAAAACCCGTTAAAGATTATGAGCGAGAGCTTGTCTTATCTGATGATGATATTAGACATGAATTTAACGAGCGTATATCTTTTTGGAATTGGGCTAAAAAAGAAAATGATATGGACAGAGCAAAGGAATTCGAAAATATAGTTCATTATTTCATTGATGCTGTAAGATTTTTCAATGAAAGTTTAGCAGATGAATTCCAGAAATCTGTTACTTGTGAATAAAAGGTTCCCTTTTTTACTAATTGGAGGTTTTAAAATGGATTTTAATTATATTCTAAATTACGTTGAACAAAAGGAAAGTTTTGAAGACATTTTAAATTACGTTCAAGCAAACGAAAGTGATTTAACGGTTTTAAATGTTGGTAGTTGTTATTTTACAGCAGAAAACAAAGAAGGTTATAGAGCTGATTTTGAAATAGGGAAATTTGAAATGGCTTTTATAACTTATGAAACTGGTAATGCCTACTCTCTCAGAGACCGATTTATCACTACTGGGAAAAACGCTACAATTCATAAAATTGTGGAATCGTTGTATAAAGCATTAGAAGAAAGTAAACGTAGAACTGATGAAAATAAGAGAATCAGAGCATATAGAAAAGCTCAGAAATGCAAATGTGAATATTTATAAAAATGATATTTTTATAGTAAAAATAAAATGAACAGGTGGAATAGAAATGAAAAAGATATTAAAAGATTTAGCGAATACTTTAGCAGAGGCTAATGAGGAATTAACACAACTCGAAAAGTTAGATGGTAATTTTCATATGGATAAAAATCGTAGAATTTATAAAAAGATAGGTGAAATCAGAGGTCTTGAAAAAGCCATTGAGATAGTTAAAGGTGAGCAACTGTAAATAGTTGCTTTATCTTTTTTTAAATTAATTATATCCAAAATATATATTAGATTAATAAAGAGATTATTTGGGAGGAAAAGAAATGTTAACATATGAAATTACTAATATTAATGTATATAAAAAAGGCGACCTAAAAGGTTATATGGATGGTTTCATCACTTTTAAAGATGGAAATCATGAGAGTACACATGAATTCCTATATAGATTTGATGATATCGAAAATGGAAAAAACTTCACTTTAGTTACCATTGATTATGGTTATACTGTTCCTGGAATAGACAATATTTATGAGAACATAGAAAATAATTTAAAAGGAATTGTAGTAACAGAACAATTAAAATCCACATACCCATTACATTTAATTGAATCTGTTAGACAAAGTTTAGGATTAAACAAAGATGATATATCAATGGACTCTACCATTTTAGAGATGGATAAGTCTGAAGTGTTTGCCTGTGTCGTTCAATGGAACGGTTTATTAGGTGGATATGATGTAACAATTAAGGATTGGATAAAAGATATTTACGATGTTAATTTGGACGATATTGATAAGAAATAAATAACTTTAATCAACGGAGGGTTTAAAATGGAAATCAAAGTAAAATACATAGGTGAAGATTCTTGGGGAAGAAAGTTATATCAAAACATAAAAAACAAACATGTTTATGCAGTTGTAGATGATTGGTATTATACAACAAGCAACGATGGTGAACCTGATTGCCCATTAAGAAAAGATATTTGTATTGTTATAGTTAAATAGATAAGCTAATTTTAATGAGAGGTTTATATACCTCTCATTTTTTTATTTGGATTAATTCAATAATAAAAAAGATAGCTAAATATTAGACTATCTTTTTCGAAACAATCTTATTCAATTCTTGTACAGACCTTTCAAAGTTATTATTTACAACTATATAATCTGCATGTACGTGATTCATTCTCTCTTTATTTTTAATACAATATAGGATTCTCTCTTTTATCTTACTAAAAGAATCCCTTCTTTTAAACATCCTCCACGCCATACGAATCAAGGAGAGAGAAATAAATATAATCGTTACAATTTCACCATATGCCTTTTTAACCTGCATAGCCCCATTAATATCAGTAACAACATAGATTCTATCGTGCATCGTTAATTTACTATCTATCTCTTCCCTACTGACACAATATGAATTCCCTGCATATACAACACTTTCTATTTTATCCAATTCATCAAACGTTTTATTTGAAACGAAATAATAGTCTTTCCCATCTACTTCCCCTGCCCTTGGCTTTCTTGTGGTATGAGAAATTACTTCAGGGATTCCCATTCTTTTTTCTAACGTTTTCCCTAATGTTGTTTTTCCACTTCCTGATGGTCCCACCAAAATAAATATTTCTTTTTCCATCAAATCAATCCCCTGTCGTCTTTCACTTCTTCTTTGGGTTCCAAGGTGTTAAAGTTGCCAATGAAACTTCAATTTCTTCTTCCCTAATCTTCTCTGATGAACGGCTCACAATTCCAATTTTAACACTCGCCATTAACTTCTTTTTATCAATCGAAATAATTCGAGCATTCGCAACAGAACCCTCTATATATTCACACACTACTAAATCACCGACTTTAAAATTAATTTTTTTCTCATTCACGTTTGTTCCTCCCATAATTACACAATTGTTACTATCAGTATAATACCATACATTAACTATAGTCAATAAAAAAAGAAAGGTTTTATAAACCTTCCTTTTCAATATAACTAATGAATCCTTTTAGTAATCCACTATCAAATTGTTTATCTGATTCCGCAACCATTAGCTCGAACACCGCTTCTTTTGTAAATGCTTCTTTATAAGAACGTTTGTGAGATAATGCATCGTATACATCAATTACACTCATGATTTTAGCAAGTGGATGAATTTGTTTTCTCGTTAGCGAGAAAGGATATCCTGTTCCATCCAATCTTTCATGATGTTGTTGAATAATAGCCTTAACATCATCATTAACCATTATATTCGGGATGTTAATTGTATGTGTTTTAATAATCGCAAACTCTTCTTCAGACAATCGTCCTTTTTTATATAAGATTTCATTTGGTAATAAAAATTTACCTATATCATGCAACAAAGCACCTACAATTAAATCATTCAAATTCTTTTTAGTTAATCCTAAATACATACCAAATTTACTTGCCAATACCGCACAACGAATAGAATGTTGCACTGTTTCGTCTTTAATCAGTAATTCCATTTTTTTATTAATATGTAGTAATTTTATAATTTCCTTTTTATATACAGTAAGCAAATAAGTCACTCCTCTTTTATATTTTCGCTTCTGTATTATATAGCGTTTTATTTAGCATATAACCAGATATCCATATAATTCATATTCCGAATTATCATATAATAATTAAGTAAAGTCAATAAAAAAAACAAAATATCATTTACTGATAGTCAAATGATATTATATGTTTTATTGACTATAGTAAATAAACTATGTTATTTTAAGGTGACAGAATATTTGAAGGAGGCTTTTATGGAACAAATAAAATCACATCCAGTTAAAGATGTTTATCGTATATCAGATGGGTTGTTAGTTGAAATCCATAAATACGAACGCATCGGAAATGTATGGATGCAAGAAACAAAGCAAACTAAAGGTGTTCAAGGTTGTAGAGGATTGCGAGTATTAACGGAAGATTACGGAGATAACATTCCTCAAGGAACTTTCATTCTTAATTCTGTCCCTATTCGAGTTGTTACAGATGCTTACTTGTTTAAAGCTGAAATAAAAACAAATGGTAGCGGGTTATACGGAAGTATTCCAGAGTTAGAACGAACATTAAAAACGATTCAAAATATTTTAGACTCCTATAAAGAGTAATTAGAGTTCGAATGAATACCAATCTCAGAATCTATAATAAGTGTATTTATAAAAACAGGTATAGAAAACTATAACATGAAAACGGAGATGTTTGAGCTATGATTATTGTTGTTACAGGTCATCGACCAAAGAAATTAAATAATATCTATGATATTTATCATCCAATGTATGTTTCTATTGGAAGAGAAATGAGAGGTTTTATTTTGAAACAAATCACATTGTTAGAAGATGGCGAAAAGCTAAGGTTAGTAACTGGTATGGCTTTAGGAATTGATACAGTGTTCGCTTTAATTGCATTGAAACTAAAGAAAATGTTTCCTGAACAAATTATTCTGCATTGTGCCGTTCCTTGTGCAAGCCAAGAAGACCCTTGGCGTAAACCTGACAAAGATAGATATCATCGAATTTTGCATGAGGCAGATGAGGTTGTTTTTGTCTCAAGAGAAAAGTATGTAGACGAACAAACTATGTACGATAGAGATGAATATATGGTAGATATGTTAGCTGTTGAACGAGGCTATTTACTTGCAGTTTGGAATGGAATCCCAAATGGAGGTACTTACCATACAATCGAATACGCCCAAGGAAAAAGTGCATCAATCCAAACAATTGACCCAAATCGACACATGCAATGAGACCAATATTAATTGGCCTCATTTTTCTATGTGTTAGATTATATAAGGAAAGGATGGATTTAGATGACTTATGAAGTGATTCATTACTGCCATGTACTACCTACTTTTCACACTGTAGAATCTGGACTTACTTTGAAAGATGCACAAGATAAAGTAAAAGAATTAGCAACAAAACACAAGTACAGTAAACACGCAATGGATTGTTGCAAATTCTATGTTCAACCAGAAATAAAATAATACAATGCATAAAGGATTGAAATAAAATGACTAAAGAAAAAATTAATGTATATTTAGACGATAAAAGAGACTGTCCCAATGGATTTACAATTGCAAGAAATATGGAGAAAGCAATTGAACTCCTTACAAACTATGATGTTCAAATTCTTTCACTTGACCACGACTTAGGAGAGGATGAGAATGGGAAACTACTCCCTACTGGTTATGATTTCGTGAAATATTTCTGCTTACACAATTTATTTGTTGAGCAAATTTATATTCACACTGACAATCCACCAGGTCGTCAAGCTATGTATGAGACGCTGAAAGGTGCTCAAAGACGAGGATTTATTGCTGAAGATATTAAAATACACCATTACTCAATTACAGTGAATAGATACTCTGGCGAATAAAACGTGCTCGCAATAGAATTTAATAATAATGTTCTTCCTTTCTTATTATGATACAGCAGACATTTATTTAAGAGAGGATGAGCATTGCGATGGCAAAACCAAAAACAATAAAAGGAACTGTTGGAGAAAAGACAGTTGAATATAAAGAAATGACTATGAAGGAATATTTTGTAGTTTTCATTACTACATTAGTAGGAATCTCTATCCCTACAGCAATGATTGCATTTTTCTTTGTTAAAATCACAGAACTAAACACATTCATATCAATTGGAATTGGATTAATTATGACAATTTCATTAGTATTTTTATTTGGATGGCACAAACCTGCTTATGCAAATGAAAAGAAATCAGATGAAGATGATGACGAGTAAGAGGTGTATCTATAAGGATGCATCTCTTTTTTATATTCATAAATGTTAAAGCATGATAGTCCCTACTATTTTACATTTTGGTTACATTACCCATATAAATTATATTTATTTGATATAATAATATCCGAAATTAACGAATATAGGAGGTTTTATTTTGGCTAATAAAAATAGAACTAAGCAGAAACAAAATAATAAATCACAAAACACTCATCAAGTACAAGAAACACCTGATTCTGCCTCTACAAAAATCAACAACAATGAAACAAAAAGTAATAATGAATTCTTTAAGATTATAAGTCAAGCAACCCTTATTGTGTTGTTGTTAACAGCACTAACTTATTCGTTTACAGCCCTGTTTAAATCAGGATATCATCATTATTATCAATTAAATGATTACTCCTTATTAACAATTGATACAAGTGATTTTGTTCATTTCTTTTTAGTATCATTTCGTTATCTATTCCCCCTAACAGTAGCTTATGTTGTTGTTAGATACATATTCTTAGCACCTGAATTTTTCCTCAGAAAAGGTGGAGTGAAAAGTATAACAATTGCTTTTGTTATTACACTTTTATTTGTACCTATTTTTATATCTTGGATTTTTAATATAGACAAGTTCGATAACATATATATATTGGCATGGGCACTTGTTACAAATTGTATAGTTTTTTATCAGTTCTTCTCACCTAAAGTCCAATCTATATTACAATTTCTTCTAACACCAATTAGACCTTACAAAGTCTTTTTTATTCTCAGTGCTTTTATATTTTTAGGAATTGGCTCATATAGGTTAGGCGTTGATACAGCAAAAAAACAAGAAGAATATTCAATTGTTACTCAGGGTGAAGAAGACCTTATTGTAATTAGTACCAAAGGCAACAGTTTAATTACAGCCCCTTTCAATAAGGATACAAATACAATAAAATCAACCTTTACTGTTATTCCTATGAAAAATCAAGTAAGTTTAAAGACTACAACACTAACTAAAAATTTAAAAGTAAAATCCGACATATAAACAATATGAATACATAAAAAACACCTTATTTGTCTTTAGGTGTTTTTATGTATTCAGTACTTCCCTATTACTCACTAAAACAATATAATTTCTTTATGCATCCCAACTAAGTCTTATAATAGAATGATATAATCATATTAACAAATCATCTTAAAATGTTTAGGAGGAACACTGTTGATTGAAACATTATTAATAAAATTTTACAAACAAAACCTGAGTAATTATGCATTAGTATACAAACATGTTCTCATTAACATCATCATTGCAGTTATAATAATTTTTCTTTCTGTACTAATTCCAGCCCCCTATATTATTCATAATAACCAAGAGTTTCTATTAATATCTATATTTTTCTTTATTTCATTAATAGTAGCTGTTATGTCACTAAGTTTATTAATTAATCTTCCTGCAATAAATTTTACCAGGAGATTTTATAAAATAAAACTACGTAGTTCAGAGTGGGAACTTTTTCGTTTATATTTATTAAAAGAATATTTAGTTGAAACTAAATTCATAGATGCTGAAAATAAAAATACAAAAGAAAACAAGGAAACAATTGAAATGATTATTTCTTTATTCCAACAAAAACTTGAAAATCGACAAAAGAATAAACCTTTTTCGATTTTGGGTTCATACTTTAACACTACTATTGTATTTTTAATTCCCATTTGGACCGCATTTAACAATCAAGTATACTTTAAAGAAGTTACCCTAAATGAAGCAATTCATAACATAGGAACTATTTTTTGGGTGGTACTACTTTTATTTGTTCTGTTCTGTATGATTAAAATATATAAAATACAATATAAATTTCTTTACCCTGACTACAAATTGCAAGAAATCATATACATGCTTTCACAATTGCAAATCATACATAATAATGACAAGTTTTCACAAAAACATATACCTCAAGACCAAAAGGACAAAATTAAAACCATGGTAAAAGATTACAATTACAAGAAAACAAGGAATAATCAAAAAGAAAGAAATACCACTTCATTTTTAAAAAGATATTCTTATTTCAAATGGAAGTGATAAAAAATAAAAGCACCTATTATTAGGTGCTTTTTTAATACAACTTCTTCCCCTTTTAGACTGAAATCGTCTTATATGTATTCCCGTCAATAACTAATCCATTCAGTTGACCATCAAAGACCGCTCCCCCATCAATTCCAATCTTTGTCTTACATGGAGAAATCCAAACATCATTGGACTTATCTTCATTTAATACTCTTGTAATAGTATGACCAAATACAATTGTTTTTCCTGTTTCATTTATACCATAATGAAATGGTTTTCGAATCCAACTAAAATCCTTTTCGGATGTGTTTTTCCAATCGGATAACGCAAGATTCACTCCTGCATGTACAAATATAAAATATTCTGTTTCATAAAAATAAGGCATGTCTCTTATAAACTGAATGACCTCTGGATATTTCTCTTTCATTAAGTTTGCAAGATGTTCAGGCATATGTCTAATAGATGCCTTTTCTCCTAAAAACGAATCTATTGTAGCATTTCCACCTTGATTCAAGTAAAATTCCCCCTCATTTACAGGGTCATCTATAAAATTCAAAAACAATTCTTCATGGTTACCTTTTAAAAAAATAGCATCATATTGTTTCTTCAAGTACATAGCTAAAATCAATGTTGATTTTGATTTCTTTCCTCTATCGAGCAAATCACCTAATTGTATCAGTCGATGTGTATCTCTATCCCACTTTTTTAACAAGGTTGTAAATTCTAATAAACATCCATGAATATCCCCGACCACAAAGAATCTATCTAATACTTGCTTAACTTGAGTTATCTTCATAACTTCTAAATGGTTCATTTGTGTATCTCCTATCATCTACTTTATATCAAAATAAAGCTTAGTTTGGCATTTCATTTATAGCTTGTACAAGCAAAATTTCATCACAATCATACAAACCTGAAGTATTAATATTGTTGTACTCAACAACTTTAAATCCATTATTCGTCTCTGCAATATCAATTACAAATGCATTTGCTAATGGGAATTGGTTAATCATTTTCATTGTGTAGGAAAGTAATTCATCAGAAGGTTTACGGACAGTGCTCATGACTTTATTTTCTTTATAACAAGAACTGGTCACGATGTTCTGATTGATGACAAAGAAACGATATTCAGCTTGTATTTCTTGTATAGGAGAAATCATTAATTTTTGACCAAGATAAGGACTATCCTCCTTACATTCTCGTTTCTGCCATGCCAAAAATTCTTCTCTTGTCACCGTTTGACCTGTAAATAACTTTGTATTCCCTGTAGGTCGAATAAAGAACTCCTCATCTATCGGATTTAGCTCCCATAAATCACCTACAATAAAATCTTTGTTTAACAGTTCATCTCCCAATACTTGCTGAAATACTTCAAATTCAAATTGGTCATTCATAAAAGAACCAGGCTCCAAATTCATTTCTTTCGCTATATTTGCAAGGGTTTTAGAACCATATACCATTACTTGTTCATTACAAATAAAATCATTTAAGACTCTATCAGAATTATCCCTTGGTATTTTATTTTCCTCATCAATCACTGTTAGTGAATTATCTTTGTCTACTCTTACAATCAAATACTCTATAGAACACTTTTCTAATGCTTTTAGAATCCGTATTGTATTGGGGTTATAATTTAGAAACTCTTGTACTAACCATTTCATTTCCGATTCTCCTTTCTTAGTATCATGTATAAAATGCAGAAGAGATATTGTTTTCCCTTCCACATCTTCTTATTATTACGCTGAAAACCTCAAAGTTTCAGATTCACTAATTTTAAGGGCATGTAAATAGCCACCAAAGACCGCTCCCCCATCAATTCCAATTTTTGTTTTGCACGGAGATACCCAAACATCACAATTATTATCATCATGATGTAGATACGGAGTAGGCGTATGACCAAAAATAATGATTTTTCCTGTTTTGTTTTTTCGTTTATGAAATGGTTCTCGAATCCACAAGAAATCATCTTCCCCTGACTCTCGCCAATCCTGTAGGATTAAATTAACACCTGCATGTACAAAAATATGACTATCTGTTTCATGATAAAGAGGCAGATTTCTAAGGAACTCTACTTCTCTTGAAAACTCTCTTTTTATATAGTCTGCAACTTCTGTCAGATACTTAAATTCATAGCCTGGTAAAAATGTTGAAAGGGTTTCTCTTCCTCCATTTCTGAAATAGGATTCTGCATATGAATGTGGCATGTCTAACCACTGTAAAAACATAGCTTCATGATTTCCTTTTAAAATAATAGCTCCATACTCTTCTTGTAATTTCATGGCAGTTAGAATACACCCTAAACTATCTGGTCCCCTATCAATTAAATCACCTAATAAAATAAGTTGCTCTGTTTCTCGATTCCAAGACTTAAGTACTTCATCTAAATTCTCTTTACACCCATGTAAATCACCCACTACAAAAATACTTTTCTTCATTTCTATCACTCCTCTAAATTTTATATTTTTATTCCTTTATAGATAAATAATTTAATTTTTATTACTGAATTTCTCTTGGTAATCTTTAAATACATTCTCGAAATACGATAAACTTTCGTTTCCTCTTTTAATGAATTTTGATTGCCATCTTAATTCCTCTAATAATTCTTTCCAAAAACGCTCATCTGACTTTGTAGCTCGGTTTTCTACAAATTCCTTTTCTAAATAAATTAATTTACTGATAGTCATTCTATGTAATGCTTTAGCTTTTAACTTTTGCATAATTTTCATTTGTCATGTCTCCTTTTGATAAAAAGAAAGAGAGAATTATCTCCCTCTCTTTAATAGTTCACTCGACAATTTTGTTTCCCTACAATTTCTTGCATCTGTGTAATCATCGTCAAATTAAAATGAGTGAAGTTTACTTTGTAAGTATTGCCCCCAAAGATAAAATAAACAGGCACTGTACTATCTTCTGACTCATATTCCTTCAAATAATCTCTTACTTTTACAAATTGTTTTCGTGCATTATTCACGTTGCGAGACCCTAAAAGAACAATCTCTTTTGGATTCCCATCATTACCAACATCATGGATATCAATCACTCGTTTTACCATGATTTGTGTGCCTCGGTCATCCTCTTCAAATTTACCTTCAACCGCAATGATACTACCTTCATGTAACAGACCTGCACTTTGCTCTAATACGTTAGAGAATGCAACACACTTAATCTCCCCTGTTGTATCTTCTAATTTAAATACATTAAGAGGTTTATTGTCTTTTTTCGTGTAGTACGTTTCAATTTCCGTAATAATACCTGCAACACGAATAGATTTTTTATAAGAACGAACTCTATCCGCTTCATCTTTTTCATCTGTATCTTGCAAGAACCCAATCTCACAAAATTCTTCTTCAGCTAACAATGTTTCATACGAATCAAGAGGATGTGCTGAAATATAAAACCCTGCAAACTCTTTTTCCTTTTCCAATTGAAAATCAATGTTAAACTCTGTTAATGTAGGAGTTAATACCTCTCTGATTTTATCTTGGCTTAATAACGGAATATCAAAGATAGACAATTGTCCTGATTGATAGTCTTTTCGTTCTTGTGAAGCTACCAATAGTAAAGCATCTAACATCATTAATTTCGAATTACGTGTACCTTCAAAGCTATCGACTGCCCCTGAGAAGATTAATGCCTCTAATACCCTTCTATCCACTTTTTGATATTTTGCCATTCGAACCGCACAATCTTGGAAGTTTTGGAAATCTCCTCGGATATCTCTTTCTTCAATCAAACGACCTGAAATTTTACCCATGTTTCGAATACCTTGTAATCCAAAGCGAATAGAATCACCTTCAACTGTAAATACTTCTCTTGATTTATTTACATCTGGTGGTAAAACATCAATTTTTTGTCGTTTACTAACAGCCATGTATGCTTTGATTTTATCTGACTTTGTAATGAATGAATTTAAAGTGGCACACATATATTCTGTTGGATAGTAATACGCTAAGAAACCTGTTTTTATTGCTACATTCGCATAACCTGTTGCATGAGATTTATTGAATGCATAACGTCCGAATTTCTTCATTCGTTCCCATAAAGCAATTGCAATATGTTCATCAATTCCATTTGCAACACAACCTGTAATTCCTTTTTCCTCTGAACCGTGTACAAAGTATTCACCATACTCATTTAAAAGGGCTTCTACTTTCTTTGACATCCCTTTTCGAATGGTATCTGATTGTCCTCGTGTAAAGTTTGCTAATTCACGAACGATAAACATACATTGCTCTTGATATACGATGATGTTGTAAGTCGTTTCTAAAATAGGTTGCAACTGAGGAACATCATATTCAATTCCTTCAGGCTTTAACATGTTTTTAATGTAATTCGGAATTTCATCTAAAGGACCTGGGCGGTATAATGAAATACCTGCAATTAAACGCTCAAACAATTGTTTCCCCATTTCAGCATCTAATGTATGTGCATCTTGGAATAACTCCATCATGAAGTTTGTCATTCCTGCACTCTCTAATTGGAATACTCCTGCCGTATTACCTTTTGCAATGTATTCATAGACTCGTATATCATCGAGTGGAATACTTTCAAGTGTAATGGGTTCTAACCCTAACTCTTTTCGTTTCTTATTAATATCAATAAAGGCTCGTCCCATAACACCCATTGTACGAAGACCTAAGAAGTCCATTTTTAGCAAGCCCATCTCTTCACACTCATCTTTGTTATACTGGGTTGTATGCTCATAGGCTCCTGTATCTGTGTTCTCTAATAGAACCTGAGGAATATGGTCTGTTACGGCACTTGGGGCGATTATGACACCGCAAGCATGTTGTGATACGTTACGAGGTAAACCTTCAATACGAAGAGCAATATCAACAATTTCTTTTACCTCTGCATCAGAATGATACATATTATAGAATTCTGGACTCTCATCCAATGCTTTATTTAATGTCATACCTGGTTTTTCAGGGATGGCGTTTGCAATCATATTTCCTAATGGTTTATCTAATACACGAGCTACATCTCTAACAGATACTTTTGCGGCCAATGTACCGAATGTAATAATTCGAGAGACTGCTTCTTCTCCATATAATTCTTTTACATAATCAATTACTTCTTCACGTCTTGTATCCTCGAAATCAATATCAATATCTGGCATTGAGATTCGGTCAGGGTTTAAGAATCGTTCAAAAATAAGTCCATATGGAATCGGGTCAATATCCGTAATATCTAAGGCATATGCAACTAAAGAACCACAAGCAGAACCACGACCAGGTCCTACTAAAATACCTCTCTCTTTTGCATATCGAATAAAGTCCCATACAATAACGAAATAACCTGGGAACCCCATGGTTTTAATTGTTTCAATCTCAAAGGTTAATCGTTCTCGATATTCTTTACTTTTAAATTCTTTCTGCCCTTTAAATCGTTTCGCAAATCCTTCCCATGCTAAATGTTCAAAGTAATCCGCTTGCGATTCAAATCCTTCTGGTAGAGGGAATTCAGGTAGATAAATTTCTCCAAGTTGAATGTCAATGTTGATTCTTTCTGCAAGGTCAAGTGTATTATCAAGTAGCTCTGGCATGTCCCAAAACAAATCTTCCATTTCTTCAGAAGTGTGAATGTGATAACCACTCCCTGGAAAGACCATACGATTTGGGTCATCCATTGTTGTTTTCGTTCCAATACATAACAGAATTTCATGTACAGAAGCATCCTCAATTTCTGTATAATGGCTATCAGAAGTCGCAATTGCTTTCAAACCAAATTCTTCAGCCAATTGAAGCAACGCAGGATTTACAACCGCTTCCTCTTCACAACCATGTCTTTGGATTTCAATGTAGTAATTCTCCTTACCAAAAATATCAATCATTTTTTGTACTGTTTTACGAGCTAAATCCATGTCTCCCTTAATAATTGCTTGAGGGACAAGCCCCCCTAAACATGAGCTTGTTGAGACAACACCTTCACTATATTTTTCTAACCATTCCAGTTTTACATGAGGTTTATAATACTTATTCTCAAATCCCATACTTGTTAATTTAACAAGGTTACGATAACCCGTTGCATTAATCGCAAGTAACAACTGATGTTTACCTTCTTTTTTGCCATCTAAATTTTCAATATATGCTTCAAAACCTAATATTGGTTTTTTATTTGCTTTTTTCATTTTTTTATAAAAATCTAACGTCCCGTACATAACACCGTGGTCAGTAATCGCACTTGCCCACTCTGTTTTTGCAACCATTTCATGAATTTTTGTTGCACCATCCAATAAAGAATATCCTGTATGTCCATGAAGGCTGACATAACGTACAACATCTAACACATTTCCATTTACAACTGCTCTAAACATTTGTCTGCGTTCGAATAAGTTTCGATTGTTCTTTTCAAATTTATTTAGAGGCAATGTACAGATAAGTTCAAAAGTATCATCTTTATGCTTTTTTACCGCAACTTTATCTCCTTCGAGATGCAGTTCAACGATAGTTCCTTTTTCAATGCTTAAATTAGGAAATACAACTTGCACATTACTCTCTCCTCTCCAAATTTACGTTGACTATAGTTAATATAGATTTATTTTACATTAACTATAGTCAAAAAGTAAAGGAGAAAGAAAACTTCAGATAAAAGAAAAAAGAGCCGATGGATAACTTCCATACGACTCTTCTACTTATTACCTTGTAATTTCTCTTTTTAAAACCCTTGTTAATTCCTTGTTAATATCTGATGGGTCACAAGAAATTACCGATTTTTGATACATATCATTATATACATCTATCGTTTCTTCTCTGTGTCTTTTGCTTCCGAAACAAATAGATACAACCTTTATGCCATTTTTCCTCGCTTCTTTTACAGCATCTTTTACATCTGCTTGTCCTAACTTTTGCGATGGGTAAGCAGATGGTAGACCATCTGAAAGAATCACTAATAAACGATTTCTTTCTGGACGTTGTAGTAACTCCTTAATAGCGATACGAATAGAAAATCCATCCATATTTCCACCATTAGCTTCGAAATACGCATTCCATGATTCATTGAATTTACTATCATTAGAAAACTCACTTACAGTTGTATGCATTACATTTCTTCCACTTGCTCGAAAGATAGTTGATTTAAAGGGAATAAAACCTTTTATCCCTTCTTCAATTACTGCACAAGCCTTTTGAGAACAAGATACTTTATTATTGTTCTCATCCACCCTATCCATCATAGAACCTGAACCATCAACTAACATGTATGCTACATAGTCCGTTGTTTGTGGTTGTCCTTTTTTCAAGAATACATTGTAATCTTTTGTCCCCACTTTCCAAATCGAAGACGTATCAAGTATTCCTTTTCTTCTATGTCTGGAATCATATGTTTTTTTATTTTTAAATATTTCCTCTATTTCTTTTCTAAATCGTTTTCCATCTCTTTTTATATCTTCCGTTAACTCTCTATTTCTCTTTGTGATGGGAGATATAGTAAGTGTTGGCTTTTGTTTTCCGTATTTATTATCACTATATGCCTCCTGTACATCATTTACTTCTTTTTTTGTCACACCTTTATCTATCTTGACCTTTTTCTTAGATTCTTCCTTTTGCTTATCCTCTTCCTTTTTTGCATTTTTTAAAGCAAACTCAGCATCTTTCATTGCATCTTTTCGTACATTTTCAATGATATTTTCTACAATACTATTATCTGAAATTGAATTTGATTTAGATTCATCTTCATTTGAATCTTCTGTAGAATCATCTTGTTTACTTGTATTGTTTACATCGGATTCCTCTTCTGTTCCTTCTTGTGTTTCTTCATTTTCAGCAGAATCTTCACCTTCCGTAGAATCCTCATTACTTTCACTTGTTGAGTTAGCTTCACCTAAACGCTCTTCTTGTTTTGGGTCGCCTTCCTCTCCCTTCATATCACCTAAAATACCATTACCAGCCCCCTCATTTTGTTCCTGTTCTTGAGAAGAATCATCCTTATTTTCTTCCTCGGATTTAAAATGAACTGAAATTGCATTTCCTGGATTTTCAGATGATGTTGTATCAGGATTTTCACAAGTATATTGTGTGTAATCTGACATGTCATCTACAGACATTTGATTTCCTTCATCCTTTAACAACTCTGCAAGATAAGGAGCTGTGATTTCAATAATTCTCATGCATCTATTTGCACAACCTTGTGCCGTAGATTCATTGATGCCTTTAATCGTCATTGTTTTTATCTTATTTAATTCTTTTTCCATTCTTGTATTTTTATAATGTACCTCAAAATCTTTTGGGAATAGACCTGTTACAGAATAGCTTGTAATGGAATATAAAAAATCTTGTAATTCATTTTCTTTTCTTATAGGCTGTTCTTTCCAAAGAGTAGCATTTAAGAATTGAATATGTTTTTTATATCCTTTTTTTCTATTACACAGGCGTTTTTCGATACGACCATCCTCTACCGAGTTTAGTACATGTTTCGCAATTTTCATCCCATGATTTTGATGGATTTGAAATTTTTCATTTAAATACTCAGAACCATCTTTTAAGAACATTTTTAGAACCCTGTAGTCAGAGGATTTTATATGCTCTGCTTCATGTCCTGTTAGAGCCTTTAATGCTGAAAAAATCTCTTCATATGAAAATGATTTCTCTACAAAAATTTCAGGAAGTCCCACCACGATTTTCTTAAAATCGGTATAACTACTTCCCCCAACATTTAAACTAAATGGAATGTCTGTTCTTCCTAATAAATTGAAAATAACCATGTTGAGTTGATTATAAATGGATTTTCTGTTAAAATAATCTATGATGTTTTTTGTTTTGTTACTATGTTGTATCATAACGAAAAATATCTCCTTTTTAATTGATTTTTTGAATACCTGTTGAAGACGGAGTGACGGAAATCACTCCGTTTTCTTTTTATGCAAGTTCATTATCAATTACATTCATCACGTAATATCTATAGTCCTCATCTTCAATTCGGTTTGCCACATTATCAATGATTGCTTCTTTTAATCCTAAATCCTCTGCTACTTCTAATGCAGAAATAAACCCTCGAATTGTTAAGCAATTTTTTGAGATTTGACCAACTTCTACCATTGCGAAAATATTTTTATAAATCTTATCAGCATCTTGAATATCAATTAACGTTGCAGATGGAACACGTACTCGTAGCGTTTCAAGAATACTATTCTTAGAAGGGAATAAAATCGGTGTAAATCTATCCATAGTCGCCTCATTCAAAGGATTGGTTCCTATGTAATCTTTGTTCATTGTTAGCATGACACCAAAGTTTTGTTCTGCTTCTACCCAACCATATCCAGGTACTTGCATCGCTTCACGGTCATCAACTGCTGAGTGAATTTGTACTAACACAGATGGGTCAACAGTATTCACCTCATCTAAGTTTATAAAAGCTCCTACCTCCATTGCTTCAACAAATGCTTCTTTCTCAAAAATTACATTTGAAAATGGTTTTCCGTCTTCAGTTGTTCCTTGTTCAAAAGACTTAGAACCCAGCAAATCCATCTTATCGAATTGACTATTTAAAGACACTTCAAACAATGGTCTTTGATAAACCCACGCTAATGTTCGAACAAAAACGTTCTTTCCAGTACCTTTTTCTCCTTCTAAACGCAAATGCTTCCCTTTATTTGTATACACAACAGCTTTTTTCACTGCTCCAAATGTATCTTCGAATAAAGTCTCAGGTTTTTCAGGAATACGTTTTGCCACATCCTCTTCATACTTTCTATATGTTTCAAAAGTAAGAGCAATATGCTTTTCAGAAACATCATTACTTCGAAGATATGATTCAATTGCTTCTAACTCTTCTTTTTCTATTCCAACTCTATTCATCACTTCTTCTTTTATATCTTGGAGTGTATTTATATCTTCTACTTGATTAAAAATGTTTTCCAAAATAACTTCGTCGATTTTAAATGAAACTGTATACGTAGATGTTGTAATCTCAACGACTTTCCCCACTACTTCATCCAACATTTGCAGTCCTTTTGTTAAATCTTTAATTGATTCATCATTAGCATCCATGTTCACTTCACCTGCGGGCTCTCCGTTGAACAATGTAATGATTTTATCGTCATCTTTCTTGAAGGAGACTAATGTTGTATTATCTTCTTGGAAAGATTTCATAACTTTTGATTTCCCTGTATATTTTCGAATGCTTCCTTTTACACTTACCTTACGTCCCAACGTCTTAGCATAATGACTCATATCTTTATCTACATCTCCTTCTTCATTCTCCTCGTTAATCATCACACCTATATTCAATCCAATTTTACTCATCCCCATTCCATTACTTAATTGAATGGATGGATGAGATTCTACTCTACCTTCAATGCTATCATTAGTCATTTTAGCATGTAATTCTTTATTTGATATGCCTGTATGTAATGAAAGAATGTTTCCTAATACGTGACCTAATTTATTACCTCTTGAATCTACACATTTTACTGCTAATTTATCTTTTGGATGATTTGGGTCTTTTATCAATTCTACCTTTGTACCCACTCTAACATAATCCAAATTCTTTGCTCCTACCACTGCTACATGTACCTTTTTCATTTTCATTCTCTCCTTTTTATACAATTTATAAAAATACCTGTTTCTTATAATCTCTTTATTATAGTAATATGAAACGTTTTTTACTAAAAGTTATGAAGGTAACTTTTATTTGAATTACAAAAGAGAAAGGCAGGATTTTACCCTACCTTTTTCTCCATATATTCACTTCCAAATGATGTTTTTTTCTCTACTACAATACCTAAACGAGTCATCTTAGTTAATTCGTTAGCAATATCAACCATTGATACACTTCTTCCTGCTTTTTCGTTAATATCTTCATGAATTTTTGGAAGTTTCCCCATTTTAATAGGTAAAAACTCTTTTAATACTTTACTTAAATCATTCTTTTCCATATCCTCGATAAACATATGAAACTCGTCAAATGGGTCAAGCATATGTGGTGATTTTGTAAAGGTTGTACGGAATCGAACCGCAAATGTTTTAGGTAATGTTGCAGAGGAGACAAAACAATGACCTGATGGTAACTCTGGTAAACGTTTCATTTCATCTTCTGTCAAATTCGTTTCTTTTCGAACCATTTCCATATCGTCTGCTGTATTTAAACGATAGATAAATTTTGTATTCAACTGTGCCACAATTGTCGGGTCTAAAGCATCTGGTTTTTGTGTACAGAAAATCTCAAACACACCATATTTACGAGCTTCTTGTGCAATCTTTTTCAACACCTTTTTCGTAGGTGAAGAATGACGTGGTGCAAAGTTATGTGCTTCATCAACAATAACGAAAAACATTGGAAAGAACTCAGGTCTCTCTCCACCATGTTCTTGATAATCTTGATAGTCTCTACGTTTTTTATAGAGTTTTTTTAGAATATATGAAGCTACCATTTGTTGTCGTAACATATCTCCTCGAATCACTGCAATTTTCCCTTGCTTCATCGAAGATTCTACACCATCAACATCGCCTACAAAAATATTTGTAGATTCTAAAGCATCCAATTTCCAAGATAATGCTTGTAAGGTTTTACTTCCTGAAACCCTATTTTTATTTCTTGTGTAAAGTAACACTTGCTCATCTGTTAATTCATCTTCAGGTGATGTTTGTTTTCCAAATTTAGTACTTGGTTTGGGGTTTTCATGTACTTCAAAAGCTACTTTTAAATTGATAACTTTGTTTTTCAAATGTGCTAACGTATCTCCTTTTTCATATAAAACTTCTAATGCCCCTCGTTGTGGTTCTGTTAATTCTCCCACGAAATCAAATAGACTCATCAGTTCATCCAATTTTAATTCATGGAAATTAATCCCCACATCTCTTCCAATATAAAAAATTTGGTTTCTATCTTGAAAATTATGAACAAGATTACTATCTAAACCATTTAATCCATCCATTGGCTCCACAAAATTCATTTCATTATGAGGGTCAAATGCTACACCTGGAATACGAATCTTTTGAATCTCCTCTTCAATTACTCGTAATCCAAATGTTTTACCTGAACCTGATGTTCCAAATACACCAATATGGGGATATTCTCGGAATTTGCGATAGTTCAACACAAAAGGAACACCCTCTTGATGAACGGCTCCACCGCCCTTCCACAGAGGCGAAATATTTGTTAATTCTTGCGGTAAATTGGATTGCATTTCTTCTGTACCTAAGATAACTCCTAAAGTTAAAGCATCTGATGTTTTTGCATGAATTAATATTTTCTCCATTTCCTTAAATGTGGTATCTCGAACAATTTCATTTGGCGTTACTGGTTTTGTTAAAGTCTTCAAAACTTTTACTCTTGCAATGTGAGTCTTTCTATCATTTACAATCTCTTTTGATAACCCTTTTACAATATCCAATGCAAATCCTTCAGGCATGATAGACTCTGATAAAAATGGAACTGTAGTTGTATTTAAAACTTCAACAGGTAAATCCCCATGTAATTCATCATTAATCATTAAATATTCATTTTGAATAAATGGCTTATCTTGTGAAACAATGTAAACTTCTCGTACTGTGGTTTTCCCCATTACAAATCCTCTATTTGCCACGTAAAAACCTCTCCTTTTCTATTTGTCGTGTCTTACTCTACTTTTAATTCTATTTTTCTTAAAGGAAGCAGGAAGATTAATCTATCTTCTCTGCTATTGTTGTTCCGTTTTCATCTAACTCCATACGAAATACACTGTCAGACACAAGAGGCATATACGTATCCTCATGTGACACGAGGAATGTTTGCCTTCCTGTATAGTCAACTAACTCCCTAATAAGATGGGCTGTATTCTCTGATGGCTCTTTGGAAACATATTTGGTAGGCTCATCTAAGAAGAATCCCGCTTTATTATTGTCTCCTACAAGTAAATTGACTGATGCAAAAGTAGCTAATGAAACAATATCCGCTCTTCCCCCACCATCTTCTTGAGCAGGGTCTGTTTCCACTACTTCATTTGGATACTGTGCTTTTACTAATACATCTGCAACGGGAACACCACGGGCACTATCTAACTGAATATCTACTGAAAGATTGTCACCCATAACCATTTGCAAGGATGATGTGGCTGTTTGCGAAAGAATCTCTTTTCCGTTCTCTCTTGCTTCTTTTGATGCCCTTTCTAACAACTCTTTCATCATCGCATGATGTTCTTGTTTCCCCTTTAAACTCTCTAAAAGACTTTCATTTTCTGCGAACTGCTTTTTATGTAAATTTAATGTACCTAAATCGGTATGATATTTGTCTTTCATATTACCCAATTCCTTGATAATGTCAGAATAATTCATGTCATCAACTCCCTTTTGTTAAAAATACAAAATCTTTAAAATATGCTTCATCTATTGTTATTGATGAGATTTTTGTCTCTTTATCACATACAGTACATATTGTTTTATTAGCGATTAGCTGATAAGCCATCGAAGAAGAGTTGTCCTTGAAAAACGAGAGTCCAAGCTTCCCCCCACATTCACATTTCGTAATCATACTGATACTGGATATTTTTCTTTTATATATGTAATCACCTTATTTGCATCTACTTTGGCAAAATCCGAATCAATATCAGGTAACTTCGCTTTGGCACCATCATTTACGTTCACGTCTAAAGGAATCATACTTGGTACATTATCTAAACTTTCAGCATACACAACATAAGCCATTAAGCTAAACGATTTCTCAATACCATTGAGGTCTACAACCATCTCATGATTTCGAATCATATTTCGATTATCCTTGGTTTCTGACCAAACTTCCCCATCTCGTGAGATAAATCCACTCTTTCTAAGTTCGCCTGTAAATACACAGTTAATGCTATCAATGTAATTACTCTCATCGGCTTTATACCATACACGAATTCTTTCATTTTTCTTAAACCCTTTTACTATTTCATACAGGTATTTATAGTTTTCGATGATAATCCAATTCTCTATCAATTCTTTTACTGACATACCTAATGTTTTGCAACGTGTATACTCACCGTTTTTAAATGTTTTATAATGAACACTGTATCCGAAACTTGAAGGAGTTAAATGCCCTACAACATCACTGTTCCTATTTTTTGCATATACCATATCCACCACTCCATTTTATCATTGACTATAGTATATAACATATATACTTTTAAGTAAAATATTTTTTATGCAAAAAGGAGCTCTTTTTGAGCTCCCTTTCCTTATTTATGCTATTTCCTTCACATTTTCAATGATTTCTTCCTCTACAAAGCGAATTCTCATAAGAGCTTGTACCATTTCAACTTGGATTTTTTCTCCTAATTCATTGAATAATTTACTACTTGCAAACAAGAATTCTTCTATTGGTTTCTTCTGATTGTACACTGCTAATTTAACATCTTGTTTCAAATCTGTTAAAGAATCAATATGATGAATCCAATTTTTATCCACGATTTCTAATAGAATTTGCTTCATTTGTTCTTGAATTTCATTTTGAACCACAAGCTCTTTTTTCACTTCAAAGGCATCCATACAATTCTGTAATACAGATTCTTTGATTTCTTCAATATCCTTCTGTAATGCATCATCCACATTGACTACACCAATCATTGAATATTTCATTTCTAAAGTACGTTTCATTTCTTCCAATGCAGGTTGTAAATCTTCATCTTGTCCAAATTCTTCATACTTGTGGAGTTTTTCAGCAATTACTGATTCAAAGGCATCTCTGGCCATACTTTCTAACTGTCCTACGATATCAAAGTTTGGTTCTAATACATCGTCCCTTTGTTGATAAATGACTTTTCGTTGTTCGTTAATAATAGAATCGTATTTCATCGTTTCCTTACGAGCATCATAATGCATTGCTTCTAAATTTCGTTGGCACTTACCAATCGCTTTTGTAAGGAATTTATTTTCCACTGCATCATTATCATCTTTAGGCATAAGTGAAATCATTTCCTTAATTTTATCTGATGCAAATACTCGCATTAAATCATCTTCAAAAGAAACATAGAAACGACTAATCCCTTTATCACCCTGACGACCAGAACGACCTCTTAACTGGTTATCAATTCGTCTATTATCATGACGTTCAGAACCAATAACTTTTAAGCCACCAACCTCTGTAACACCTTCACCTAACTTAATATCTGTACCACGACCTGCCATGTTAGTAGCAATTGTAACTGCTCCTTTTTGTCCTGCATTCATAATGATTTCAGCTTCAATATCATGAAACTTTGCATTTAAAACTTGATGAGGGATTCCCTCTTTTGTTAATAAGTCTGATAACTCCTCTGATTTTTCAATTGTCGAAGTACCAACTAATACAGGCTGTCCTTTTGCGTGTGATTTTTTAATATCTTCCACAATAGCAATAAATTTTGCTTTCTCTGTAAAATACAACTTATCTTGCTTATCTTTTCGTTGCACAGGCTGATTTGTAGGAATGACAACAACCTCTAAACCATATGTTTCACGAAATTCAACTTCTTCCGTTTCTGCTGTACCTGTCATACCTGATAATCGCTTATATAGTAAAAAGAAGTTTTGATAGGTAATAGAAGCTAATGTCTTATTTTCTTCTTGAATTCGAACACCTTCTTTTGCTTCCATCGCTTGGTGTAATCCATTCGAATATCGTCTTCCTTCTGACACACGTCCTGTATGCTCATCAATAATAAAGACCTCTCCATCTTTCACTAAGTAATCTTTATCTCTTTTAAAGAAGTAGTGAGCTTGTAGCGATTGGTCTACATGATGACGAATTGTAGTATTCTCTAAATCCGCATAGTTTTTCATACGGAACATCTTTTCTGCTTTTTCCATACCGCTATCAGTCAACATAACAACTCGAATCTTTTCATCTACTGTATAGTCATCCTCATGTAAAGAACGGACAAACATATCTACAATTGCATACCATTGAGAAGGTTCTTCGCCTGGTCCTGAAATGATAAGCGGTGTACGTGCTTCATCTAATAGAATGCTATCCACTTCATCGACAATACAGAAATGTAGAGGTCTTTGCATCTTATCTACTTTTCTCTTCACCATATTGTCTCGTAAATAATCAAATCCAAGTTCTGAATTGGTAATATAGGTAATGTCTGAATGGTAAGCTTCTCGCTTTTCTTCCATTGTTAACTCACCTGTAATTACAGAACTACTTAGTTGTAAGAAATCATATAGTGGCTTCATAATACCTAAATCTCGTGTTGCTAAGTAATCATTTACTGTTACAACATGTACTCCTTCACCACTAAGAGCATTCAAATAAACAGGTAGTGTGGCAACCAATGTCTTCCCTTCACCTGTCTTCATTTCTGCTACATTTCCTTCATGTAAGATAATTCCACCAATTAATTGAACCTCGTAATGCCTCATTCCTAACACTCGACTGGAAGCCTCACGACATACAGCAAACGCTTCTGGCAATAGGTCGTCAACCGTTTCTCCCTTTTGGAGACGATTTTTAAACTCTGCTGTTTTCCCCTGCAATTCTTCATCTGACAAGGATTTCATTTCATCTTCTAATGCAACAATACTTTTGATTTGTTTTGTTACTTTCTTCACTTTACGTTCAGAATTTGTTCCGATTATTTTATATAAAAGATTCATTATATCCGCTCCTAACTACGTTCTTTATTCCTTTATAGTATCACCATTTATAGACTTTAGTCAACGAATCATCTATTTTAAGTAAAAAATATTTTACATTATACATTGACTATAGTAAAATCTAATTATAAATAATGATGAAGGAAGTGCAATGTATGATGAGACCTCGAAAATTCGAATATTTATTAAGTATTCGAGCTTTTTACAAAAGCAATTTTGAAGATTTAAATGTAAACGTTAATAGTTCAAGAAGATTACATAGTGGAAAGGCAATTCAAGATATACATAACATGATAAAAAAAGACCTTAACGCAGAAAAAGTAATAATCAATCATATTCATCTCATACGAGAAAAACGTGCTTTATAAAGGTGAATAGCCCCATGAAATCAAAAAGAATACGAGCTATTTTGAAAGCAACAGGATATAACCAAAAAGGGAACTTATATATAAAACCTTGCATTTGCTTAAATTGTAACGGTTCAGGTGTTTGGCATGGGTGGATATCAAAAGGAATGTATCCTCATGTTGAAACTTGGTATGAACCACCAGAGACTTGTTCTTGGTGTAAAGGAACAGGTACAGATACTGAAGTGACATGCGTTGAAGCTGAAAGAGACATACCATTTCAATAGAAACGAGGAACAATCATGGACAAATCAAAATTAGCATTAGAAGGAATTATTCAAGTGTATCAAAATGAATTTTTAGCAGAATACAAAGAAGATGATAAAAAAGAAATGAGAATCATTCTTTTAGAATTAATCTTAGAGATTACTCGTGTTCAAAATGACTTTCGTTATTGTAGCAAAAAAAATTGCCCTTGTTGTCCTGATGTACATATTGCAAAAATGGTAAAGCAGTACAATGACCAATTAAAGAAAATTTTTAATCCATATATCCTATCAGATGTAAGTCCTATCTTAATTTTGGACTACTTAGATAGCTTTAATTTAGAAAACAGTAAGGAGATTTCATAATGAAAGAACCAAAGTTCAAAGGATTTAGCACGGAAACAAATCAATGGCATTTCGGATTTGGATATTACATTAACAATTACACTGATAAATTCAAAGCAGAGAAAGGTATAACTGATAACATCACTCTCTACACTGAATGTAGTCCTGTCATTGTTGAAATGGAATCTGTAGGTCAATATGCCACTACGGTAACAGATATTAACCGTACCCCTCAAGAATTGTTTGCAGGAGATATTATTCGTTTTCGATACAAAGGTGAATGGAACCCTTGGTCTAAACCTATGGTAATTGAATGGGGTGGTGATAAGTATCCTGCATTTGATGTAAAAGGTCATTCATATGATTGCAATTTACTATCACTATTCGTCAAAAGCGGTGAATATGAAATTGAGTATTTGGGAACTGCTTATGAAAATCCCGAACTACTAACCTCTTATAAATAAAAAAAGTAAAGGATGAAGAAAAATGTTAAACACGAAATCAATTCAAGATATGGCAGATAGATATACAGCATACCAACAATGTTTTCAACATGGAGAATCAGAGAACCCTTGGGATAAAGCTTACGAAAAAGCAGTAGAGTGCATGGATGATATTCCTAAATTAATTGATGACGTAACCTACTTGCGAAGTCTAATTAAAGGATTGCAACGGGTGAAAGTTCATACATGCACAGTTCCATCATCTGACTGTTGGTATAAAAATAGAATAAACGAAGAGTTCTTTTTATGTCCTTTAACAGAAGGACATTCCGATAGATATCATGTACTTGTAAACGTTGAAGGTCAAATAAAAATTTGTCCAATTAAAAAAGAAGATGTTTCGTTAGTTGGACAACTACTATTACTTGATGAAGCTCATTTTCCACTTATTAATCACAACCGTAAATAATATATAAATCAGAACAAAGACCTATTGTCTATTACAATAGGTCTTTCTCACTTATATGTAACATATACAAACTGTAAGAGGTGTATACACTATAAGTTATCATTTATGAATTTTTAAAACCCAAAGAACATTGCCCCTCCTATCATCCATATAAATGGTGTGAAAAATAAAACGGCATTTAATATCATTCCAAATTTCGACCATGAACTTTTCTCGTTTTTAAAAGAAAAATGAGCTAAAGCAAATCCAATTGGACAAAGTATCAGTGGAAAGAAAATAGGTAGTCCTTCCAAAATAGTTGGGATAACCTCACATAAAAAATTAATAATGAGCATCGTTAATACAAGGGGTATCAATATGGATATAATCGTTCTTATCTTTTTTACATTCACCGTAGCATCCCTCCTTTCACCATGAAAAGTATAATTATTGTTATTGTACATGTTTTAGAATCTACCTATAACCTTCTTATATACAATAGCAACCATAAATTAAAATTCATTTTATATTAGTCATCGTTATACCCATCAAAAAATCCCATACTCCTAAAAGTAAGGGATTCTATTAATCTACAATATTAGAACCGTTTAAATCCTAATAAGTGTTTCTTCCAATATGGACTATTAATATCTGAAATTGCGATTGTTGGTTCTTTCGCATTAATAAATTCATGGTCATTTAGCATGATGCCAATATGAGAAGGGCCCGCTTTGTACGTGCCTTGGAAGAATACAATATCACCCGCTTGAGGTGTTGCAACTTGTGTGAATCTATTAGAGTTCCAATATCCAGTTACATTCGTTCTACCAATACTAAATCCTGATTGATTCAATACATAGTAAATGAATCCACTACAATCCATTCCACCTACACTTGGATTTGAGCCACCCCATACATACTTCATTCCTAAGAATTTCTTAGAGAACTCTAACATTTGTTGTTTATTTCGACTTACTGGCTGTGTTACTTGTCCACCATTTCCAGATGTTATGTTCCCTTGATTTGGAGATTCATTTGTTTGAACTGTAAGACTCTTGCTAATAAATCCTTTTTGTCCATTAAATGAGATTTCTAACCAACCATTCACTTCTGATGTAGAGGTTACAACTTGTCCCATATGTAATTTTCCAATGATTGCAGACGCTGTTGTTCCACTTGCACGTACATTTAGTGTAGTTGTATTAACCTTGTAATCACTTGTTTTTGAAACTTGATTAGGAGTTTTCTTATGAATAGTATCTGTACCAATCTTCACAAAATCCTTACTTACAAATCCTGATGTATTATCAAATGAAATTTGATACCAATTCCCTGATTCTCCAGTAATTGTTACATTTTTCCCTCTTGTTAATCGACCAACCTTTCCAAATTGTGTACCTGCTCCTTCTCGAACATTTAACACGTCTGCCGTTACAATACCTTTTTTACCACCTGTTGTAGCCGTAGGATTTGTTGTAGCAGGTTTATTAGGCTGATTAGGTTGATTGTTACCTTTGTTTTGTGATTGGCGATTAGAGACAAATTGAGAGCTTACAAATCCCGCTTTTCCATAATAGTTAATTTTGTACCATTCTCCTTCTTTACCTGTCACACTAAGAGGATTCCCTTCAAATAAGCGACCAATCTGTTCAAACTGTGTACCTGCTCCACTTCGCACTTTTAACACATCTGCTGTTACTACATAACTACCATTTGAAGATACTTGAGTTTGCGTATTACCTCCTGTGTGAGGGTCTGAAACAACTAACTTATCTCCAACATGTAGTACGTTCGATTGCAAACCACTCCACTCCCGAACTTTGTTGTAATCTACACCATATTTATTGCCAACATCCCAAAGTGTATCCCCTTTTTGAACAGTGTGAGTCATCGCTTCTGCATTTACTGTTTGACCAAACATCCCTAAAGCACCTACAACCACGCACGTACCTAATCCTACAATTGACTTTTTCATTTATTACAGCTCCTTAATTCATTTCGTTCATTGACTATAGTGAATATGTTAACACGTACAAATACTATAGGCAATGTATTTTTTAAAAAATAACAGACGAATAGTCAATGGATTTAAAAACAAAACCCCTCCGAAACATAAACCTATATACACAAAAAAAGAAAAGACCTTCTTTTACAAAAAAATAAACAATAAAAAAGATAGTAGAACATATTGTCTACTACCCTAAAATTTATGATGCTAACCAACGAGAGAAGAAGTTTAGCAGTTCTGGAGCGAATAACACACCAGTATATACGAAAACGGAAATCCCCATTCCAAGAAGACCTTTTCCTACGAATCCAACTAAAGCCACGATAGCAAAAACGATAAATGCAATTACAGCTAATGGCTGAATAAAGGTTTGCAAGAACTTAACTACGTCATATCCTTTTCTTTCAGCCCAATTACTTGCTTGGTCAATAGAAACTGATGGCACTTCTTTATCTGGGGCATAATCAAATTTCCTACTATTTGTTTTAATAGCATCTCTATTGATTGCCTCTACCTTATTAGTTGTCACGCTCTCTTCTGCGTGAGCCTGTATTTGGACAAGTGGTAAAATGAGTAATACCGCAATCCAAAATGCAAAGAAGAGATTTTTTGGTTTTTCAATAACATGCATAGTTGCCACCACCTTTTCATTAAAATCTATATATTATAGATATAAAGATGGGCTTTCATAACCATGCATTGTCGAATTAACTCAAAAAAGAGTATGAAATTTTACATCTCATACTCTTTGCGTTTCAGTATTCTTAATCCATATTTTCTGGTATTAATCCCTCCACTGTTTCATCAACTAACTTCCACAAATAATCATTTGAGAATCCCCATTGTTTATAAATAATTTCCTGACACCTATTGCTTAATACAGCTCTATTACTCTCTTTATTTGAGAAACTCATTTTTTTGAATTCCTCTTTTACTAAAGCTATTACTCTCATATCTAATTCTGTATTATTTACTTCTCTTTGCTGTTCTTTTTCCAGAATCTCAACTAATCGTTCTTTTTCAGTAGTTGTTAAAGACAATAATTGACCACCTTTGATTTTATTAATCATTTTAGTTATCATAATATTCTCTCCTCTTTAAATTTAATTTATAAATTATAAATACCTAATTTTATTCTACTCATGTATTTTAGATTAATAAATCGGAATTTATAATTCATATCCTTTAACAAATAAAAAAGAAGTACAAGCCCCTATTTCTACGGATTCTTAGCACTTCTTAGTTGCTCTCATTTTTACAATGCGTTAAGCGTTTCATCTATTTGCACGTCTAAAATCACCATTCCATAAATAGAAAGTATTATCTCTTATAAGGAGGTAATTCTTCTTCCAGTTCCTCTACATCATTCATTAAGTCATCTATCCTATTTCTTAATCTCTTTGTTCTTTCTTTTTCTAATTTAAGTGCTGTTTCAAGTTCTTTTGTAATAAAAATAAACCTCTTAGCCAATTCTCGCAAGGCATCTTCTGTATATTTCTCACTTCTTAGTAATTCATCTAATTCTTCCATAGATAAATTTGTCAACTTTTTTGTATCAAAAATGACTTCGTTCATTCTTTCACACCTTCCTGCTTTAAATCGACTTTTTCTTTACTCTCTTCTTTAGGATTTTCAGATTTTTCACCATAAACATTTTTGATAGTGGTATTCCAACTCTCAAACCAAGTATCAGATTTCTTTTTTTCATCTTTCATGTTATCAACACTCCAATCAGTAAATCTCTACTTAATTTCTTCATTTTCTTTTATATATTATCATTTCTCATTGCAATATGAGATTCCTATATAATTTCCGTTCTTTTTCCGCACCTTCCACAGGTAACTATCATACCATCAGGCATGGGTACTGCTTTGAAATTATTATCATAAATTTCATCCGTTAAATCTATAAACGTGTCATGGCTTTCGCTATGATATTTTTCTTCCACTTTATAAGATTTCTCATTCTTGCAGTTACAAGTTAATGTAAACGATAGATTAATAATGTATCCTCCTTGTAGTATGACATTCTAACACTCATATACTTTAGATAATTTCTACTTTTTTCGTAAGCTTTGACCAATACGTTTTATCTTCTTCATTTCCAGGATGTCTATACTGTGTTGTTGGATTTGTTGCACTAAACCCTTGTTTTCGATATTTATTGATTTCTTTATTAACAACATCATATTCTTTGTCTTCAACATACATTTCTGTAAATTCAAATTTTTTAATTTCTACTTTCATAGTAATTCCTCCTTTCATACTCCTTTATCACAAATATCCTATGTGGAGAGATTTATAACGATTCCCTTAAGTACAGAAGAACCCCCACAGCTAAAGCGGTGGGAGTGGTTAGGTTACTATTTTTAATCTTAAATCTTTTCATTTCTTTTTACAATCTATTGCGACTAATTCCATTCTTTACACAAGTCATCATCATCTACTTCTTTATGTATTTTATTTTCTACACAAATCAATTGTGTACCCGTAGTCATGGAATGCGAACACGACAAACAAGAATAGTCTGGCTTTCCAATCCAACGAGAATCATTTTCTTTTTTCAATTCTTTGATTAACTCATTCTTATTCATTTTTGCATTTTCTTTTCTTCCTGTTATTTCCCATTTTACATCACTATACTTCCCCTCGCCTCGAATGATTGAAGGGGCTTCAGGTTGTGTCGCATCAAACTCTGCCATTTGTTCAATTGTCATACCTTCATCATAATCTTCCTTATTAGGCTCATATTCCCATGTTACAGTCATGGTTAACTTAATCTTCTCTGTCATTACATTCCCTGCTTTCACTATTTATTCTTGTTTTATTTGTCCTTTAATTATTTTTCTTCTGTTTTTTTGTTATACAGCATGACATACAATCCACTATCTTCTGGATTTCCTATCCCATGTAAAATAATTGATGTCCAATAACCATCTAAAATCATACGTTTGATAAAAAGTCTATCAAGACCACCATTTTGAGGGAATCCACTATACTCAAACTCTTGCTCATCCAATGCATGTGAGCAATTCTCCTCGAATCCATAGCCTCCAAATATTCCTTGAAAGACATCTTCTGTATCACTATTTTCTTCGAATCCATTTTCAAAGATAACTGTTACTTTGTCCGTAGAACAAATCTTTTGGAACATTTCTCTATATTCACCTTGAAAATCAATCAAACATGTCATTTTTCTGTTAGGATTACTATTTCTTGTAAGGGACGAAACAATCTCCCACGCTTCCTTTGGTAACACATAATTTAAATCATTATTTGTATAAGAAATCATAATACATTCTCCTCCATTTAAATAAATCTTAATATTTTCATTAACAATAGTCAATTAAATATATACATATATTATTACTCAATCTCTCCTCTTTTAATTATTTCAATGTAAAATACCTGTTTTTTAGATTTGTATTATTATATGTGATTAAAATGTAGACATTCTATAGAGAAGTAAAGGTTATCTTCATAACTTTAAGTTGTTTCTTATTTTGAAACAAAACATACTTTTATTACAATAAAAAAAGAGGGAGAATGTCTCCCTCTTACTTTATTATTTCAATGCACGTCCCACGCTTGTAACACTGCCCCAATTGTTAATTTTAGAAACTTTGATTGTATCGTTTGATTGAGGAGCATGAATGTACTCATTATTACCAATATACATACCTACGTGGTGAGCAGGTTGTCCCCAGAATACTAAATCCCCTGGTTGAGCTTGGTCTTTTGCGATATTTGTAGCCCATGCTTGCTGTTCTCTTGCAGTACGAGGAATATTCACTCCTGCTTTTTTATATCCATATTGCATGAATCCTGAACAGTCAAACCCTGGATATTCTACTGGATATCCTCCAATCCAAGCACCTGTTTTCTTAGCAGGTTCCCACTCTCCATTTGACAATTTCTTAGGTGGTGTTGTTCCACCCCATGCATACCAAGAACCAATAAATTCTTTTAAGTATCCATAAATTTCTTGAGCTTTTTGACTACCTTCAATACTCATAGGACCTGAGCCACCAGGAGTAGAAGTACCATCTCCATTTCCTTGCGTACCTGTCGTATCAAATAAAGATGAAGGGTCAATTGGAGCTTTTGTTTTTTCTGTGTACAATTCAAAGTGAACAACTTCTCCCTCTTCTGTTGTACCACCTGCTGTACCTAATTTCTCTCCCTTTTTAATTTCTTTTCCTTTTTTCACATCTACAGAACCTAAGTTTCCGTAAATTACTGTGGTATTTTTGTATCGAACTTCAACAAACTTACCATGAACACCACCCTCATGTTCACTTAAACCTACCACAATTCCATCTGAAACAGATTTCACTTCTGTTCCCTGCGGAGCTAAAATATCAATCCCTTTATGGAATTCTTGTGTCTCTTCTTTTTTCACTAACCCAAATTGTTTTACAATGGTTGCAGGTTCGACATCAATAGGTTTGTCAAATCCATCAGGGAATAACTTACCTACATCTAACTTTTTACCATCTTTTTTACCACCCCATGCAGAACCAAGTGGGTTTTTGAATAATTGAGCATATTTTTCTTTCCATACTTCATCTGTCATTTCATCAAATTCAGATAAGTATTTTTTCTCTTCCATTACAAACATCATATTGATAACATCTTGAGAACGATTTTCTGGAATTAAGTTTTTGTAATGCACAGCATCACTTTCCACTTGTTTAAGTGGGTCGTGTTTTGGTTTGTCAGGGAATAATTCGTTCCAATGTTCTTTTAATTTATCAAAGATACCTTTGATTAAAGAACTGAAGCCAAAGTCTCCACCGCCACCTTTCACTTCTAATCCACTTGCTGAACCAACTTCAAGATTTCCATCAGCCATTACTTTTGTTCCATCTTCTTTCATTACCCAAGGTGCTTTACTTTCAGGAGATGCATAGTAACGTAATACATGTTCAATATATTTTGCGTCACCGTAAGTGCTACCACTCCATTTAAAGTATTTAGAAGGGTTATTATGAACCTCGTCACGGAACTTCATCCATCCAGTGTCTCCCGTATTCTGTCTGATTTCATCAGATGTTTTCCCTGTTTCTTGTGCATACAAGTCAATAATTGCATTTGTACCACCAGGTCCATAGTTGTACGCTTGAATAGACAGTAATACATTGTAGAAATTACCTTTTAATCGTGAAGCAAATTCCATTGTACCTGCTTTAATATTCGCATCCACATCCGTTACATCACCAGGACCACTTATGTTCATCGTTTCTTCTTGCTTTGTTTGGAAGTTAAATGCAGTTACACCTTTGATAACCTCTCCAGGTTTTTCAACCTGCATTAATCCAACCGCCGCACCATTGTATCCTCTACCACCTGGTAAGCTTCCTTCATGGTCACCACCAGATTCTTGGGATGCTTTAGCAACTAATAAATACGGGTCTACACCAAACATTTCTCCATATTTTTTAAATATCTCAATATATTGAAGTGATTTCTTGTAGTTTTCAGAGTCAGCTCCTTCACCTAACTTAAACTCACCCATATCTACCTGACCACCGCCTTGAATAGCTTGTTTTTCTTTATCATCGTGACTTTTCAATAGGGCTTCTAACTCTTTTATATCTTTATTTGTTCTACTTCTGACATCAAAAGCGAATCTTGCATCTTTAGGAACTTGAGATTCAAAGTTTTCAACATAGTCTCTGAAATACCTATTCCCTGTAACACCTGATGTATCAGGGTCTCCATCGTATGTAGGTGCTTGTTCCCACATTGTTCCCTCTGCGTATCTAAACATAGTTACTTCTTCTTCATACCATTCTTTTTCCTCATATGATTCTGTGACTGGAGTTAAGCTTGGAATATTTGTTTCTTTTCCATCAGTCCCTTTGAATAAAGGAAGACCTTTGTCATCCGTTTTAATACGAGTTTTCTTTACCATCTTCCATTTCTTCACTTTTTGTTTAAATGGTATTTTTTCTTCGTATTTTTCACCAGTGTCTTTCCATTCGTTCGTAATTTTGTTTGTAATATTACCCGCAGGTGAAGCTACTTTATCAATCATCCAAGTTTTCTTTGGATAACCTTCTACTTCTTTCTTATGCTCTGCTTGTTGGCCTTCAGGAAGATTCTGCTTTTGAACAACTTGTTGTTTTTCTTCATCCCAAGTATCTTGATAAAGAACTTTTCCTCTTCCTTCTTTTTGTTCTTCATACTCTTGGTAGTGAAGAATTGGAGCAAATCCATAATCCCATACAGCACGTTCCTTTTTGTCTTTTATTAAATTACCATCTTTATCATAACTATTGCTTTCAGCAACTAAACGACCTTTATCATCTGTTAATGGTTTTGATTCCATTGTCTCAGGGTCATGATAAACTGGTTTTAAAAATTGCTCTGGATATCTGAACTTATCATCAAATAGAAACTCATCCAGTGTCCACAACGTATTAGGACTTAAGTAGAACATCTTTTCTCGCTCAAACTTATCCTTAATATTCTTTTGTTTAATAATAGGGTCATCTGCTGTATATAGCTTTTTCTCATCACCAACAGTAATGTAATACGAGCGGTCTGAAAAATACGTGTAAAAGGCTTTAATGACCTTATTACCAGGCGATAGATTCATAGCCTCCCAGATACCAGCTATTGTTTTCACAAGTGGATTATCATGTTCTTTATCATCCATTTGATACCCCTGTTCTTTCCCCCTACTTTCGAAAACTGTATCAAAAATAATTGTAAATAAAGAAAAGATTAAAATCGCAATTAATATATATGGAAGGGCCGCAATTACAAGTGATTTAATCGCAGAAAAAACTGCCTTCATAATCATTTTTGCACCTTTTTTTAATGCCTTCATTGCCATTTTACCTGTCTTCTTTGCACCTTTTTGAACAGCTTTATTCATTTGCTCTTCAGCTATTTTCGAGGTGGCATCTGTACCATTTTTATTCTCTTCATTCATCGAATTCTCCCCCTTTCAAAGCTTTATCTTTATTCTATTCTTTTACTATTATTGTTATCTATATATAACGAGTTCTACCGAGTTTTAACTATAGTAAAAAAGAAAATAAATAAAAAAGGATAGACATTAGCAAATACAAATAGCCATTGTCTATCCCTTCCTTATTCTTTTTTAAAACACAAAAGGGCTCCATTACCACATCGGTAACAGAACCCTTCTATGTTAAAATCTATGTTTATTTGAACCGCATGAAAAGGGAATCTTAATCTTTTAATCTTCCCATTTCTCGCAAGTATTGTTCTCTATTTCGTTTTAATTTCGGTCTCTCTTTCAAATGGTATATACCTGCATCAATAATTTTGTACAGAGAGTACGCAACTAAAAATATTAAATAACCATCAAGTAATTCTTGTAACATACTATCATCTCCTTTTTTTGTAGAGTTATCACAAACCCTTCCTGTTTTTAATATTCATTTATATAATTATATTATAAATCTTTAATACTTATTCGTCAATTATTTTTTTCTAAAATAAACTAATTATTTAATAAAATGAACATAAAAAAGAGACTCATCGTTTTTCATACGACAAATCTCTCTTCCTAAATTCGTTGTTTCTATTTTTTAACCTTTCTGTAATTTGGTAATTGATGAAGCATTTCATTATTGGAGAAGTTCGCATTCATATCTTTTTGAATAATATAATTCTTTCCAGATTTTGATACGTTTTTATATCCAAATGCTTCTTTATCTACCCACATACCAACAGTTCCTTTTTCCTTATTAACTGACGCATGGAGAATACCTTTTGATTTATAATAATCCATTGCATGCTTATCATTGTTTTTGAATGATTCCATCACAGTTGCAAGATTTTGTTCTTCTTGCGTTCCTTTCAGATTTGAATTATTAAATTGTTGAGTCGCTTCATCAAAGTCGTATTCTACATACATTTTGTTGTCACCCACATCAACCATTTGTTTAATACCAGTATCTTCTTCTAACCCTTTTGCATCATGGTAGCGAGTGATATTCCCATTATTTGCAAGTTCTTCTTTCATATATCCTTCTGCCTGTTTTTTATAAGAGTCTAAGCTGTCAGGCGAACTACCTGTAGCCATATCTTTCATTACGCCAAATGCAGATTTAACACTTCCATCTCCATTATTCTTACGGGAAGTAAAGCTATCATTTGCTTTATTAAATGTTTGCATCCCTTTTTGTTTTGCAAGGTCAGTAGCTAATCCCATACCTGCTCTATCACCAACAGCACTTGAACCTGCCATGACACCACCAATTGTTCCTACCTTTGCGGTTGCCATTGCGACTCTCCCCATTCCTTTCGCACCTTCTTTAAGGATTGATTTTTTCTTTAAGCTTGGTGCAGGGCTATTGCTACCTGCTTTTCCTTTCATTTCTCTCATCTGACTGTTCATTGCATGAGTTTGTTTACTATCTACATCTGCCATAGAACTCGCTCCCATATTGGCACCTCCAGGACCTCCTCCTCCATTGAAGTTTTGAGCTCCTTTTTTGTTCATTTGTGAACCACCACTTACAGATTCCATTGTTTTCTTACGGTTACGTTGCTCCATAAATCCTGCGGTAGCTCCTCCTACCATACCCATACCCATACTTAATGCTTGACCACCAATTTGACCTGAAATACCACCGCCAGAAAGTCCCATTAGGTTTTGACGGAACCATTGTGTCATTGGTACAAACGCAATAAGTAAGATAATACTTTCTATTAATCTTGTTTGTCCTAATGTTGTTACATTCGCAAAGAACGCTATCATTAAGGCATGGAATGTTTGCATATATATGTTTGATGTTAATTCTTTCATATAGTTACCAAACAATTGTTTGTATTTACCACCAAATGCAATGGATACAACAAATAATGGTGCTGTTGCATATAATAACGCAACTGTAA
This sequence comes from Bacillus sp. CCNWLW194, assembly GCF_037120585.1. Lineage (NCBI taxonomy): Bacteria > Bacillati > Bacillota > Bacilli > Caryophanales > Bacillaceae > Bacillus > Bacillus sp. CCNWLW194. Next base: position 66,618 of record NZ_JBBBBL010000004.1, on the reverse strand, counting down.
TTGCTCTCATGATATACACAAAGTTAAAGTAAATCATGATGATAAAGAATGCAATGTTGATTAAAATCGCACCTACTAAACCTGAACTCATTGTATTTGCTGTTCCAAATGATTGAGAATAATTCGACGCACTTCCAAATATAGCGACTAACTTAAAGTTAATAACTGCTAATATGTGGAATAAAGGTCCAATCAACGCTAACATAAATCCTGTCATTAACAGGTTTTGAATGCCATCAATTAAATTTACTCGCATCATTGGATTTACTGCGGATAAGTTTCGAGAAACTAATAACTTAACAATTGCTCCAATGATAAGTGCCCAAGCAAGACATTGACACACCCAGAATAGTGATTGAGCTGAATCAAACCAGTTTAAAGGCATAAGACCTTGGTAAGTAGTTGTTGCTCTTGCTCCATCATTTAGCATTAATTCTTGGAAACTATATAGTCCAAGTAATTGACGAACAACACCTAATACACTACTGATAAACTCACTGAAATATTGTTCGATTTTACCTGGTTTTACTAACTCATCAATTTGAGAAAATGAAATTCCATCTTTTAGATAGTTTGTATTCCCTTGTAATACGATTCTTTTCCAGTCTAAGTTTTTAACTTCTTTATCTTCTACTTTATCCCTGTAATCTTCAGGAATTGTGTTTGCTAATTCCTGTCCAGGATAGTATCCTTTTGGAACCATAGCAACGAAATAAGATGGTTCTCCACCAGAAACTTTAATTTTTATGTAGTGACCTTTCTCAATTCCCTTTAAAGGATGTTCAATGTCATTACCAGGAGAAAACGTAAATGATTTTCCATTAAAGCTAACTTCTGTAGAACTACCATCCATTGCACTATCAGATGCATTTGCTACGTCTACTGCCAGTTCCATAAATTCTGTTCTTGTACTTGTTTTTTCCTTGTCAGAACTTTTATAGTCTGACGCAGATAAAATATATGCAATCGCATCATTAAAGCTATTAACCAAGTTATCAGCAACCCAATATGCACGTTCCCTATCTAATCCCGTTGCATCATGGTTACTTTGTGTTTTTCCTTGGTGATACCCTGGGAATGTATAAAGAAGAGCCCAATCTTTACCAGTTAGATGTGATTTAGGAACAAATTCTTCATATTCTTTCTTTAGTTTATCCGCTTCACCAGAAACAGGTGGTAATGTAAAATTACTTGTTTTTGCGTGTTCTGCAAAAATACCAATTTCTGATTCTTTGTGATTTGATAACTTCCAATCATTATCCTCTTGTGTCACAACCGCATTGTAACGATATGAACCAAAATCAATAGCAATCCCCATAAAATACGCATCGTGAGCGTATGCTTTAATAGGTGACATTAACAAGGTGGTTGCCGTTACAGCAGTTAAAGCAAATTTAGAGAGGGTTTTAAAAAACCCTCCTTTTTTTCGGTCACTCATAAGTATCCCTCCTTACATTAAGCGATTTTTTTCTTTATTTGAATGTGGTTATGATTCTCTTCTACTTCATCCAAAGGTTTCGCTTGATGTGCTTTTTTAATTAAGTCCACTTCAAATTCAAATGGCATTACATAAGCAACAGAGCTTTCTCCATTCATACGAATCAGTAACTCGCCTCGTTGAGCTTGTAGTAAGAAGTTTCTTTCTCCATCAGATAATTTGAATGTGTCTTGTAATAAATCAATATCCGTACTATCTTGACGTAGGAATATATTGACTACAGCATTCGTTAATACCGCTTTACCTTGCTCATTATTCGCAAATTCGATAAAGTTTTGAGATGCTACTAACAATCCACCGTTACGTTTACGGATACGTCTTGAACAGTTTTCTAAGAATTGAGATGTATATTCAAATCCTGCCATATTTTTATTTACTAACATCCATGCTTCATCACAGACAATACGTTTTTTGATATGTGGATTTTTCTTGGCAAATTTCTCCCAAGTCCAACTCATTGAAACGAACATGCCAATTGGTCGAAGTACACTTTCTTCTAATCTACTAATATCGAAAGTAACAATTGGTGCATCTTTAAAGTTTGCTAATTCTTCAGATGTATAACAGTCGAACATGTCATACACGCCACCCTCTTTAAAGATTTTTAGTGCATTTGCTAAACTTTCTAATTCTTTATTCTGTTCTTTTCTTGCATAAGACTCGAATTCATCATGGAAATCTGTAAATCTTGGCATTTGACGTTTACGACCTGTTTCTGAGAACTCACCAGTTAACTCATCAAAGTATGGTTCATTGTCATATAACGAATCAGGGTCTGCTGTAAAGCCTTTATCCTTATATACTTTTGCAAGAATGTGACCTACAATAGAACGTTGTTCAGGTGTTAATCCCCCTGCCATAACCGCTACAAGGTTTAACAAGTCGGCAACTTTCGATTTTAAATCAATCTCCTCTTTACCAGTGTCCACATTATATTCTGTCTCTACATCAAACGGATTAAGGAAGTGTTTAGAGTCAGGTGCTACATAAATATGTGCTCCTCCTAATGCTCTTGTAAGTGGTTTGTACTCTCCCTCAGGGTCAATAATTACTGTACGTACACCACGTAATGCACTTCTCATTGTTAATAAGGACACGAAGAATGTTTTACCAGAACCCGCTTGACCAAATACCGTAATATTCGAGTTATTTAATTTATTTCTATCATAAAAATCAATTAATACAGGTGTAGACGTTGATAAATTCACTCCACAGAAAATACCTGTTTCATGAGAGATTTCAGAATTATAGAATGGGAAACATGCTGTTAGGGCTCCAGAGTTGAAGTTTCTGAATGAATCTAATATATATGTTTTCCCAAATGGAAGAGCTGATTTATAGCCATCATCTTGTCTTAAATAGGTAGGCATCATATAAACCTTTCTACCCTTTAATTTGTTGTCTAACTTTTGGGATTCCTTATTCAATTCCTCTTTAGAATCCGCATATAAATTCGATGTGATTTGGATGTAAAAAAGGTTTTCATAGTTTTGCTCTAATTTTTCACGTTGGTTATATAATTGAACAATCGTATTTCTTAATCGTGTAATATCACGAATATTCCCCTTTTCTGTTTCGATTTGTAATTGCGATTCGAATTGCGTAAGTTTATGCGTTAATTCATCAAGAGCTGTTCTATCATCAGCAGGTTCGATATATAACGCTGTATCTAAATCACCTTCATAGCTATATAACAAATCAAGCCAACCCACAGATACATTTGTAGGAAATCCTTGCATAACCATATTACGCACGTATTTATTTCCTACTTTTAAACAATCATCAAAACTTCTATCAAAAGAAGGAGGAGCAACAAAATCCTTCATACTCCTTGTCCCTCTTTCTAATGTATCTGTTTGTTCTTCTTTATGATTGGCATTTAAATCAATAATTGCATCTCCGTTTATTTTATTTTTTGATTTTTTCTTCTTAAAGAATGACATCTTTATCAGCCTCCATCTCAGGAATATTTGGAATTTCTACAGATGGTGTTTTGTAGTACCCTGCAACAGCTTCTCGAATTTTATTGATTTCTTGAATCGCTTGATTTGCTGAAGATTTTACATCTGCATCTACTCCGTTACTCTCTAATAATTCTTTTTCTAAGCGAATTTGAGATTCATATAAAATCCAATCCAATTTCCCTTCTGGTAATACCTCTTGTAATGGATTCTTCTTACCTTCCACCATAAGGTTTAAGTATTCACCACTTACAACACCTTCAGCATGTGAATGGTTTTGTCTGTGATATACACCAAATATTACTTCTGCAACTTCATTCGTTTCTAAAATGTTTCCCTTTACACCAATACCTGCTAATCCATCAATTAACATTTGGCAACGTGTATAAAGTTCTTTTGCAGAATAATCGTATTTTTCCTCATCCGTAGCTGTCGTTAACTCATTCGCTTCCATATAAGGTACGATGATATATTTTTTCTTTTGTTTGTTATTACCAATAATTGTTGGTAAATTTGCCATTTCTGAATAATAAGCGTCTCCATAACTTTCTAAATTTGGATAGTCTTTTATTGTAGTCAGAATGTCATCTTCTAATAACTTCAATGTTTTTGCATTATCAACTGTTCTTGTATGAACAAAGAATGTGATTGGATGCGATAATGAATTTAAGAAACGTTGGAAAGATAAATCAATAATTTCTTTTTCTTTTTCTGTTTTTAAATCATAGTTAATAGAGTTGCATTCAATAATCGCTCTATAGTGATGTTGACCTAAATCAATCATTGAATCGGCAACATCTTTATACGGCAGGAATTCTTGTGCATTTTGAATGTCCTCCCTTGCAGATGTATCCGCTTGTTTTGGGTCTGTTTTCTTCAATTGATACATAACAGCCCATCCCATACCACCAAATAGAGCAAGTAATAAAAAGGTTCCTATAATTACTCCTGTCATTCTTACACTTCCCTTCTACGGTTTATTAGTTTTGTTGTTTTTCTTTTTAAAGCACGTTTTCGACTGATATACTCCCATAATGTCATGTCCAATTTTTTCTTAAAGGCAAATGGTGTTCCTGATAGTAAACCAATAAGCCCTAAGAAACAGGCTATAATTCCGTTTCCAATTGTGACAAAGCTCAAAATGAAGAATAGTGCTCCAAGACCGAAGCCACCTAATAACCAGAAAAATTGATTCAAATTTAATACGCCCCCGATAACTTTTTCCTTCTCTTTCATATCAGGAGGAACTGGATAAATCTTCATGGGAACTCACCCCTTCCATTGACTATAGTTAATGTTATATGATATATAATAGATAGTCTACGGATTACTATTCCTATATGGTTCGACTATATGGGAGAAGCTGTTCTACTAAATACATAAACGAAACACAATATAAACGAATGAGAAACGAGAGGGTTTTATGAATAAAAAGATAGTAATTATGGAGTATAGTGATGGGCAACTCGCCGTATTGTTTGAGGATAAAACGAGAAGGTTTATTAGTAGAGGCGAATTAGGTCTAATTCAATTAACTCAACAACATCGTAAGAATCCTAAAATAGAATATATGGAGTTAACTGAGCTTGAGGTTGTTATTAGATTAAGCTTTATTAGAAGATTTATAGAAAATAATGCATTAGATGGTTCTGTGGATGAAGTTCAACTAAAACATCACATTGATAAATTGAATTTTTACCATCAGTATGGAATCATTTCTGATGAAGATTTTGAGGATTATATGAATCGAATAAAGGCATAAAAAATAAAGTACCTAAAATAGGTACTTTATTTCATGAGAGGCAATAGTTTTTCGTTTAAAATGCGTTCAATGTTTTTAGGATTTTTATTGAACTCTTTATAACTTATCCTGATTAGTAAAAGCTCATTTGATATACAATATTCATCCTTTATTCTATCTTTTATTTGTCTTTTTCTAAACGATTCCTCTCCCCCAAAATGTTCAACAGGCTTCATATGTTGTATTCCATCAAATTCAATGAGGGTTACAATTTTATTTTCTTTAGAAACCGCAAAATCAAATCTAAGTTTCCCTTTATAAATACAATCATCAAAAGTGTATTCCTTTTCATATTCAATGTTCTTACTTTCAAGATAGTTCATTATAAGCTGTTCACCTTTACTGGAGTTGCATTTTATACAAACCGAGCCTACCAATAAACTATCAGGATTCAAATCAAATATATGATTGCACTTCTTATGCCTAACTGTTATTTTCACTCTACTCCCCTGATACTCACTTAATAAGGTGTATCCATCACCATAGATATCCGCTATTTCTCTTTTGAATTCTTGATGTGTTTTTAATTTATTTAACCTTCTTCTTTGTTTTGTACATTCAGGGCATGTTGCTTTTCTTTGAAGAAATCCATCTGCTCTTGGACTCCATTCGTACTCACACTGATTGTGTCTGATTTTAATCTTATTTGAATTACTTTTATACTGTCCTATCACACTGTATTCAGAGCCATAAATACTATCTATTTCTCCTACATAGTCTTCATGACTTTTTCTAATATTACCTGCACAAAAAGAACATCTCGCCCCTAATGAAATGAAATCATTTGGTCGAATACCATATTCCCTTCCACACATATTATGCTTTACCGTTAGAGGGGTTTTACTATTTTTATACTCTCCTAAAACCTCATACTCATCACCTACTAAATTTTTCACCTCTTCTTTAAATGATTTTGTTGTCCTTTTTATTTTTCCATAACAATTTGGACATCGTTTGCTTTTTAAAAATACCCGTGGCTGTACATCCCATTCATAGTCACAAGCATCATGTCTTATACGAATTGATTCACTTGACGTCTTATAAACACCTAATACAGTGTATTCGTTCCCCCTTTTCTCTTTCACCTCTTTTAAAAAATCTTCATGTGTTTTTTGATAACCTCTTGGCATTTTTATCCCCCCTTTCTTATCATGTATCAATAGATACAACTGTTTTATATATGCTATGTATTCTATGTTTTTTATCCAAAAGAAAAAACGCACCTGGAAAATATCCAAGTACGTTTTTTGGCTTGTTCTTTGCTTATTTGAATGCACTGTAGAAAACACTGTACCCTGTCTTTCGACATATTTCATAAGGGGTTAGACTATATCATATACCTCAGTTTTTTACTGTTAGGCATGTTGGCACTTCGGAGGAAGGATTTTCACCTTCTTTCTCCTACTCTACTCACTCTGTTTTTTAACAGGTTTTCGATAGTCGTTACACTTGCTACTATGTTATATAGTAGATTAGCACGGTATTATCAAGCTATCTACATCTCTGTAGACCTTAGAGTCTCTTACGAAGCGTATTCGCCTATGGTCATTTCTCTTTTTGAGAGAAAGGCTTGTAATTGTCATACAAGCAGTCTTATTTAACTTCTACCGTTAGCATGATTGCATCATCACACACCCTGCATTTACAGGTTCACCAACTTTTTCCTTACACCATTTCTGGCATAGGGGACTTTTCCTTTCGGATAATCCTACGATGATTGTTACGGCACCTACTTTCCTTTTTTGTCTTTCGACACATATCTTAAGGAAAAGACTATATCATACTCCACAGCTTCATCTGTTTGGAGTGTTGGCACTTCGAAGGGGGAGTTTCACCACAACCTCCTACTCTACTAACTCTATACTGTTATAGGTTTTCGATAGTCGTTACACTTTCAATCATAAATATATATAGATAATACATTTATAATCACTTAGCACGGTATTAACAGCTATCTACATCTCTGTAGACCTTAGTATCTCTTACGAAGCTCATTCGCCTATGGTCATTTCTCTTTTTTTGAGAGAAAGGCTTGTAATTGTCGTACAAGCAGTCTTATTTCACTTCTACCGTTAGCATAATAATAGATATCTATTATTACACACCCTGCATTTACAGGTTCACCAACTGTTTCCTTTCGTCATCTCTGACGCAGGGGACCATTTAGTTAATCCAGCGGCCGCAACACCACTCCAAATTAAGCCTGTTAACGCTTGAGAACGAGCTTGTGGGTTACCCGCAGATGCACCAAGTTTCATGAATTGGAAAATGAAGAACATAATCATTGAAACCGCACCGATACCAGAGATACCAACGATGAAGTTACGGTATTTGTTGATAAAATTAGTCCAAGCAGAACCACTGTTAGAAGTATTGCTCATACCTCCACCCTTAAGTTCTAATTTACCGTCACTACCAACTTTAACTTCAACATCACCGATTTGTCCCTCAGCATGTGCTTGCATCACAGGTAGTCCAAAGCCCATCATCATCACAAGAGTTAAGAAGAAAGCCATAATTCCGTTTTTCACGGAAAGGTGTTTTCTTTCGATAGCTTCTGTCATGGCGATGCACCTCCTACTATTCTGTTTTTAGTCAAAATATTTTTGACTTTTTTTATTTTGTATAGTCAACATCTTTAATGTTGATTATGTTATATAGTAGTATTTATCTCTCGATTTAATAACTAAAAATGAAGAAAATATGTCGTATCCCCTGTTCTACCCCCTAATAAAGGTTTTAGTAGCTACAAACCCCGTCATATCCTCATTTATAAGCATGTCATATAACAAATCATTCATCTTTTTCGCCACAATTCCCTTCATCCCTCGTGCTCCTAAACCTTTATGTAAAGCTTCTGTAGCAATATATTCAATCGCTTCATCTGTAAAACGCAAATCTTTTTGTTCTTCTTTGAATAGCTTTATATATTCAGGAATAATAGCCCCATTAGGCTTCACTAAAATATCCATTAAGTTTTCTTTCGTTAATGGGTTTAGTGTAAGTATTAGAGGAATACGACCAATGAATTCAGGAATCATTCCAAACTGTATTAAGTCCTCAATCCTTATAGGACTCATTTCAGAATCATCTTTACTTATCTCTACTGTATCTACATTCATAAATCCAATCGTTTTTTTATGCTTATTCATTCGTTTATCTACAATCTCTTGCAATCCATCAAAAGCTCCTCCAAATATAAATAGAATATTAGAAGTGTTAATGGTTACAGTTGTTCGTTTAATAGATTGTCTATTTTGTTCGATTGTAAAGTTTGTACCCTCAATCATTTTTAATAATGCTTGTTGAACACCCTCACCTTGCGGGTCTTTTTTACTTGTATTTGATGTACGTTTTGCTATTTTATCGACTTCATCAATAAATACAATGCCCTGTTCAGCAGAGGCAACATCTCCATTTGCTTCTTGTATTAAAGATGATAGAATACTATCTACATCTTTTCCGCTATATCCTGTTTCTGTAATTGTAGTAGCATCTACGATTGTCATGGGAATATTAATGATTTTTGAAATCGTTTCTACTAAATGCGTTTTTCCACAACCACTCTCACCAATTAGTAATATGTTGTTCTTAGGAATGCTTGTTTTTACTTTGCTATAAATTCGTTTGTAATGATTATAAATTTCGACTGTCAAAACCTTCTTTGCATCGTCTTGTCCAATCACATCTTTATCTAATCTATTTTTTATTTCATGTGGTTTTAAAGGACGTGAATACAACGGTGATGCTTGTTTTTTATTTGTACTCTCCTTGTTATGCTTATCTATTTTCCCATGAAAGTGTTCAAATGCAATTGGTGAACAAGTCTTGCAAATCCCAACTCCTTCCTGCATGGCAGGTAAGAAGTCTTTTTTTTCAAAACCACAAAATGAACATTTTTTCCCCATAGACGCATCCCTCCTTATAAAATGAATTACTTCATTATATGAATATTTTTTCACTATAGTAAACAAAATAAGTGTTCTATCTCTTTCAATACAACAATTCACAAAAAAATAAAAACAGCACATCAAAATGTACTGTTTCAAAATTTCATCATATAATATTTGCGAACCTACTTAATGCATTAATTCTTAAGTGCAGTTCTTGTTCTTTTGGTGTAATAGAATTTAGATTGCCTCTCAATTCCTTTGCGAAAGATAATACTTCCATTTTGTTCATCCTATATATTTGACCTATATCATCCAATAAATAGGTGAAATCCTCTTCTAATACGTTCAGTTCTTTGATTTCAATTAAGATTCGAACAAACATTGTATGTACAACCAGTTCTCTTTCCTGAAGCACAACATCTGTAGAACAAAAATGTTCTTGTAGTACCTGATGTTCAGGATGATGAATCAGCAAATACTCAAGGAAGAATGTCTCAGCTTCTCTACATAAGGAATATGTATATTCGTCCGAAATATCCTTATCTAATGTCTTTACTTCTGCTTCCCACATATGAATATCTTTTGAAGAACTCATTCCCAATAATAATTTCCAAATTAATTCTTTCATTCGCTTGTTTTCTTCTCTGAAAAATAAAGAGTTTTCTTTATGTAATGTATTCATGATGAATCACTCCCCCTTCTGTATACCTCATTATAGTAAGGGTTATTAGATTTTATCATTTGGTTCTGTCATACTATCAGCCCAAGTCTATTCATAATAAAAAGCCATACCACGTTGATATGACCTATACTAATGAATATAAGAAATCTGTTTCTTCTGCACTGCACTCTTCTATTCGTACTGATTGAAACGTCAACATGTTTTCTCTTACCAAAAATATTAGAAATACATTTCCATACTTTGAAAAAGATGAAAATATAATCGTGTTTAATTCTTCAGCTATATCATGTTGAATGTCCACTCTTCCAAATTCGTGTTTCACTCGTTGTAAATCCATATGGACATTACGAGATTTCATAAATAAAGTTTCTTTAAATGAATTCCATCGTTTTGTCTTGTGAACCAACTCATTTATATGGATAGATTCCCCTTGTAGAGTAACTTGCATACTTTTCACCTGATTCTCAATTAGAATTGTCATCATCATTCTCTCCTTTTTAAAAGTTATCTTCATAACTTGACTAAACTAATGCATACACCTGTTTATAAAAATCTGTTTTGATTTCATTAAACGTTAATTCATTACTATTAATCTGATACCAAACTTCAACATGACCATACTTGCTGTAATAGAAAAGTCCTAATTCATCTGCGTTTCTATCAGAATCTGTTATAATTTCAAAGTCCATTGTTTCCTTATGAAGTCGTTGAAATGTTTTAAACAAACGTTTGATTAATACTTGTGTGTGCTCATAAAAGACACACCAATCATAATCTTCACAAACAATATCCATCATAGAAAAAGACTTTTTACATACTTCTTTTTTTAGTTGCTGTACATTTTTCTCAATTAATTGATTACTCATGCCACCTATCTCCTTTTAAATTGAAACCTAAGTTCACCTGTTTATATATTCCATGTATTATAGTTGTTTTTAAGCTGTTTCATAAAAGAGCAAATAAAAAACGCAAGGATTTCTCCTTACGCTTCTACTTTATGATATGTTCTTTGCTTTGATTTTTTATATGCTTTTGGATTCGATGTTTTAGGGTTTTTTAGCAATCTATCCATTTGCTTCTTTAATGGAGGCACTTCGTTTTTTAAAACGTCCCACACTAAATCTAAATCAATCGCATGATACACATGAATAAGTACATTTCTAAACTTAACCCACGCCCACCAAGAAATATCTTTATGTTTTTGTTGATATTCTTTTGGAATACGATTCATTGCTTCACCAATAATCTCTAAACTTCTGATAACTGCTTTCATTGTCTTCTTATCATTTTTAAATTCCTCAAATGACATACCTTCTACAAATTCCTCTGCATCCTTTGCTTCTGTTAAAATACCTTCAAATATTATCCTGTAATCCTTTAACATATTTAACATCCTTTCTCATATAAGGCAAAATCTCTGGCTTCACGTTCTCTTCCGATACCAAATCTACCTCTTTTAAAAATAGTTCCTCTGCAAATTGTTCTAATCCCATAAAACGCTTAAAAGTCTTTTTACCTTCTTTAAATCGTACAACCATATCTATATCACTATCTTCTCGTGCTTCATTTCTCGCATGAGAACCAAATATTCCAATTGACTCTACCTCAAATTCTTTTAATGTTGAAATATTTTCTTCTAACTTGTTTAGTATCATTTCACTTGTTAACATTTGTTTTTCCACCTAACTATTTTCATTTGTTAACTATAGTTATATCTCAACCAGGTATAAAAAAAAAGAGGCAATAAATCACCTCTTCAAATTTAAGCAACTACAAGAGCAGTAGTAGTTGTATTGCTGTGCATTGCTTCATTAAAAATAACATTTTCTAAGAAAACACCATCTGTATGTTTTTTGCCCCCATCAAAACAGAAAACATATACGCCATTTTCAAATACTCTAAACATTACATCTAATGATGTTGCATCGCCTTTTAATAACTTGTAATTCATTTTATTTAATTCTTTCATTTCTTCACTTAATTCAATCTCTACTACTTCAATTTCATTAAAATCATCGGCCGTATGATTTTGAATTTCCGTAACTTGATTTTGTTTTAAATGAATAGATGTATTAAATTTCGCATCAAAGTTAAATACTGTCAGTGTTCCATTTTCAAAGTTTTTGAATGCAACATCTGAATCATTTGTTTTTACTAATGCATAACCTTCACTTTTTAAAAATGCTTTTCTTTTTAAATTAACAAATTGTGCCTTTACATCATATTTTTCAAATGCATAATAACCAACTGCAACAATTGTAACAAAAACAATATTTACCAACCCAAAAGTCTTAACCATATATAAACCAAATACGCCTAATGCAAGTTTAAAAGCATTCTTTTTTGTAACGAATCTTTTTAATCGACTTGTAATACCAAACTTTTTAATCGCTTTATACATACCATAACCAATTATTCCACCAACTAAAGCACCTTCAATACCTACCCAAGATAATAATCCTAATAAAATTAACGCACCTAAAATTTGTTTTACTTTACGAACCTTTTTGAACATACCTAACATAATAAATAACGCTCCCTTTTAAATTAAATTTTGTCAAACACCTGTTTTATAAAATATCCATATATTCTATGTAATTTATATAGAATTTAGTCATTACTTCGACATTAAAATTCCGTATCATTTGCCATTGTTCTTGCTTCATTTCGATTTCCTGTTCCGTGAATTACATGCCAATCACAAGACATCTTTCTCACACCAGTTTCAATTTCCTCTCGTAGTGAATGTTCTCTCACATTAGAAACACAAAATAAAAATGGGATTTTCTCGCCAATAACAATACCTTCATATACTCGATATACTAATTTATTCTCAGCCTCTTTATTCATCCTCCTTAACACCCCTTACTCATCATTGTTTTCACACGACTATATAAAAAAATACCAATACCTACCCAAGAAACATATCCAATACTACAAATTACAAATTGTAGAAATTCACTATCTATCATCCGTGCAACATTTGAGATTCTATCGCTAATAATTACATAACTCATTAATAAAAAAATAATTGTTAAACTCCTGTTACGCACTATCCTATCCCCTTTAAAAGTTATTTTTTAAAATACCTGTTTTTTATAATCCCTATATTATAGATAAGCTTCATAGAAAATATTTGTAAAAACACTTTTCATTTCAAAATGAATGATGTATACTTTTCTTTGACAATAGTCAAAATAAATATAAGTTATTATTTATAGTCAAAATAAATATTATATAAAGGTATATATATATAAAAGGTATTCAAACTGAATTTATTTTAAGGAGATGTTTTTAATGAAAAAACAAACGAAACATATGTTGAATCGTTGCAAATCTATTTATCTATTCATTCGCAAGGAAGGCAGTGTAACTACAAAAAAATTGCAAGATGAATTTGGAGTTTGCCAACGCACGATTCAACGAGACATGTTAGTCCTTCAACATAACGCTCTGGTTTCTCACGATAATCGAGGAAATTGGAAAATCACAGATAGAAAAGTAAAAGTTGCCTAATTCATATTTCGCAACTTTTCTTTTTAACATTGTATCTAAAGAGTTTTAGAAAGGACGGAAAATCGTATGGTTCAAGAATTGGAAAAGAAATTGAAAGAAATTTTATTCTGCAAAAAGTGTCTAAAAGAAACACTGTCCTTATGGAGTCATGAAACTATCGAATATGTAAAAGAAGATGAGCAATTCATGTATTTTGCTATTTCCTCAGAAAACAAACCTTCTGTTTTCTATCGAGTGGATGACGATATGGATACGTTTAAATTAGAAAATGGTGAATGGAAATATATCTCCACCATCTAATTTGCAATAAATAAGAATTTATGAGGAGTTGATTCATTATGGTGATGTTTGTTCTACATATGGATGATACTCCCTTTTTTAACTTTAATATTGATTGTCAACAGTTTAAAAAAGGTGAAGTCATTACAAATGCTCATTTAGATGGTTCATATATAGTCGTCCATTGCGACCCTGCAACCGTCACAGTAAAACCTGTTTCATAAGTGATGTATACAGTAAAACAATATATCTAAAAAGTGGGGAATTATAGATGGAGATTTATAAAGTTGCTGAAGTGGATATGTATGGTTGCGAGACAAAACCACAATTCTTTCAATTATGGAATGATGCTGAAAAAGAGTTCAATAAACGAATGAAAGAATTGCAAGAAAAATTAGATGTTGCAAAATCCGATGATGAATTAATGTATGGTACACATCCAGTTCATATCAGAGCAAAAAGGGATGAAATTCTAAATCATCCTCCTGCACTAAAAGAAGGAGTTATTAACTACTGGTTTTCTTGTAAAGGTGATTGGGACATGGCTTACATAACAGTGGTCATTGAACCAATTCAAGTTTTATAACAAAAGCATGTATGTAATAGCTTAAAATTCTCTAAACAAGGAGTGACTTATGATGTCAAGGATTCATATAAACGTTACAGAAGGTGATTTCATTTTTGCTGAATGGAAAGATGAAGACTGGAAACGGTTCAAAAAGAAAGTTCATGAACTAAGAGTAAATGGTTATCGAAAAGTAAATGAATTTAATGATTTTCTTAACTCTTATCAAGTTTACAGAAAAGGGAAATCCAAAAAACGAGTTACTGTAACAATGATGCGTGTGTAATATTTAGGTAAATGAAAAGGAGGATTACTAATGAAAGTAATATACGAAGAAGAAGAATTAAAAGTATTAACAATTGACTTCTCTAACTCATCTTTGAAACTCGACAAAGGAGAAGGATATTTTGTATGGGTTCGATTTGATGAGGTCATATGTACAGAGGTTCAATTAACAGAGTAATTTTGGATTTAGATACAAGTAAATGATTTACCGTCATTTGTAGAAAAACAATAATAATTTAAGAAAGGAAAATTTACTATGAAAAATATCACAAATGGAAAATTCACTTGCACCTGCACAAAATGCGGAAAGGACAATGTAGTAATGCGTATTTCTCATGTTACTACCAGTAAGTATGGTGAACCTGAAACCCTTACGAAATTAAAGCTGTGCTGTACGAATAATGATTGCAAAGCAGAGTGGGAAGAACTTTATTAAGTAGCTTATAGAGGTGAAAATAAATTGTTAGAAAAACATGACATGATTTTAGGTGCAATAGCTTGTGTTTTAATTGTTTTACTTGCTATAGGTTTAGGTATAGATAGTTATAACAGTCCAAAACAAGTATATAAAATTGAGTATATTGATATTAACAATCAAAAACAAATCATATACGCAGATACATATAGGACAGACGATGGTTACATTACCTATAAAGAAGTTAATCATTCAGAATATAAGACAATCAGTGGTCGTATTGAAATAGAACCTTACAAACGTTTGACTTATAAGGAAATGGAAAAACATGAATTCCCCAAAAATAAGTAAATAAAATATTTACGATAAAAGAAAATGAAGTGAGGAATTATTTTGAGAGAGAAAAAATTTCGTTATACATTCAAGCATATTGCTACAGATAATATTGAAAGAAAAATATATACGTTAAGTCAATTGGAAACACGGAACGCATCTGAATTATCACCTTGTTTCAACTCTGAATTTGGTTATGAGCTTATAGGAAGAGATGAATTCACAGGGCTTAAAGATAAACTTGGTAATGATATATATGAAGAAGATTTAATTGAACGAAATGATGGGCAAATAAGACGTGTATACTGGCATGATAAATTTGCTGATTGGGTTGCTACTGATTTTGGAGATTCGTTATATCTATTTGCAGATGAGAGTGAAGTAGTTGGTACTACACGAGGAACAATGAAAATAGCATACATTATTAACGAAGATGGAACATCAAATGAGAATTTCATCATTGAATTAAAAGATTATAAAAAAGGAGTTATCATCGAAAACTATGGTGAAAAGTTTGAAGTTGTAAGTGATAATACTTCAACAGTAAGTATCCTTAGGATTAGTGAAGAAAATAAATAATTTATTTAGATAAATGTATTATTTGAATAGTTTATTATATGATTTTAATTTCATTAAGGAATGAGGAACGAGAAATGGAAGTTATATATACACAATGGCATAACAATTATGACAACTTGGTTTTAAATGAGAAATATACAGCGACTTTATATAAAAAAGGATGGTTGCTCATAGAAACAGGATTGTACCAGAAAGCATTATATCGTGAAGAATGCTTTACCGTAGTTAAGTAATATTTAATAAAATTGTTATTAATAATACAGTTTTAAACTTTATTGCGAAGAGAGGTAATAAGAATAGGTTACAATTTATATTTTTCTATAGATGAGGATGATAAAGCCATATTGCTACATTTAGGTAATGGCATTATTATTTCATTTGCGACTTTAGGTGAATACGAGGATTTTATTAAGGACATGGATTCAATGAAAAATGAAATTGAAGAGAATTTATAACAAATATGAAATTTGTTTTGAGTAAAAAATACATAGAATAGGTGATTATATGGAAGTAAAAGAAAGAAAAACATTAGTTGTTGGTGATAAATTGATGGCATTGCATGATGAAAAGTTGTTTGACCATGTTACAAAGGACAAAGTATATCCTGTTATGAAGGTAACTGGTACTGGGTTTTACATCGTGAATGATAATGGAGTTGAGTGTTTTCCTATCGGAGTTCGCTTTAAAATTATTACTGAATAAAAATATTCTTTCGAGGTGAGTAAAATGAAAAATTTATTAAATAAAAAACTTCCACTTAACGGATGGACTATGATTACTATATTTTCAATTATTACTTTGGAAATCATATTTTTTGTGAGCTACTTCAAGTTTATAAAATAGACAGTATTTATGTAAAAAAAAAGAGCGTCCTAAAAGGATACTCTTTTTTTACTGTTTACATCGCCATATGATTTACTCTTTCTTCCTGCTTCATATGTTTTGGTTTCATTTTATCTACAAGTTTTTTAAGCTTCTTAAAACAAAATAGTTGCAATACGGAAATCACACCACACATTGCTACATATCCCATATCTCCATTTAAGAAGTTATTGAGAGCATGTAATCCTGTATATGGTATTGATAAAAGAATGTTTGTTGGTAATATTTTTGCTATTTTATATTTCAACATTATCTATTCTCCTTTTCCGCTATTATGCTTGCACACTATTTGTTTTATTTTGAGTAGAAATTACCTTGTACTCAATCACCTCCCACATTCGCATTACTGCTTTTGTAATAGTCCATTCAGGGTTTCCTGCATATTTTAGTATTACGTGCTTTCTCACACTTCCTAAAACATCCTTACCTGCTATACACTGAACTACATACAAATTCCTCATTCAATCAATCTCCTTTTTTTAACTAAGTGTTTGAAACTACCTGTTTTATAGTTGTCCATTTATTATATGCACTTACTATTCTTTCAATAAAAAATAAAAGCAGACAAATTAAAATTGTCTACTTTGTAAAAATTATTCATTTATAATCTCATAAAATACTTTTGCCAGTTTTCTTAGTGTCATTTCTTTTTCTGTTCGCATATATTGTTTTGGTGTTAATGAAATTGTCTTACTACTTCCTATATCCATCTGTTTATCTGCATCCGTTAGAGAAATCTGCAATTCATAGATAAATTCCCCTTCACGGACATCCATTCTTTTCGTTAAAAACGCCCTGTATTCTGCTACACATTCTTGTTCTTTGTATAGTTCTATTTCAATCATTGTATTATCACTTAGAAACGGTAGCCATTTACACGCTAACATATCCTCATTTTCCATCGTCATAAATACCCATTTATCATCTCTATTATATTTTTTGATTTTCATGGTCGATTCCCCTTTTATATATTTTAAAAAAACAGGAATGTAACAAACATCCCTGTATATGTGTTTTCTCAGTATGAAAATACTTCATTCTCATCATTAATTTCACAACCGCATTCCCCACATTTTTTACCATCAGAATATTCATTAGTGATACTCTTCTGATAGTCTCCATCTGCAAAGTCCCATTGAATAGTTTCTCCTTGATGCTCAGTGATAGAAGTCATGCCTTTACCACACGCAGGACAAACGTATTTTCCATCTAACTGTTGTGCTAAGTTATTAGACACAGTAAAGAAAAATCCTAATTCATCTTCTCCCATAATTACTTCACAAATACTTGTCCCATTCAAATGAGGATGTGTTTCATCAATCTTACGTCCCTCTTCTTCTTTAAACGTGACAACAATATCCAATACAGTATCATTTTCTGTTTCTTTATCCTTACCATAAAGTACAGCATCTATTGTACCAAATAAGCCTTCATAATCCGAATCCTTTAATGCTACAACTTCCATACCTGGTTCTACTTGAGGTAATAATGGATATGCTTTTAATTCAACCTTTGTAAATGTGTTTGTCATAACATGACACTCCTTTTTAATTAAGTTTTGTACTACCTGTTTTCTTTATAACTTCTTATTATATGCTCTGTTTATATATGTAATAAAAAAACAGATGAAAATATCCATCCGTTTTTGAAAGTTTTATTTTAAGTCCTTACACAAATACTTCTTCTCTATAACCTTGTCCACATCAATATCTGGATATGGAATGCGGTTAGTGTTCAGAAATCTATCCAAGATACTTTTATGGATTGGGTCAATTCCTGCATCTTCCATTAGCTTTCCGTACTTAGCTTTTATAACAAGCATTTCCTGATAAACTTCCTTATATTTCTCTGGTATGCTACTTCCTTCATGCTCTCTCTCATATCCTCTTCCATTAATACTATAATCTTTTGATACATTTAATGAGCAACGTTTGTCATCATCGTACTTACTTTGTACTGACAATTCCATATCTCCTACATTTGTATTGACATACAGACCATTTCCCCATGCTCCACCAATTCGAATTCGGAATTTTCCTTCTTTAAACTCTGCTCCATGAATACTATTGAAATATTCATATTGCGTCATACCATGGTAGATTTCACGTTCAATGTCTCTTTTGCAATCCTCAATTTTCGAAGCAATATTTCTCTTCTTTTGGTCTAAGATTTGTGCTTCTTTATCAAGCTCCATTAATTCATTTTCAAGATGTTTCTTTTCTAATTTTTTAGCCTCAATAGTGTTCATTTTTCTTTTCTCCTTTAGAATCAATTTTTTAAAATACCTGTTATTTATATAGCTATATATTATATGCTAACACAAATATTACATCACCTGTTTACGAATTTTAATTATATTATTCGAATAAAATAATTAATACTTCAAAAGAATTGCCTGATAAAAATTACATACGAAATAGGATATTTTTTACATCAGAGGAAGAAAAACAAATCACTAAGGAAACTTGTAAGATGATTGATGCTAAAAACCAAGCCTAATTGAAAAATATAAAATAAATAAGAAAAAAGACTTGTGAATAATTACAAAAAATCGTGTTGATTAAGGAAAGTATTAAGCAAGGAAAAATGTCTACAATTCCTTTTATATCAGTGGATTTCATAGATTTTATTTTTACAATGTATGTAATATCGTAAATTTGATGTTCAATATACCTATTAACATATATTAATTTAGATGAAATATTAATATACAATGAGAATGCCTGTTATTGACGAAATATTAAGTCTTAATTGAGCAAATAAAAAAACTTCTATAAGAATAGAAGTTTTAAGTTGCGTAAAATTAGCTAAATTTCTTAACCAATTCTGCTACATATGTTTCTTCATGGTTTTGAACTTCAAGCCATCTACGTCTATTTGTCTGAATCATTTCTACAGATTCTTCGGACTCAACTTTTTCAATTAAACCTAAAAAGTGTTGATTCTTTTTCACAATCATATACTCTTTCTTAATTGATTCAATTAATTCTGCCAATGCTACTAATGAACCTGCTGAACCTTTATTTATAAATCTTTTTATTTCTTCTTTCTGCATTAACGCACAAACAACAAAAGAAGTAGGTTCATCTGTTTTTACAATATCCCTAATATGTTGTTCCCATCCTTTCAAAAACTCATTTACCATTGTTTGTTCATTATTCATCATCATTCTCTCCTCAATTATTGAATTTTTTTAAATACCTAATTTATATAAACTATTGTATAATACTTAGATTGCAGAAGAGATATAACATATCTTCCTTCACATCCATAAAAAAATACGGTACAATTTTTTATAAGAATGTAATAGAAAGGAGCTATTTCATTTGTTTGAAACAGACGTCCTAATCAAAAAAGTAATAGATAAGATTTCTAAAACAACATTATTAGAAAAAATGGAAGACAAAAATCTTGGTGATATTGAGGATATCATTTCTTACATATATAAAGAACATTTTGAAAATAAAGATGCAAAAGAAACATTAATTAAGGTAAAGAAAGATTCCGTAAATCGAACAAAGAGAAGATGGACACAAAATGCTATCAAGGATTATGACAAGAAAGTAAATCGAAAAAACAAAAAGGAACTTCTGGGTGAGTTCGAGCTACTAAACGATTATTATGAGAAGAATGGTAAAGAGCTTTTCTTAAAACAATTCAATAATCATCCAAATCCCGAATCTGTCATTGAAGAACGCAAACAACTTTTACTGGTATGGAGTGAATCTGATGAGAAATCACTTTCCAGCTACCCTTATCTTCATCAAAAAACAAAGAAACAAGTGGAAACAGCTATTTTTACAGATATTACAATGATTGTAGGAATGACATTATTAGAGGAAGAACGGAATTCTTATTCTACCAATATTGTCGTAGAAAGCCCCTTCTCTGCTATTGAGTATCCCATTTTTGGTAATGTAAGAGGTAAGGTAAAAGTAAATGACCATAAAGAAAAAAATACAAATGAATCTGATTTTTATGCTGATGAATACAGCCTATCAGATGGAAATAAATTCGATATTCTTATCAGTAAAGACTATGTTGATGAGTTAAATCATAACGTAAAAGATTTAGACCCTTTCGACTACAAGTTATTCTTAGAAGTGATGAGTCATAGGGATGAAACTTTTACTACACAACGCACAATCATTGTTACAATTGGTGATTTAGTAAAGAAGCTATATACATCTGATGGGAAAAAGAACTACACCGCAGTTTCGGAACGATTGCTCAAGATGGGTAATTTTAGATTTACAAACATGAAAGATGATGGCGAGGTTAACTTAGTTGGTGTGTTTTCAGATGTTAAACTAACACCAATATCAAATGGTAACGTGGTTGCAAGAATTGTAGTTGCGGATAGTATGTACCAGAACTATATACAACGCCAAACTGTTTTGGTATATAAACAAAAAGTTGATGAATTAAAAGTTGATTTAGCCCATCATCTGGTTTTTGTACTTCAAAAAGAACGAATGATATGCTATCAAACAAGTGGTTCATATAAAATCTCAAGAGATTTAATATATTTTGCAGGAAGTATCCGATTCAAGAAGAGAAGTAAGCCTGAAAATATAAAAGAAATTGAAAAAGCATTTGACGAAATTATAGAGAAACAAATCATTGTAAAAGCATATAGAAGGATTCGTGACACGTTCCATATCGAATTCTATCCAGTGGAAGAACAGGAAGCCAAAGACTTATTAGAAACAAATTACAAAGACATTCCGATGGGATTAAACACACCGTTATAGGGTGTGTTTTTTATTTATTTGTATTTTTTGCTCTGCTAATGTGTATTTTTGCTCCTAACTCCCGTACCAATACGTAATTTTGCTCTTAACCTCCGTACTAATATGCAGTTTTGTTTTTAAAACCGCTAATTCTCCGTACTAATATGTAATTTTGCTCTTAATCTCCGTACTGATATGCAGTTCATTTACATTCATGGACTTTTTTAAAAAATAAATTGTGAACATTTTGTGTCTAAACCTCCTATTTTTCATAATATTGCTCTCTGCCTCCGTACCGATATGCAGTTTTGTTCTTAAAACCGCTAATTCTCCGTACCAATATGTAATTTTGCTCTTAACTTCCGTACCAATATGCAGTTTCTCTTAAAAATTTGTGATTATCCCCTGTATTAATTGTCAGTTTTTTCTAAAACTAAACACAATTTTGCTCTTAATCTCCGTACTAATATGTAATTTTGCTCCTAATATGCTTAATTCTCCGTACCAATATGCAGTTGTGCTCTTAATCTCCGTACTAATATGTAGTTTTGCTCCTTAACTCCGTACCAATATGCAGTTTTGAAAAACAAGCTATGAAGCCTATTGTTATCACGTTTCTACAAAAAATGCTCCTAACTTCCGTACTAATATGCAGTTTTACAATGTTAGCCAAAATTTACTATACTTAATCGTAGATTATTGTCGGAGAAAGGAGGAATAAGGAATGAGCAAACCTACACTAACAATTAAAAGACATACTTTGATTGCAAATAAGCTCTTAGTACTATTCAGTGGTTTAAGCCGAAATACAAAAGTAGATGATAAGTACTATTACGAAAAACATGCTTTCGGGATTGACAGTAAGTTTTTACCTATCCCTGGTGAATTCAAATGGACAAGTTCTTTAATTAAACAAGTAATCGCATATGTTGCTAAATCAAATAGTGAAGGATTCATTTCTTTCCTTTCTGAAGAAGAGTTAGCGAATACAATTCACTGCTCTGTTCGTACTATACGCAATAACAATAAACTTTTAGAAGATAAAGGCATTATTCGTTGGGATAGAATTTTTGGTGAATATATCAAGGTAGAACTGGTGGATTATTTATTACAGTTCTTAGACCTACAACCGAAAGATATCGCAAACATAAAAAAAGATGATGTATTTGCAGAGGTAAAGGAATACATAGCAAATGTGAAAGTTGATTTATTAGGTGAAGAATTAACTGATTATGTTTCAAAAGGTGGATATACATCAATTTCCGATGACGTTATTTATGAGTTGTTCAAAATTAAAGATGTGAACGTGCTTAGACTGGCTATGAGGGCTCTTTATTCCTTTGAAAAAGAAGTAAATGTAAAAGAGAATTCGGAAGCTGTCGTTTCCTACAGTGAAATTAAGAATGTATTACCTCCGTATATTGGGTATAAGTCTGCTATTCGCAAGATGGCCGACAAACTTTCGCATATCTTCCAATTAGAATTATTCGAAGGCAATCAATGTATTCGTACCTTCTTTGAAGAAAAGAAAGCGAATAAATCAATCGAAAATAAAATCAAAGATGGTTTCGTCTTATCCTTTAACCTTGTCGGAACAAAACATAGCAAACAACAAAAGAGAACTGAAGCAATTCTCGGTGTATTTGAGTTCAACAAATTTGCTCGCAACATCGAATCATGGGGTGGCTCTTTAGATATTACAGAAAAGCATATCAAATCACTTGTTTATGAGTTTGGTTTGGACTCTCTAAATAAAACAATCGTATCTATTGAAAAGAACATTAATGAATCTATTAAAACATTAAACGATTCAAAAGGATTCCTCGATAGAATGAAAGAGAATACATATGGTTTCATACGCAATATTGCAAATGGGTATTATCAGGCAAAAATTACAGCTTAAATACCCCCTCTTTCCCATGCCCTTTTTTAAGAAATATACCTTTTTCTCGCCTTTACAAGTCAGAATATTCAGTCCTTAATTTTTTCTTTTCCGTATTCACACTAATTATACCGAAAAAATTTTTGAACATCGTACAAAATAGGATTTATTTTACATCCAAGGAAAAAAATCAAATTCTTAAAGAAGAATATAAAATTATTAGAGATAAAAAACAGATAGAATTGAAAATTATAGAGTAAACAAGAAAAAAGTAGTGTGAATAATTACAAGAAATGATGTTTATTATGGAAGGTATCAAGCAAGAAAAAACAACGACAAACCCTTTTGTATCAAGGGATTGAAGATATTTCATTTTTACAATGTATTTAATGTGTTGAATTTGAGTCTCAATATACCTATTAATCTTTATTAATACTGATTAAATATTACTTATGAATGAACTAATGGTTGTATTTTCTGAATACTTCGATTTCCTTTGTATAAGGACCTTTCAAAGATATATAAAACTGTAAAATGTTATATAATAAAATCAAGATACATAGGAGGTGATATAGATGAAGTTTAAAATAAAACACAGTCCAATTCCTGTAGCAATAGCTTTGATGTTTATGCCTTTAATATTTAGTATTCTGTTCAGTAACCACAATAATATTGGTTCAGTAAGTTTAATGCTATTTAGTCTCGTTACATTCTTATCTGTCTTTACATCTTCTTATGAGATTACTGATAAAAGTCTCATTCTAAAATACATGTGGTTTAATAAAGAAATTCCTTTTGAAGACATTCGTCATTTACGTTATTCAGGAAAACCTTCCAATTCACAAAAATGGTCCTTGCAGAAAATAGAGGTCATGTATGGCATGTATGAAACATATTCTATTGGTGTGCCACGAGAAGAGGAAAAATTCCTTCAAATGTTACAAGAAAAATGTCCTCAAATGAAGGTAATGGATAGACCTGTAATGTAACAGAAAGTTTTAGAGAATGAAAAATAGCCATCCTTTTAAAGGAGTGGCTATTTTATTTGATTACTTTTGCAATTCGATAGTTGCATAAAATTCCTTATTATGAAACATGTCGAATCGACCTACTATGTAAACTGGATATTCTTTAATCGTTAATAAAGGCTTTGATGAATCAAATTTTTTATTAACAACCTCTGCTAATTTTGAAATCAACTCTATAAATAATTCTTTTGATGGCTGTATTTTTGCTTTTTGATTAGATTCTATATCCCCAACGTAAAGGATATCTTCATTTGTAAAGGAAAAATGTACAAACCCTTCAGTAATAAACGGAGCTAAAAAACTATTATTTAGAATCTTCAACAATTCCACACTATTAGCAGTGCCCATATGCATTTGAGGATTTAATTTCTTTTTCAGTACTTGTGCAATGTCTTCTATATTCGCTTTTCGGTAATGGGATGCCGTTACATCAAAAGCTCTGGTACTTTCATTCAAGATATTTTTCCCATAATAAGAATCACCAAAATTTTCGGTTAAAATTTCTGTGATTAGATAAACACTCTGTTCATCAGTTGCATAAATAAATTCATTTGCATTAAATCGCATTTAATAACCCTCCTGCTCTTCTGTAGCCAATTTGTTTGTGTTTAGTAGTTTTATATCATGTAAATAGCAGAATCCCCTATATGGAGCTCCTGCTATGTGTGTAGAGAGTATGTTTAATTCATCAACTCATGTTTCCAACCAAAGTGAATCATATGACTTGCAATTTTAGATATATTACGAGCGTCATCAATGCCTCTATGATGAGTTCCCTCTAATGATAAATGATGCATTTTTAAAGCACGTTCCATCCCCATAGGGCGTTGTCTTGTCCAATTTCCATGTTCATGCTTTAGACTAATATGAGCATGTCCAAATGGATAATCTAAACCGAATCTATCACAAACTGATTTAAATTGTTTTTTATCATAGAATCCCCAAGAAGCAAATACGCAATCATATTTATTGTATAATGAAGCTATTTCATTCAGAGCATCTTTAATGGATTTTCCATTGTTCACTTCATCCTGCCTAATCGTAGTTAAATGCAAACAATATTCGCTCAAGGTAGGAAATAGAACAGGCTTCACAAAGGTCTGATACTCTTCTACAATTTCAAATGTTTCTGTATTTAATACGACTGCACCGATTTCAATAATTTCTGAGAAAAAATTGTGAGGTTCTGTTCCTCGTTTGAAGCAAGTAGATTCTAAATCAATAATAAGTAAATGTTTCATGTTGTTCCCCTCTTCCTATTGTTGTACGGGTAATATTTCAGGATTGTCGTATTCATTCCCTATTACTCTTGCACCTTTTCCGATTATATATTTTAAAAATCGCAATCCATTATCACGAAAGCTAAAGATAGATTTATCTTCTTCATCAACTTTGTAGTATTCACATTCAGTCAAAAATTGATTATTTCGTTTTAAATATCCCTCATACTTTACTTCCATAACATCTGAGACGAAAATATGAATAATTACTTCATCAATATTATGCTCTTTCATTATTTGTCCTGCATTTGAGTTCCAAAATCCCTCATTTTCATCAATTAATTTTCTTTCTAAAATTAGAAAATCCCCTTCAAAAACTTTCTTTTCTTCAGCAGAGATTTCGTTAAGTCCAATCCACTGGTTTACTGTTTCAGGAATAACTGGTGCTGATTGATGGTGCTCATCAATAAAAAACTGTTTTTCAGTATAATTTGAAATGAGTGAGCCATATAACCATTGATTATCAGTTGTACTTTTCCCTCGGAATAATACTTTTTTCATTTTTTAACCCCTTTTTAGACTATAGTTTATTAAGTTTATTTATTTAATGAAATATATTTTACTTAAAAGAAGAGGAGGTAACCTCTTCTTTTTCCTATAAAAGTATTTTTTAATTTGCTTTGAAGTTATATACTGGCTTAATGATTTTTTCAATATGAACAGAGTCTTGAATATTTGTCATGATTTCATCCATAGGTTTGTAAGCCATAGGACTTTCATCGAGGGTACTTTGACCTACTGATGAGCTCCAAACATGCTTCATTGTGTCTTCATATTCATCTAAAGATAGTTGTTCTTTTGCCATTGACCGACTCATTAATCTTCCTGCCCCATGTGGACCAGAAAAGTTCCAGTCAGGATTCCCTTTGCCATAACATATTAAACTACCATCTCTCATATTAATTGGAATAATGACCTTTTCATCTTTTTGAGCAGAGATAGCCCCTTTTCTCAAAATCATGTTTTCTAAATCAATATAGTTATGGATGGTTGTAAACTCTTCTACTACGGTTAAATCCATATGCCGAATAATTACATTCATCATTGCTTTTCTATTTATTTCAGCAAATTGTTGAGCAATTCGCATGTCATGTAAATAGTCATTCAATGCTGAACCCTCTAAGTAAGCTAATTCTTTCTTAATTTTAGAGTGTATAGTTTTCTTTGTAACAAGATTTCCTTCAGCAAATAACACTCTACCTGCTTCTTCTTTTGCTTGATTCATATACGTTAATGCATCATAAGCTTTTTCTTGATAGAATTTTGCTACTTGTCCACCTAAGTATCTGCTTCCTGAATGAATAACAATGTACATATTACCCTCATCATCTTGATTGCACTCAATAAAATGATTTCCAGAGCCTAAGGAACCAATATTTAGTTGAGCACGTTGAATCTTCACAATATCAGCACAACGCAATTCTTTTAGGTTAATTAGTTTGGCAAACTCATGATTGTTCCCTCTAATAGAAGCTCCATAAGGTACATATTTACGAATAACATCATCTAATAATTCAAAGTTCATTTCTTTTTCTTTTAATTTTACAGTATACATGCCACAACCAATATCTGTTCCAACTAAAGAAGGAGCAACTGCATCCTGAATGGTCATTGTTGTTCCAATCGTACATCCTTTCCCATAATGAGTATCTGGCATAATACGAATCTTACTATCCCGTACAAAATCTTGATTACACAATTCAATAACTTGAGCAATTGTCTCCTGTTCTACATTTTCTGTAAAAACTTTTGCGGATGTAAATTTCCCTTGCAATTCAATCATTCTCTCACTTCCCTTTTATTTGTTTTATATTATTTATGGATGATTAGGCTACCATCTGCATAGGAGTTCTTGTAATTACAACCTCATTACAAGGAACGACTTCCTCAACGTAACAAATCCTTTTCCTATTTACGTTCTTTAATTTATCACTAAAGATATATACATTTTCAAATTTTGTTCCCTTATCTTTTTTCCCTTTTGCATCAAGATTTGTAACCCAATCATATAATTCAAATAACTCAACATCGTATCCTTTAGAACTATCCCATTCTACCAATACGTGTTCCATCTCACGCACCTTCTCAATACTAACTAAAGACACATGACTTTCGCTGTTCCCAATTCGGTCAATGTTGTATAAATAAGCAAATAAATTAGGGATAGACTCATCTATATAAAATACAAGATGTTTCACATTTACAAATTCACGAATACCGACAGTTGTCAAAGCATTCACATCGTCAAAGGTTTGTACTTTGTCTGTATCTTTACTTCTCATAGAGTTGTTTGTAAGCATGGTAATCTTTTGTTGTGTTTTATGGAGTTTATCTGGATGCTGAATGAAAATTTGAGCATTTTTAATTTTATAGAATAAATCTTCAGCTTTTTGTTTGCCACTTCTCTCAATAACGGAAGCTAAGATTGCTCCACGAATCGTTGATAACATCGGATGCTCATAACTACGAGCAAGCAAATGGCTATCTTTATATTTCTTCAATGAAAATAATGAGTTTACTTTATAAGTAATTTTTAGCATGTTCTATCATCCTTTTTTATCTGCGCTAAACATAAGGCAAGAAGGGATTGAATCCCTTCTTTCACCAATTCGCTTTATTGTACAATTGTTCTTTTTCTAAATCTTGGTGTTCAAATCTAAATTCAGTTTCTCTCCTGTTATCTTATTTGCTTGTTTCTGCAAATTGAGAGTTAATAAAATTCATATTCCGTTCAATCATAAAGTCAAGGTATTCATCAGCTAATAATGTCTCCATGACTTTGTTGAGTTCTGTAATATCTTTGAACTCATGAGAAACCTCAGATAAGTCTTTATGAATGCTG
Organism: Bacillus sp. CCNWLW194; assembly: GCF_037120585.1. Classification (NCBI taxonomy): domain Bacteria; kingdom Bacillati; phylum Bacillota; class Bacilli; order Caryophanales; family Bacillaceae; genus Bacillus; species Bacillus sp. CCNWLW194. The sequence continues at coordinate 38,164 of NZ_JBBBBL010000004.1, read as the reverse complement.
ATAAAATCATCATTTAAAGCAGAGTATTTTGTCATTAAATCTACTGCATTTGTTTTCTCCGTTACAATACCTGTTACTTTAATTAAGTGAGGCATGTTACTGGAACATTTTGCACCATGAATATCTAAAATTGTATTGCGGAAAGCAATTAGAGCTTTCTTGATACGACTCTTAATTAGCTCTTTATCTTCAGAGATGTATGTTTGACGTTCATCATCAAAACCAATACGAGATAAATTCATTTGTGTTCCTAAAGCATATTCAGAAGAACGCAATGTGCCATGGAATAACATTTGTGTATTTTGGTCTTTATTTGTATTTGCATCGGATGTTGTATCTTCTTTTTGTTTTGGTTTTGAATTCTTTTCTGTAGGGTCAACACGACTATGTAAGACTGTATATGGAGCAGGCCCTTTTGACTGAATGCCCCAAGAGAAGCTAACTGTTTTTTCACGTTTCTCATTTGCACCTTTACCTGCATTCATAAAGCCCATGATGTCATCAATTACACAGTTTTTCACTCGATTTCCACTCGCAGACAAAGTAGTATCAATTTCACGAACTGCCCCATTTCGCATGGGAGACATGATTTTACATGTACTACAAATTTCATCTACATTTGATAAAGCACGTAGATTTGATGCGAATACATGACTTAGCATAGGTCCAGATAGTGCATTTCGGATATCTCCATCTGTTAAAGTAACAACTCGTCCTTTTGTCACGTTACCAATTGTATCTTCGTTATTTAAAGCCTCTGCCACAAGTTCTACTCGTAAAGCAAAGTGTAATTTCCACATATAATCTTCAGTTGTAATTTTCGTTAAATCTCGTTTCATGGTTCGTTTCCTCCGTATGTAAGCTTATGCAACATTTTTTGTTAGATTTTGATTTTCTTCCACATTTTTATATTCAGGGTTCCCATTTTCATCTGTTAGAATATAAGCCTGATTATTATCTAAAGAAATCTTTTCATTCTTCTGCACTTTCTCTTTGTAAGTGTTTGAAGATAATAGAATGAGGTTTGAAAGTGTTTTTAATTTCACACCATCATTTAAAAGGCTCATTAATTCATTCATATTTTCGTCATTTAACAAGTACGTTTTGTAATTCCTGTTATATAAGAGAGACATTTCTTGTAATACCTCGATAAGGTCTTCCTCATGTACACATGACATAAGAGACACCTGCAATGAATATCCCTTTTTGTCCCGAACTAAACGATTTAAGCCTCGTCCTAATTTTGTAATTACTTCAGCGTTATAAATGTCTTGGAATGCATTCAATTTTAATAACTCCTTTGCAGTGTTCTCACTAATCGTTTCATTTCGTTTTACGTATTGCTGTATCATTTTAAACAGGCTATCTTCATCTGGATTTAAAACATATGAAGCAGTTGCATATTTACAATCCCGATTCACAGTAGAATAGGTAACTTTTTTCAATAGTTCTTCTAATGATTTTTCGTTTAAATTAAGAATGGTAAATACCTTCACCTTATCCATTAATGGTTTGTTATTTGTGGGTACAACCTGCATCACCCATAATCCATCATAGTTATTTGAAATTTGCTCACCCTTCAAATATTGAATGATTTCCAGATAAATACGTGACAAGGTAACCACCTTTGAATCATCTCGGATTTTTCTAAGAGATTTTATCTCTCCCGTTTCTTTGTCAACGTAAGAAAATAATTCGATTTTTAAAACATCTTCAATTTCTTTTGGTTCTAACAACCAACTAATTTCAACCTCATCACTGAGACGCACATAACTGGATGCATAATGAAATCCTAAAAAAGAAAGGAATTTTTCAAAGGGATAAACCCTTTCCGATTTAGGCGCTTTATAAGAGCGAAGTCCTTTGCTATAAAAACAAGTCCCTACATATAAAGCCCCTTCATCACGTTTGTACGATGAAATAATTGATTCATCCAATGTTTCATAGTATTTGAAGATGTTGTCCAGGTTCTGTTCACATTCAAAAAATTCTTGTATTTTTGCTAATAATTTTTCGATTTCAGATTTATTAATAGTAGAATTCAAGTTATTTACTTTTTCAAAAGGCAAATCATCCAAGAAGAATTCAACATAATCCACCTCATCGTAAATCTCGATTAAATAACATGCTTTCTTGTTACTTAATTTACAAGAAACATCATTTTGTCGAAGAATGGCTAATAAGCCGTAGGCAATACAAAGTTCTTGGATAGGATTCTCTACCTTTAGAATCTTTAATTGTTTCATTTAAACAGCCTCCCAAAGTAATCCATGAGCGGTTGCTGTATTTTCACCAAATCCAACTTCATAGAGAGCCTGAATTGCTTCATAGTCGCCTTTGACTAACAAAACAGATTTCCATGATGGGATATAGATGTCGTCTTTGTAATGAGTAGAAACAGGTGTTTTTTGAATGATTTCAAAATGAATGTCACCATCAATCCCCAATACTTTTAATTTTCTTTGAGAAATTTCTTTTAAACGTTCCTCAATTTCTTTCTCATCTTCAATGCGTACTTTTGTACCATCAATGGTATAGCTTGTAATGACTTTTCCTTTTAAAATATATTTCTCTTTTTTAGGCAATTCAGGGATTGTAATAATGTTTGTAATAGAAAGCATCATATCTCCAACTCGTTTCATGTTGGATACCTCGATACTATCAATAACCTCTTGAATCAAATGGTTCATTCCTGATAAATAAAAATGAAAAGTATCCTCATTTATGTAGATATTTGAAAATGTAAACAATCGAAACTTTTTAGATTGCTGATTGTGAATTTTTTTCGCTCTATCAGGATTCATCGTTCCTAATAACATTGAATACATTTCATGAGTATAAAATACTTTCTCATGATTTGTTTTAGAAAGAATCTTGCCAGAAACTTTAATCCTCATATATAAATACCTCCTTCAGTAGTTAATGTGTATGTCAAGACGAAACTTGTCCTATATATTTTGACTATAGGGAGATTATAATATTTTTATTAACTATAGTCAATGAAAACAAAAGAGAAAAGGGAACCTTATAAGGTTCCCTTTTATTTCTTAATCTATTTTTCATTAATTTGTTTTTAGTTATATATCATTTTACAAAAAACAGGTATTATATTTTCTCAGTTTCTTTTTCACCGTATTTCTTCATGAAGTCTTTGAAAGGTAATTTGTCTATTACGGTTTTTTCGTCCATTGGTGCAACAACTTCCTGCTCATCAAAGACCCCTTTTTTAGCTACCCTTGAAGAAATATCAACTGCTTTATCAGATAGAACAACTATAACAAAACCTCGTAATCCCTTTTCTGCAAAATAGGCTGAACCGATTACATCAGTGCTTTTTGTAAATGATGACCAATGATTATTAAAGTCAATTGCTTTAACATTATTGTCAGTTCGCCAGTTTTTATGTGCTTCTTCAAAGACTTTAGGGTAAGTGGGTTGGTCATCATAATCAGTTCGTTGTGGTTCGTCATTTCCACCAGTATGAACTCTAAATAGCAACGTTTCAGGCTCGACTATTAAATCTTTTAACTCATCATTGTTATTCTGTAACTCTTCAAATACTTTTGTCCATTTTTCGTCAAATTCAGTCGAACTTTCATCATTTTTAGCACCTATGCTTCGTTCGTGCCAATCAAAAATTATTTTCTCTATTTCCTCTATTTTCATATGTATTCACTACCTTTTCTCTATATAGTTTTTGGCATTAGGTTTTAGGGCTAAGTTTCCTATATCAGATTTTTAAGGCAGGTTTAGTCAGGTTTTTCATTATCAAATATGATGCTTTTGATATTCCTATAAATCCTCTGTTTTAAACTCTGTATAACCCTCATAGTAATAACTTGCGTCAATTCCTTTAAACAGACTTTCCATACTCAAGTCGTCCGTCAGGGCGTTCTGTACAAGGTACTTAAGCTCTCCAGTGCTTACACTGCTTCTAATCATGGCGTTCAAATACTCGTCTTTGTCTATAATATTCCAGTCCACGATTTTGCCCAGTTCCTGCTTGAGCATACAATCGAGCCATATTCTCATTGAACGACCATTTCCCTCTCGAAAAGGGTGTGCCACATTCATGTCAGCGTACTTGTCAAGAATTTCGTCAAAAGTCTTGTGTGGCAATTCATCAATGTATTTCAGCGACTGCTCTAAGAAAATACGAGGTGCAAACTGGAAATTACCTTTTGCAATATTGACCTCTCTCATCTTACCCGCAAAGCTATAAATTTCAGAGAAAAGATGTTTATGTATATCAGCTAAACCTTTGAATGTGCCGACCTCGATTTCATCAATTTTGCCCGTATCAAATAGCTCTTTGGCTTTAATTTTTGACAGGCGTTCTTCCTCACGAGCAAGTTCGGCTGAGTTCGTCAAACCAAGTTTATTTTTCAGTACCATTCTTAACACCCCATTTTTCTCAACGTATTACTCTTAATGTTTATTTTAGCATGAAATGAAAAGCCAGTAGATACATTCTACTGACTTTCTAAAACATATTGATATATATATACTTTCTTTGGTTAGCTATCATTCTGTTTAATATCCCCAATATTGAATATTGAATCCATTTGGTGTCAGTGGTTTATCGAAAACTATTAATCGAAACTTATCATTTCTAAACATAATAGGTTGATTATTTTCATCAGGTATAAGCATATTTTGTGTGCTCCTTTCAAATCCTTTCAGTACATCTAAACAATCATTTCCTTGAATGACCCCAAAATCCTCACATTGTTCATTTAAAATTCCGTGAGTAACAAGTCTGCCATTTCTAATGATAGGTTTCTCTAACTCTTTTACAACCCCAAGGAATAAAGGTTTTCCCTCAATGATACAGAATTCTTTTATATTTTTATTAGCATCCATTAACGCCATTAATTTTTCATATGTTAAAGACATGTCCCTCATCTCCTATACAAACATCACCTTCTCACCTTAATAAGGAGAAAAAGCTGATGTTTATTATTTATCACTCTGAAACAAAAGTATTACTCTGCTTTTTCTAACACCATAAAGAATGTACTATCAGGAAGTGCTACAGCATTACCAGACTCATCTTCGAAATCAATTTTCTCTCTCAAGTTAATTGTGTACCCTTCTTGTAGATAATTCACAGCTTTAACAATCTTTACTTTGTCTCCGAAAATATTAGATACGAATTCTTTATATTCATTTGGTGTGAAGATACCAAATTGTTCTTGCACTTCATGAGCAAATGAATCTTCCCCCCATGTATATGTATATAAAAATTCCATAGCATCATTAATAGGCATCTTTACTGTATTGTCCGAAAGAACTTCATATTGAATCTCACGACCTTTAAATTCACGAGCATATTCTTCTAAAAATTTCAGACCACTTTCATCTTTAAAACGAATGACACGCATTAAGTCTTTGTCTTCGGTCATAATCCCATCACGAATGATAATTCGACCACCTGGTTTTAATGCTTCATATGCACTCTGTAACCCCTTTTTAATTACTTCCTTATTGAACTTCTTCCCATCATATTCAATATAAGAAAATAGCTCATGAAAAATAGAAGAATACACAATTGTATCTACCGATTCTTTTTTGAAAGTATCAGCGAAGTTAAGAGCATCGCCTTTTATAACATCCCATGAACGAGACTCATTTTGTTTTTTCTGCTTCAATGAATCAATAACATTCTGTGAAATATCAATTCCATAAATCTCTTTTCCCTCTGTTTCTTCTTCTATCATATCTAACATGACTCCACCGCCTGGTCCTACATCGACAATGGTATCGCCTTTTATATAATCCAGAATGATTCTTTTGTCATCAGCAGAGCTGTTCATATGTTCCAAATAAAGCTCTTCATTATGGAATCTATCATAGGCATCCTTACGTAATCCAAAGAAATCAAATAAAAGTATATTTGCACGATTATGCATCATATCAACTTTTTCTGCTTCTACACAGAAAGTAATTAATGCTTCACCAACGGCAGAAAATTTAAAGGAAACATTTGCAGTTTGCATAGATTCATCCATCTCAACATGAAAAGAGACATGAGTGTTGTCAGGATTTTTATTTTTGCGGTATTCATGTAGGTATTTTTCGATAACACGTTTTCGATATACGTTATTGTGTTTCTTTCCTTTAAAATCATAATGTAGTTGTTGCATTAGTGTTTCAAAGTGAATGTGATGAATCTTACTATCAGATACAGTATCTTTTATCATCAAGAAAATCGTCCAAATATCTTCGAAACTTAAATCATGCATAGCAGGTTCCACGTACCATAAATCTTTATTTGCTAAGAAATTCTGAACGAGAAGTTCTTCATCTCCCATAATTCGTTCTTTTTCTGCTACCGTTTCTCTATGTTTATGTGTTAAACGATGCATTCGAGAAGAGAATGATTCTACATTCCCATTAAATAACCCGTCAATCACAGATTTTACGTCTTCTTTCACTTCATTCCACAAAGATGGTGAAACACCCTCGATAATACACAGATTTAAGTAATACAGAATATTTTTAAGTTTTTCTTCCGTGTATCTTTCATAGAAACGATGAATCATGCTTACATGTGAATCAAGACGTGCTTCGCCTCGAATATATTGACCGATTAATCCATGGGTTAAAATTAAATCACCAATTAAAAAACGTTCTCTTCTTTCATCTATATTTTCTACATGTAAGGCTGTCAAATTTTCTTCCCAATAAATACTTTTAGAGCCTTCATTATGAATCATGAGGTTAAAGCCATTTTCTAACCATTTTCTGCGTTGTCTCAATGAACCACCTTTTGCTACCTCACTATAAACCAATACTGTTTCAAGAATTCGATATGTTTCTTCATCAACAGAAAGTTTTTCTAATGATTCTAAAGTACGTATCACATAACTTAATAGACTATTTGTAGAAAGCTCACTAAGAGATTCTACATTTTCATAGTTTTGATGAATTTCTTCCGTTTCTACTAAATACTTTAGCCAGTTAGGGATTTTACGAGTTTTACCCGAAAGGTATGTATTAATAATTTCAATGTTTTTCATGTTTATTATCTCCTTTATAACAATAAGTTTTATTTTAAATTTAAGAATTATACCCTTGAATATTTATGCCCTTTGAATAACAGATAGTTTATTTTCAATTAGAAGAAATGTGTCTTTCTATATTTTACATTCTTTATACTTTGTATGTCTGATTGCATTAATGTCCCTAAGAGATATACAAATAAAGGCCAGTCATCATCTCCAGGTGTTAAAAGGTTTGCATCTACAATCTCACCTGAGTCTGCTTTCATAATTACTTTTTCACTCCATCCGAGCTCACGTAGTAAACAAGGAGTCTCCTTTATAAGTTGATAAGAGTTAACCCTATGAATACTGCCACTTGGCATAAATCGTCCATGATGTTGCAAGATAAGATTAAATTCTAATTTATTAACAACAGGTTTTACAGACAATGCAGAGATTATATTATGTTTCACTCCACGAATCAGACCTACTTTTCTCGGTTGAAATGGCATGTGAGCCAATGGAATGTCTTCATAACCAATGTACTTTTGCCAAGTAGTTGTTAACTTTCCTAAATCATGTATACCTGCAATGAGTGAATATCGTTCAATTTCATTTTCTTTCTGAATGACACCATCCCTAATTAAGGTTGTCTTCATAACCTCTTTTATTTCTTTCGAATGTTCAATCCATGATTCTTCTATATAATCTTCATATTTTTGCTTTTCTACTTCCTCCTGATTCTCTGAAAAAGATAGACAATTCAATCCATCTTCTATCCGAAATCCACAAGCATCATAGAAACTATTTAATCCTCGTATGACTAATGAATCTCCAATACGGACAGAATGAGGGTGTACCTCTTCTATACTGCCAGATATTCCATTCGATAATCTATATAAGACATTTGATTTTGCAAGTTTTTGTAAGGATGAAAGAGAGATAGATATAGATTCTTTTAGAAAGCTATCTTGGCTTACTTCATTATCGACAATCAAATTCACATTTTGAATTGCACGTATTAAATCATTACGACTGCCATTTTTCATAGCTCTTTTATGCTTTTTTAAAGACCTCTCAGTAATGAATTGCTCATAATATGAATTCATAATTTCATTCACCCACTGTTTTTGCAGTTGCCACGAAAAACAAATACCTTGATTAGCAAGAAGCTTTTCTTTTGTAGCGAGCACAACCTCTTCATCGTATATCCCCTGATAATGACCGCTAAAAACAGTTAGACACCCATTACCACCCCAACGGGCTACACGCCCTTCACGTTGGATAAGGCTATCAATAGAACAAAGAGAGGAATATACGTTAGTTGCTGAAATGTCCATCCCTGCTTCAATGATTTGTGTCGATATTAAGATTTTGTCATTAGAAAGAGAACCTTTTCCAAAATACTTAAATACATCTGCTTCAACTCGTTCTCTATCTTTTTGTTGCAACTTATTGTTTAACAAAATAACTCTACTCTTGTCTTGTATATGTGTATACAGTTCAATTTGCTCTTTTTGTGTGTTGCAAATAATAATTTGTTTCTCCTTAAGAGATTCAATAGAAGTATAATCAAGAGATTCTTCATAAGAAACCGTAACCTGTCTGTTTTCTATAACAGGGTTTTTAACTTCAATTATTTCAGCGTTGTATCTATGGCTCATAAATTCCATTAAGTATGTCGGCATTGTTGCAGTCATTATCATAAATTGATTTCCATTTTCATGGATAGAATCCAACATGCCAAACAATGTTTTAAGAGTTTTATTGGTTTCAAGTAATTGAATTTCATCAAATATAAAATTACTTTGCAGTACATTTTTCCCTCGGATAAAAGCTTGTCTTCCAATCCCTAAGTAACCAGATAGTACTTGGTCTATGGTTGTTACAGAATAATAACTATCAAGAAATGGGTCGTTACTTATGGAAGAATGCTGAATACTCCATTCCTTCCCTGATTCTAATGAAGACTCATATGTATTTAGTCGCTGTTGAATTGAAGTAGCTAATGTCTTCATGGGCAATACATAGGTTGTTTTTCTATCCCATCGTTTCGTCAATAAGTAGGATGCTTCAGTTTTTCCTGAACCACAAGGACTTAATAGAATTATATTTTTCTTTTTATTCATGACACGCACAAGCTTAGATTGAGGTTCTGTTAATTTGATTTTGTTCAAATCATGTATGTTAAAAATGCTTCTAAATGTGTGCATAAAGCCCATTGTTTCACCTCAAATATATCACTTGATAAATTAAATATAGCACTTTTAATAAACTATAGTCAATATAATTATAGGTAATAAGTAAAAAATATTTCACTTAATCAGACAATAACTAATAAATTTCACTAATATTTGCTCCTAATAGACTGTAAACACCAATAATAGATAAGTAAGAGTATGTCGAAATAATAAAATGTTTGTCTGTTTTGTTTTAGAAAATATCATGGTGTTTTTATGTTGTAAAAATAGTTATTAATTTTATAACATAAACATAAAAAAACCATATTAAATATTTTGTAAAATGATATGTTGATAATATAATATATCTTGTTTTATAATGGTATAAATTATTATTTTATATAAAAAATAAAACAAAGTGGATATCTCAAAATCCACTTTGTTTTTTCTTTAATGTATACCATTTAGTTAATGAGAGACTTTCTTCAATAGTGCCATCCTCTTTTTGATAGGGAACAGAATCCGCAAATTCCTCCCAAATATTCAAGCATGTTCTTGCTAATTCATATACAATGGAATGAATTTCTTTTCTATCGCTTGTACAAGCTGAAAAACGGATATTTGGAACTTGGATTCCATGCCAGTCTTCTCGTCTAAATATAATTGTATAATTAGCATCAATCATCTTATCTTCAGAAATCCATCCTCGTTCTTTCATGAGTTCACGTATTTCCATAATACCCATCGAGGGATTTAAATTCTTTTTCTTTGCTTCCATAAATTGAGTGAATTTTTCTCGAACTGATGTGCGTTGAGGAGATTCTTTACTCATATGAGTTATCAGAGTCTCGTAGTCTTCTTGCGTTGTAATATATGTAGGGTGGATAGGTCTTCTCCTTCTCCATTTTATATCCCTATTTTTTCTTTTCATGCAAATAGCCCCTTTATAAAATTTTGATTATCTCCTTAAATCAATAATTTCACCTCTGCCAACATAAAAAGAGAAAACATTTGTATTCCGTGCAAAACATCGGTCTAATACTCGTTGAATCTCTTCAATATCTTCTTGATTAAAACATTCGTATGCCTCTTGATACCATCCTGACATATACCACTCTGAGTTTTTTGGAATATCCGAATTTATATCCGATAAAGTGGAGTTAATTAAAGATTCAGCATAAAAATGGAAGTTTTCTTTTTCTGGATGATACCATTTCACTTCAAATAGTTCATCTTTATCATACTGGTCATCCTCTTGCAAAATGTCCTTAATTTCTTTAACTGTTTTCATTTCACCTTTTTGATTAATTAACAATACCTCATCACGTAAAATAGAAAATTTCATTACATATCATCTCCTTCTATTTTCTCTATCAACAATAGCCCCTCGAACATTAAATGATAAACACCATACTTTCCATCGACTGTTTCTACCACATGGTCTTCTTTACGGATAGGTTCCAAATAAAAAGGATAAATTTTACCTTTTTCAAGACCTTCCTCTTTTTTGTTACAAAGCTCATCCAATGTGTAACTTGAGAGTATAACATTTCAACATGTTCGACTGTTTTTTTCTTGTTCAAAGTCATCGACTTCTACAGCATTATATCGAATATTATCTATTAATATTTCCTTCATAAAATCCCCTCATTTCTCACAAATAAAAGGAGGAAGAATACTCCTAAGAATTAAAATGGTTGGTCGCTTGAAGTATGATTACTTGTAAAATCATGATTTGCATATTTCTTAATGATATCTGTAGGTAATAATGTCTTCATTTGTTGAAGCTTTTCTTGAATTTGTGCATCTATTTCTTCGATTTTTGTTTTTGCTTCAGACGGTTTAACACCAAGAGTCTCTAAATCATCAGCAACTTTTTTGTACTGGTCTCGTAATGTTTTCACTACAGTAGATGCTTGAATACGAATGGTTTCCCCTTGCTTAATTTGTTTTTCAAACTCTTCAACTTGTGATGCGATATTTGTAGCACTTGCCATAAATAAACACTCCTTCTTGTTTTATTATGTATTTTTTATATACTTACAGTTTTTTTAGGAAACTAATTTCTCCATGCTATATTCATCAGTGATTCGATTAATAACAGCATTATCTATTTTGCCGTGACAAACAGGGCACTTTCCAATTTCGGTTAATAAAATTTTGTAATCATTAACCAACTTTTCATTTTTAGAAATGACGTGTTCAATTTTCTGTTTCTGTTGTTTCTCTTCTTCATTAATAGAAGACAGTCTATTTGTTAGAGATTGAACGGTTTCTTTTTTCGCCATTAATTCTTTTAATTCCGATAACGTGCTCTCGGCTTCTACTAAACTATTTGTCTTTTCTATAACTTCACTACTAACATCAATTTCTTTCACTAAACGATTCTTTGTTTCAGTGAGTTTTGTTGATTGGGTCAACAATTCTTCTTGACCTAATTTAGATTTTGCTAATTCTTTAATTTCATCTAACAATAGTTGAGCATTTGGTAAACTTAATAATTGCTCTTCTACATGTTTAGATTCTTTGCCATCGGCAATAATAGTAGTAAGAGAACGATATAGTTTTTGAATTTCATTTCGTTTCTGTACCATCTCTTTGACTTGATATATTTCAGAATAAAGATTCTCAACCTGTCCCAAATCTTTAATCACATTATTAAGTTCACTAATTTTGTTATCAATTAATTCTTGTTCTTTTAGTAGAGTAGCAATCTTTTCTTTCTTGGCCATCAATACATTTACTTCTTCACTCAATTTTTCTAATTCAGTAATCTGCATATGTGTTTGAGGGAGGTGGTCAAAAGAATCAATACCTTCCTGAATTATTTTTAGCTCTTTATCAGCCGTTTCAATTTGTTTATTGTATTTCTTTAAGTCACCTTCAAGGTCTCTAATTACAGCATCAGCATAATGAGTACCGTAGATGGAACCGACAATTTTAGCTCTCTCAGAAGAAGTATAACCATCTCCAACAAAAAACCAAGAAGTACCTTGTTTCATAAAATTAATTGGAACATCATTATCTGTATCAATATTTAATTTATTGAATCCGAGAATTTCTTGTACAAGTGACAATCCTTTTGTATTTGTGCTTTCCACAGAACCATCTTTTGGGTTATAAATCTCATATCCATTCTTTCCACTTTTAGATTTTTCTACAATACGAGAAATAACATAACCAGTGGATAAATGAATTGTTACTCTTGCAAAATCAGCACCCTTTTTGATAAATCTACGAGGGTTCCTACCGAAGTTCTCAAAGATAAATGCAAAAGCTCGTATCACTGCACTCTTACCTTGACCGCTTTCTCCAGTAAATAGATTGAGACCTTTTGAGAATTCGAGCGTAGTATTTTCGTGTGATTGGAAGTTTTCCAATACCATTTTTGTAATGTAATAGGAATCAGCTACAACATTCTTTTTCATTAAAGATTTCATTTTCGAGGTGATTCGCTCAATTACTTCATCTTTTAAAACGTTACTTACATTTTCGTTTTCAGAAATAACCTCAATGACTTCAGTAATGTTTGTTGCCTTTCCAATATTCGCTTTATTTACAATGGATTTAATTTCTTCCATCTTTCCTTGTTTTTCTTTTTTCTGCATAATTTTTGTTCTGTCTAATACTTCTTCTGCTTTTTTAGCACTCTTCAAGTAAATTGTTTTTACCTTAAGTCCACTTACTTCATCAATTTCAATGAGAAGGACTTTGGGTTTTCGTTTCATTTCTTTCAAATCACTTTTCATCCGAGGGATTGCTCCTGGATTTACGAAATATTTACCGTCTACTTCTGTAATAGGAAATCCGATATGGTCATGCCCCGTAATTGTTAAATCCGCTTTTGTAAGATGAGCAATTTCATCTACTAATGTATGTCGGAATAGATTCCCCATATCCTTATTTGTTAAATAACCGTGGACAATATGGATGTGATAATCACCTGCTTTTTCCTCAATGATGTAATCTGAAAGATTCTCTTTCTTATCCATTCCATGGTGGTAGTGAGTAGCTGTAATGGCAACAGTCTTTCCGTTCTCCATTTCAAAAATAATAGGATTTTCTTTTGAAGCTAATTGCATAAATCCGATTTGTTCTAAAAAACGTAAGCTTGTTTTTTTGTAACTATTTAAAGAATCACCTATCAATTCATGATTTCCAATCGCACCAATCATCGGAATTGGTTTGGCATCTATAAATTTATTTTGGAATTCTTCATTAGATAATTGTCCTAAAGAAAATTGTTTGATTAAATTAAAGGTATCTACCATGCTCCATTTTTCTACTACATCTAATAGAAAATCATTTTGAAAGGTATGGGAGTTTAAAAAATCACCAGGTTGTAAAAAAGCGTTTACCTTATATTTAATTCCTAATCCTTTAATCTCTTCTCTTTTTTCTGAAATACTTTGCTGATAACTATCTATTCGATTACTTGGAGTAGAAGGTCTCTCATGCATATCACCGAAGTAAAGGAACCTCAAAACATTTTTCAAATCAAACCCTCCTAATTATCCGTTCTTGTAAATTTTATTTTACTTAATGTAGTTAAAATATAACACTTTTATAAACTATAGTCAATAAAACATTTGGAGCTATAAAATTGCTTGTAAAGAATAGGTCGATAGGTTTGTTGGGCAAATTTGAAATACTGTTTCTGACTGAAAGTATAAACAAACAAATAAGGTACATATAAAACCTATAAGGAATACAATTAGATACATCAAACGTTTAGGCATAAAACCATCTCCTTTTTATATTTTCTCATCCTATTCAATTCAGAAATTCTGTATTCACAGATAGGGTCTTATAAATAAAAGAGTATAAAATACGCTAATATTTGGCAATTCCTCGCAATTGCCTCGTTAATAACTGACAGAGACTGACAGGGTTTGATAAAAATAATATAAAATAATGACTATAAACTGACACACTTTTTTTTACGAAAAGGATAGGATGAATAAAAAGAAATAAAGGAGGGCGTATATGTGGATATATTCAAAACTATATCTTTTGGAGCGAGAAAGGTTGATGCTGATAGGATTGAAAAATTACAAGAAAGACATAAAAGAAAGTATGGAGGAGCTACTATTAATCAAAGTGATTTGTTAAGGCGTTTAATAGAGATTGAATACAACAGTGGAGATAGAGAAGTATTTTGTGCCAATAACGATGATTTAAAGCATATTAAGTTTCTACAAGAGCGATATGAAAAGCTATATGGGGAAGAGATTAGTCAATCAGAACTAATAAGAGAGTTACTAAGACGAGAACATATAATAGTAGAAAAAGAAGATGGTCATGAGCGAGACATGAAGTTTATGCAACGGATTAGAAAGTAATAGCGGATATCTCCTACTCGAACACACCTCAAACACCCGAAAACTTATGAAAACAGTCGAATCTTACTAAGATACAACATACAGAATAAAGAAATTTTATTCTAAAAACTATTATTCGAACTAAGAGGGTTTTGGGAAGGAGATGTTATATATGAATTTAACAATGACTGGAAAGCATGTATCTTTAACTGAGGGAATGAAATTTACAATGAATAAAAAACTGGATTTTTTAAATAAGTTCCTTAAGGAGGATACAATTGTAAGCGTTACTGTACAAGTGGAAAAAGGATTAACAATTTCAGTATCTGTTCCGTTTAATGGAGAGTTGATTTATGCAAAGAGTAAAGATGAAGATTTCTATGTAGCATTAGACAGTGTAGTTGATAAAGTGAAAAGGCAAATTACAACTGCAAAAGATTTAGAAAAATCAATGAGACGATTACATAAAAAGCATATCTTAATACCTATTGCAAATGAAACAGAAATGAAAGAGGTTAAACTTACAGATAACATTGTAAAACGCAAACAATTCGAATTAAAACCTATGCATGAGGAAGAAGCGATTCTACAAATGGAGGTTTTAGGTCATAAGCAATTCTTATTTGTAAATGCAGAACTAAACGACACAATCTGTCTTTTATATACAAGAAAAGACGGGAAGTATGGAATGATTGAAAGTTGTGCATAATATAAAATAATACAAATAAAATACAAATAATTATAAAATGATATCTATAATAAAACAAAAGATACACAATAAAATGTGTATCTTTTTTATTTGTTGACCATGTTATTTTTTATTGTGTTATGTAAATGTATTTTTGTGTTGTTTAAATAAAAAAAGATGAGTTAAATTAACTCATCCTCTACATCATTAATATTCGATTGAAAAGAATTTCCGCCTCTTTGGTATTCATTCTCTGAAATAACCGTAGTGCTTTTAACTTTTGCACCGACATCTTCTGCATCAACGAATGTATCATCTTCAATTTCAGAAAGAGGGTCGAGAACAACATCATTTGAAGAATAGTTATTCTTTGGTTTTTCAAGTTGAATATTTGTAACGACAGCTTCATCATTTAATTTTTCTTTTACTAACTCCACTTTCTTCTCTTCTGTAGGTTTTTGAGAGCCACCAAATTCTTTGTGATATTTCTTATCTTGTTCTTCGTTATATTCGGCTACCATTCTATCAAGTAAATCATTTAATTCTTTAGGGATATACTCGATTTTACTAACACCTGGAGCTTGTATACTATTGTTTTTAATTAAACAATATGTAATTTGCCCGAATTCACGATAAATAATATCGGTTGGAGAATATCTGGCTTTTGTTTCTTCAGCCTCTCTAAAACTTTCATTTACTGGTCTTCGTCCTAAACCGCCCAACACACTGAACTTTTCTTGAGAGTAGCCTTTCTGCATTGTTCTCTCAATAATTTCTCCAAATTGTTTTGAATAGTAATCAGCATCTTGAGCATTACCACCAGGATAAATGATTGTATTACGAGCATTGGTAGAGACAAGTTCAATAAAGTCTTTTCCATCTTTACCACTACCCATACCGATTAAGGCACGGTTTTGTGTTGCTAAATGTGATGCTACACGATAAGAACGACCTTGTGTTAACATATCAGCAAATCCAGGATTTGAATACGTTTGGAATTCATCTATATAAAGCATATTTCCTCGTCTTGTATTCTCATTCCCTGGTCTTCTAAATACAGCAGACTGTAATTGTAGGATAATAAAGTAACCTAAGTATTTACCTAAATCACGTAGTTTACCTTGAGCGGTAGCGATTGTAATAATCGTACCTTCTGCAAGTGATTTATCAAAGTCTACATCTGAACCACGACCTTTAGGAGGATTCAGAACTCGTCTTAAATATTTATTAGAAACAAGTTTTGCTACCTGAGAACGAACACCAGAACAATGTTCGTATGTTTTTGTTGCCCCTTTATCTCCTGTTGCACCAGTAAAATAATCGTTTAAGAACCATAATGCGATATCGTTGTTTTCTTTTGCCATTGAATCGCTTTCGGAAGGTAATTTAGAGAAATCCTGCACCATTTTCTTACCGCCACCACCTGTATTATGTAACAGGGTTGATAAATCAATTAATGTAGCATCATCTCCATATAAACGTTTTAACACTTTCAGAGCATTACGAATTAAGTTTTCGTTCATATCTAAGAAGAATTGAGGAGAATCAGGGTTTAACATTTTAAATGTTGTGGCCATATTCTCAATTACATCTGATTCATCTCCGAATAAAGGATTGAAATACGGACAATCAGGTAAAATTGGATTAAAGTATTGAACCTCTCGATTATAATAACGAGCCATTGCAAAGATTTTCTCAGCTAAATCCCCTTTAGGCTCAATTACAGTAACACCTAATTCAGGATTTTGCATATCTCTATGAATCATTGGAATAATTGTTTGAGAGGTTTTACCAGAACCTGTTGGTCCCAAAACTAACATGTGAAGATATCTATCTTTTAAAGGTAGAATTACAGGGTTTTGCGTATCTATGTTTTTACCCAGTACCGCATCACCTTGCTTAATTTCTTCTTTTTCTTCACCTGCTAACGCATTCCATATAGATGTCTCCGTGAATGCAATCATTTTATTTTGGAATTCTTCATTTCTAAAAATAGCAATAGAACTGATAATAATTGCAAAATCAACAAGATAAATAACCTTTGTCATACTACTGTATAATTTGGGGTCTTCTATATGATTTAATCCAGATACAATAAAGTGGTCAAATATAGACAATGCACCAATAACTAAAGAGGTTTTCATAATCTTGAGTGCAAATGATTTTTTCTTTTCATCTGCAAAGTCTTTTAAAAACGAAAAACCTAAAATAATTAACAATGCAATTCCCAGATGAATAAAAAAGAAGCTTTTCTTAAATAAAAGAATGGTAATGAACATGCTACATTGAAAAGCGAATAAGCCTATCATAATGCCGTTGATATTTTCACCTAATTGCTTTAATGTAGGGTTGTTTTTTAGTTCTGCTATCTTGTTGCTCATTATTTACCACCATCCGTTTTCAAGGATTGGTGTTTATCAAAATCCTTATCCATTTCTTTAAAGAATTGAATTGTTTTATAGTGGTACGTTTTATCTTTAGGAGCATACATACCGTAATATTCTAAAGTAGCGTTATTGTATTCGATAACATATGCAATTAAGTTGTTTTTCTTTTCTATCTGAAATTCTATTTTGTGAACTCGTTCCGCACCAACCATTGTATTTTGAATAGTTTTTAACATAGGGTCATCACTTTCGCCACGTAAAACCTCATGGTCTAAAATCTTTACTTCACCATTTACAATAGGAGATAAACTATCGAAATCATGAATAACTGCTCGTCTTTCTTTTTCAGGTAACATAATAGTGCCGATTACCATCATTTCAGGGTGACGCATACCTTTAGCGATTTTCCCTTTTTGGAAATCTGGTGCTGTCAGTGTAGACATCATGATAGATGCATCATAATAAATGGACGCAATTTTTGTATTCGTACCTGTTGTGAATTGATAATTTTTCACTTCATCTTTTACTTTGTTAAGTATTTTGTCATAACTTGCGGAAGAGGCTAATTGAATCAACTCTTTTTCAAACGCCTTTGCTTTGTCTTCAGGATATTCTTCTTTTCCTTGACCTTGACCAATCTTCATCAAGTTACTTTCATAATTGGCACCGTCGCCACCCATCATGTCTTTTTTCTCATCAATTGTCATTTTTGAGATTTCTTCTTTTTTGAGTGGTGTATATTTCTCTAAATGCTTATCAATCTTTTTTTCCTCTTTTTGTTTTATAACTTTTTCTTTTACTGTCTTATCCTCAGTAGCGAATGGATTTGCTACTGCAAACCAGATGCTTGTCCCGATTCCAACAACCACAGTTGCCCCAAGTAGACCAAGTAAAACTTTTTCTTTTTTCATAAAAATCCCCTCCTAAAAAAATATGTGCTATATCATATACAAGGAGAGAAATATTTATAAAAAAAATAGACTACAAGATGTGTTAATACACTTTGTAGTCTATGAATTAGTGTTTCTATTAACTATTTGGTAGAAACAGTTTGCAATTTATTGGTATATTTTAATTTAGCGCTACTTGTTTTTCCTGAACTCCAAGTCATGGTCTTTTCACCCGTCTCCTTACCATTAAGTAAGTCTATCGCCTCTTTTTTTGTGATTTTTGCTCCAAAATACTCTTTACCAATTAGTACAGTGCAAGGGTCTTTGTAATTTTCGCATAGGAAGTATTTGCTTGTTTCTTTAATAGCACCACCGCATTTAGGGCACTTACAAATCGCTTCACTTTTAGATGCTGAAGAATTGGAACCTTTTGATTTTTTAGCATCGGAATTAAAAAT
The DNA here is from genome assembly GCF_037120585.1 of Bacillus sp. CCNWLW194. Classification (NCBI taxonomy): domain Bacteria; kingdom Bacillati; phylum Bacillota; class Bacilli; order Caryophanales; family Bacillaceae; genus Bacillus; species Bacillus sp. CCNWLW194. Next base: position 19,254 of record NZ_JBBBBL010000004.1, on the reverse strand, counting down.
CATATCAATGGAACCTTTATCTTTATTTACAGCAAGTTTTGCTTTCCATGTCTTTCCATTCTTTGTAAAGTCTAATTCTTTAGAGGACTTTCCACTTAAGATTTTTTTAATTTCAGCTTTCGTGATTTTTGCTTCTAAGAATGTTTTTCCGAATAAAAAGTCACATCCGTTTTTGTATGCTTCGCATAGATAATATTTTTTGCCTTCAATTACATGTTTTCCGCATTTTGGACAAGAGCCAAGGGAGTCTTTGCTTGAGGATACAAATACTTTTAACTTCTTCAAATCCTCAACTTCCTTTTGTATGTAAGCAATCATTTCTTTATAAAAGACATTCGGGTCAAATCGACTTGCTTCAATGTCTGAGAGTTTTTGTTCCCATCTTGCCGTTAATTCTGGAGAGGTAATGTCGTGACCGTTTAAGGACTGAATAATACCAATTCCATAATCAGTTGCAAAGAAGGATTTTTTCTTACGCTCAATCATATTTAGTGAAACTAATTTTTCAACAATGCCACCTCTTGTAGCGGGCGTTCCAATACCTTTTGCTTCTTTTAAAACTTCTTTTAGTTCATCGTCATCTATGAATCGTCCTGCATTTTCCATTGCAATATTCAGTGTTCTATCTGTGTATCTGCCAGGCTTACTTGTTTGTTTTGTAATTAATTCCGATTTCTTCAAGGAAACCGTTTCGCCTTTTTTTAGTGGTGGAAGCATGTTGTCTTGAGCTTTGTAATTATATAAGGCCATAAATCCGATTGACTCTAATACACTTCCTGATGTTTTAAATAAATGTCCGTTATTTTCCGTAACAACACTTGTTTTTTGGCTCACCATAGGAGGTAAGAAGATACTTAAAAATCTTTTTGCGATTAACATATATACATTAATTTCTTTATCTGTTAACCGACCAAAATCAGGTGATAATCCTGTTGGCACGATGGCATAATGGTCACTTACTTTTTTATCATCAACATATTTTTTGTTGTTTGCTACATCTGAAAGAATTTTAGAATCACTAATAATCGCTTTTGTTTTATCTGCTAACTCAGGGATATTTTGTAAAGGTCTAAGCATAATAGCGAAGTCGTTACTGATAGCCTTTGTTAAATGAGAGCTATCTGTACGAGGATAACTTACGAATTTTTTTTCATACAGTGTCTGTGTGATATTTAAAGTTTCTTGCATTGTGTATCCATACGCTGAGTTTGCTTCATTCTGTAAGGCTGATAAAGAATGCAACTGAGGAGCGTATTTTACATCTTTTTCCTGATTTACAATTTTAACTGTACTATCCGCACTTAAGGAATCAATAATCTTTTGTGCATCTACTTGCTTCCAAAATTGTGTATCGCCATCTTCATTGAAGTAAATACCTTTGTATTTCCCGAAATCAGCTTCTATTTCCCAAAAATCTTTTGGGACAAAGTTCTTAATTTCAAGTTCTCTATCAACTAAAACTTTTAGGGCAGGTGTCATAACTCGTCCTAAATTCATTTTTTGACCACCTACAATTGAAAAAGCTCTTGTAAAGTTCATTCCAATTAACCAATCAAAATATGCACGTAATTTACTTGCTTTTGTCATGTTGCTTAAAGCAGGTTCTTTTTCATCCCGTAGATTATCAAGAGCTCGTTTTAGTTCCTTTTCTGTTAAGTCACTATGCCAAATTCTTTTTACAGGTAAGTTACATCCAATAGCATCATAGAAACTAAAGAAAATATGCTGACCTTCTCTTCCTGGGTCACAGCCGTTAATAATATAATCATAGTTTCCGTTCTCAATGGCTTTCTTTATATCTTTATACATATCTAACTTATCCTTGGTTGGTTCATAAATGAATTTGTCAGGAACCAATGGAAGGGTAGCTAAATCCCATTTTGCCCATTCTTCTTTATACTTATCAGGATTAATCAATCCCATTGTATGTCCTGCGAAGGATTTAAACTCGATAGTATCTTTATGACCAAAAGTGTGGTAAGCACTTTGGATTTCTCTCATTAAACTCGGTTTTTCTGCAATTAGTAAAGCTCTTGCCATTTTTATCATCTCCGTTTCTTTAACTATAGTCAATATTATATGTTATTTATTGACTATATTCAATAAAAAGTAAGTTTATCAACTATGTTTCGTTTTCATGGTATTCTATGTTTTTTGTAAATGATTTAATAAAATTATATTTTCTAATGTGTTGAATATATTTTTTGCTTTGTATATAGGTTTATGTTTCGGAGGGGTTTTATTTTTGCGGATATGTAGCATTTTTTGAAATTTACTTAGACAATGTTCACCAATAATAGACAATGGGTATTCCTAATAGATAAGATATCCAAGTAGACAGGTGATTTGGAATTAAGAAGAATGTCGAACATGATAGATACTTGAAATGGTTTACGATTAACAAAATAAAATATATCTTGTACATAAGATGTTTTTTTATATAAAAAAACAAAATAAATGATGATGATAAAAAATATTATTTTATAAAAGGGAGATGTTTTAATATGAAACAACAAAATGTATTCAATAAATGTGGTCAAAATGTAAATGATATATTGTCTGGTGGTACAAAGAAAGGAGAATCTACTATTAGTGAGAGTGAACTTAATCGGGTTGTGAATGAAGAAAACTTAGGAAACATTCAGCAAATGGCGTCTGATTTTCTAACTGATGGCGTAAAACATTTACCAGAGATTCGAGAACGAATGAAAGCAATGGGAATGGAAGGTCAATTAGATACAGTATTAAAGGGTTTGGGGATTTCGATGCCAGAAGAAATGAAAGGTAAGTAAAAGTTATCTTCATAACTTTTAGGTGGTGGATACTATGTTTACTTATCAAAATACATATCACTGCTGTACATTAGATGAATCTATTTCTCGATTTTACGAAGAAATTGCAATTCGCCTAAAAACAGAAATGAAAACTTCGTTAACTCTTCATAGAGGTGTTATGGAGCTATATGCTTACATTGGATTTAAGAATGATAAAGTACTTGATATTAAGATTGAGTTGAATAAAAAGAAATTAATGTGGGTCTGCATTTGTGAAGAGTTGGATAAGAAAGATTTATTGAAATCTATTCATAAAGAAATGATTTTAGATAAAGATGGCTCATCAGCTAACTCACGAGGGCGATTGTTTGAATTTCGAGCAGAGCGATTTCTAAGAGATTTAAAACTATAATATATATATAAGAATTCAGTATTTGACACTGAATTCTTTTTTCTTTTCCTTTAGTAATATGTAGTTGAGGGAGTGAGAATATCAATGTTCATTCCTTTTATCTTTTCTGACCAAACCTCTATTTTTTTGTCTGATAAATATCCAGTATGAACACACTCTCCATCAATAAATAAAGCTCTTCCAAATCTCATAATTTTATTGTATTCTACATGCTTCTGTAAATTATGGTCTGGAACAATATTTACAACGTATGTTTCGTTGTTATAGACACCTATACTAACATGATTCATTCTTAGACCCTGCTTTCTTTAATTTGTAATAAAAAAAGGATGAAACATATAGTCGCATCCGTTAATCTAATCAGAAATCAATGAATAGAAACAATTAATCTTTCTCTTTTGAATAATCCATCAACCTCTATCCAAGATGTAATCAAATCATTTTTATCCATCATGTAATCTGATAGAATGATATCTTTACTATTAACCTGTTTATCACTAAGCGTTTGTGTATCAACTGTCTTTTTATCACTTGAAACTTCTTCCAACACTACTACGTTTACCATCATTTATTCCTCCAAATTTAATTCATTTTTTCAAATACCTGATTTTAATATACAAAATATTATATGTATGTTACTCGATATAATAACGAATTTGACTATAGTCAACAAAATTATAATTCATTAACTGATATATGTAAATAAAAAACTTCTTACATATTGTAAGAAGTTTATAATTCTTTCTGCAATTTTTCTTTGATTCTTGAATTTCTATTCGTGTCACTAACCTTTAAAATTCCTTTATTCAGTGTTTCTTCATCACCAATACTAATTAAAATTTTCTTTGCTCTTGTTCTACCTGTATAAATTAAATTGCGAGTAGACATGCTTAATTGAGATTCGTGGAAAGGCATGATGACAATAGGGAATTCACTACCTTGGCTTTTATGAATGGTAATTGCATAAGCCAGTTGTAATTGTTCCATGTCTTTTTCTGAATAAGCAACAGGGTCTTCTCTATCTGGATATTCTACATCAACCTTAAATTCGCCTTCATATGTATAGATAGAAGAGACAACACCAACTTCACCATTATATACGCCTAAATCTTTATTGTTTTCTGTGTGAATTACTTTGTCACCAGTTCGGAATGTTGTAAACTCATCTCTTTGGTAATCCATTGAAGAGTTAGGTGGATTAAAATGTAACTGTATCGCACGATTTAATTCATCAGTTCCTAAGTCCCCAATACGCATAGGTGATAGTAAGCAGATGTCATCTAATTTGTAATTATATTTATCTATCATTCTTTGGATACTATCAATAATTTTTTTGCGAATAACTAATGAATTTTTCTCTTGAATGAAATACTCGTCACCTTTTGTGTGGTCAAAACTAATTCCATCAGGGTCTTTTGTTGTTTTTCCGTTAATAACCTTGTATGAATTCATTACGATTTGTGAGTTTTCAGCTTGACGAAATACCTTATCTAATTTCGTAACAGGGATTTTACCACTGTTAATTAAATCTCGTAAAATCAATCCTGGTCCTACAGAAGGTAATTGGTCAACATCTCCAACAAATAGAATACGAGTATTCTCACCTATATTATTTACCAGTTTGTTAGCTAAATATGCATCAACCATACTAAATTCATCTACAACAATAAAATCTGATGTTAATTGATTCAACTCTTTTGTTCCACCAAAGCTATTTAGACCCAATCCTCTATGAATTGTTGATGCATCCATATTTGTTAATTCTGTCATTCGTTTACTTGCTTTGCCTGTAGGGGCTAAAAGTAGGATAGTAGCTTTAGGATTTACTTTTTTTATACATTGTACAATCGTGTTTGTCGTTTGAGTTTTTCCTGTTCCAGGGCCGCCAGTTAAGATACTAATACCATTTAGCAAAGCCATATACACAGCTTCAGCTTGTTTTTCAGCTAATGGGAAATATGCTTTCTCATATTCCTGTATAAAATCATCAATTTGAATCCTTTGACATAATGGAGTCTTGAAAGAGTGTACTAATTCTTTTAATCCAGAAACGATATTGTTTTCAATTCTGTGATAATCTGCTCGATAGATGCATACCTTTCCATCGTTGTTTTCCTCGGTCACAAGAGCACCAGAAGTAAATAATCCTTGTAGTATCGCATCTATTTTTTGAATCGGTACTGAAATCATCTGGTTCTTTGGATATGCCCCGACTCGAACAATGAATTCTTCTAATGAATCCAGTAACTCGTCTTTAAAAATACAAATATCACCTTTAGATTGCATTCTATGTTCGATGTAGAACAAGATAGCGTGTTTAATTCGCTCTACACCATCACTCGGTTTTCCTAATGCATAAGCGATTTTATCTGCATGTGTAAAATCTAATTTTGAAATAGAACATACGACATATGGATTTCCTTTTACTTTTACTAAACTGGTATCTCCTAAATCTTCGTAAATTCGAATAGCTACAGAGGATTCCAAGTCAAAGGATTGAATGAATGTAGCTAATTCCTCAAATCGTTTATGTTCAACTAATTGGTTTTGAATACTCTTTGCTCTTTTTTCTGTAAGACCGATATTTACTAAAACTTTATAGTCTTTTTCAATAAGTGAAATGGCTTCTAATCCCAATTCATCTACAATTTTTTTCGCTGTTTTCATTCCGACTCGTGAAACACGTTTTTTTATAAAATCTATTAATCCTTTTTTTACTTGAGGGATGGTGGCAGTTGGAGTAGCAGTAAGTTTAATGGAATACCCATATACTTTGTGTAATTGAACAACACCTGTCCCTTCGAATTTGTCACCTTTATGAACCGTGTTGAAATTTCCTTGAATTCTCATTTCTTTAGGGAATTGATTTTCAGAATCGTGATTTAAAATATTTGCCGTAATAATATAGAATCTACTTTCGGCATTTTCGTGAAGTATTTTCTTTACTTCGAATTCTAATGTGAATTGTTTTCCTGTTTTAAACATGATAATACGCCTCTCTTAGCTGTGTAAAAGTAATCCTGTTTCTGAATGGATAATAACTGGAGTGTTAGCTTCACTTTCCACAACGATATATTCCTCTCCATCAATTACTGATGGATATAGTATGAAATTAAGGTTATCTTCTTCTTCAGGTACATCACTCTCGATTAGGATAGTAAAGAATAAAACACCTTTATGATTTTTAATACCTTCTGAAATCCCTCTTTTTCTTAAATTGTATCTATCAGGTCTTACTAAATGTCTGTTTTCCGTAATAAAACAATCGGGTGCATTCGATAAAGCAGTGTTTGAATCTAATTCAGTAAACAATTCTTTTCTTATAAGAACAGGTATATCGGTAGATACATTAATTCGAATAATTTCTTTGTCAGGATAAATATTCTTTAAATTGAATTGAATTGAGATTTCTTTCGCTTCTCCCCCAAAATTTGATTTATAAGATGTATAAAAAATAAATCCTCTATGAGGCACATTTAAAACTTTTTTAGGTCGAAACATTTTTCCGACAGAACAAATCCCGATGATTTCAGTCATGGAATAAATCCTCCTTCACTATATTAATCTTTCTTCAGATTAGCATTTCAATCGCATTTTGTCAATTATTCTTTACTAAAACGTATTAATCGAAGTAGGTAAAGCGATGTTCGTCTGACTGAAAACGAATATTTTTTTAAAAAAACATATAATATAACATACTTTGATAGGAAATATGTTTGAGGAAGGTGAGAAAAATGGAAAAGGTTCTGCGAGTTTTAGTTATAGATGATGCCCATTTTGTTCGTGAGTTAATAAAAAGAGCGATGGAAAAAAAACCAGATGATGAATTTATGTATGAAGTTGTAAAAGAATCTGAAACAGGAAAAGAAGGGATTATTGATTATTTTAAAATGAAACCTGATTTTATTGTCTTGGATTTAAGTCTTCCTGATATGGATGGATTTGATGCGATGAAACAGATTCTTTCAAAAGAACCAAATGCTAAAATCATAGCAATGTCAGAAGACTATAGCGATTCTATGAAAGAAAAAGCCCTTGCAAACGGAGCTACATACTATGTACCAAAACCATTTCAAAACGCATTTCTTTGGAAGGGCGTAGATGTAATCATAGAACGATTAAGAGAAGAAGGGTATCAGTTTCCCTACGAAAGCTCTGAGGAGGAGCTTAATTCAGAAGTTATTTGGGAAGAAGTAAGTGAAAGTGATGAAAGTCAAAACAATGAAGCTAAAGAGGGTGTCGTAGTCATCTCTTCTTCTGATGATGAAGAAGATGAGCTCTTTGCTATCACACCCCAAAAAACGGAACAAAAGACCGTTGTTATTTTTGAGAATGAAGAGTTCGAAGAGGTTAAAGAGAGCGAGTCGTTATTTCAGATTCCAAGGATTATAGAAGAAAGCGGTAATGAGGAAACAATTAATCTTGAAATTATGACAAAAGATGACAATGATATACAAAAAGAAGAAAATAATATGTCCATAATCAAAGAAGATAAAATAATTAATGATGAAAAAATAAAAAAAGATGAACATATTATAAAACATAATAAAAACATTATCGGTAATAATGTTGCTGATAAAACATATGATATTGAAAAAATAGAAACATCTGATGTGGATGAGGTGAACTTAGAAGGGAAAGAGGTATCTCCATCTGAGGGGGGTCAAACACCATTAGAACCAGTTAATGAATTAATTAGTGAAGAATCATCATATAATGGATTAACAAAAGATAATGGTTCACATCCAGTGGTGCATTCAATTCGACCACCAAGGGATAAAGTTCTGAAACAAATGTATGAAGAACAATACCGAAATTATCCTAAGTTTTATGATGCAGAAGATGTTGAAAAGCCAGAAGAAAATGCTGATAAAAATAAAACAGGTTTATTTTCTTCATTAAGAAAAATTTTTCAGAAAAAATAAGGGGGAATTACACATGGAAATGACAAAAATTAAAGAAGCAATCGAAAAAGGAACAGTATTTAATGGGATGGTACGTTTAGTACAGCGAAGTGAATTGCTAAATACAGATATTCTGATGACTGAATTAAACGGAATGCAAGTAATTATTGCCCGTGAGGAAGTTGATATGAGAGATGTTAAAACTTCACTTGTTAATTATATTGGGCGAAAAATTTCATTTGTTATCGTATCGGTTGATGAAGACAAAGGAGTTTTAATCGCTTCTCGTAAAGTTGTTCAAGAAAAACAACGTGATGCGTTAATTTCTGAATTAGAATCTGGAACTGAGTTCGAAGCTAAAATCACAAAAATCTTACCATTTGGTGCTTATGTAGAGATTAAAGGAATTGCTGTACTATTACGCAACTCGGACTTCGCAGAAGGCTATACTGCTTTACGTGAAGTAAGCAAAGTGGGTGATGTTTTACAAGTGAAATTAGCGAAAGTAACGAAAAATAATCGTATTTTAGTTCAAGCGGTTGAGAAATACAAAACAGATTCGCCTATGAATTTAGAGAACTTTGAACCTAATCAAGTTGTATTAGGTCGAATTAGAAGTGTGAAACCTTGGGGTTGTTTCGTATGTATCGCAGAAAATATTGATGCGTTATGTCCAATTCCTGGAACAATTGAAGTCGAGGAAGATATGCGTGTTAGCTTCCGAATTACACAAGTACGTAAAGAAGAAGAAAAAGTCAGAGGTAAAATCATTAACATCTTACCAGATGACATTGAAGAATAGAATTCTAATAGAACAGAGGATAAGATAGCAAGAGTATTTATCTCTTGCTATCTTTATATCACGAAAGGAGATGTTGTCATGTATCTAAATGAGTTAAATAAAATATCTGATATTCCTGACGACTTAAGACAGACGTTTCAAAATAAATTTACAAATACCGTTTCTAAAAATGAAATTATAAAAATGAAAAACGATGGAAAACTAACAGAGCGAGATTTAGAGATTGCTAAATTCCTATTCAAGTTTAGATTTGCAACAGCAAGTCAAATTCAACAATATTTACAGATTCTAAACGAGGATTCTGAGGAGAGTGCATCCATTTATGCAATTCGAAATCGATTGGAAAAATTAGTACAAAATCGAGTTTTAAATAAGTTTATGCTTGGTGATTTTGAAGAAGAGCATATTAAACAAGATTCGTATCCTTTTTATTGCTTGGATTTAGGTGGGAAATATTTAGTTACGCACTATTCTAAAGAAGATACATTTGATTGGTATATGATTACAAATATGAAATCATCTGAAATCATTGCAAAAGACTTGCTTTCTACTCAATTTTACTTGCAGTTAATGGAGACTTGTCCTGAGAAAATTGTATTCTTTAATGTAAATCCTGAATTGCGAGTAGGAAATAAAAACATTGTTCCATCTTTTGAATTTTGCATGAAAATAGGTGGCTTGGAAGGTCAACATAGATATTTCCTTGGTGAAATTGGTAGAGATGCTGATGTCCCTCTATTATTTAGGCAAAAAGCTGAAAAATTAGAGCAACTTATTATTACAAATGCATGGAAGAAATACTACTATGATAGTGATATTGCTCCAGTTTTATTTGTGGTAAGTGAAACGGATGTCTTAGCGAAAGAATGCGGAAAAATCTTAGATACTTGTACAGAAATTAAAAATTATCGCTTTACTACATATGAAAGGATGAAACGACCTTTATATGAAAAAGGTGCATTTTTAAGATACCTTCCAGATGTAGAAGCGTTAATGGAAACCAAAGCCTCTACCTTTAAACGATAAAAAGTACCGTAATTTACGGTACTTTTTATTATGCTCCTATGGAGATATAGACAAATAGCATATACACAAGAGGTATTGCACCTAATAAGCTTGTACAAATCCCTACAATAAATAACTCGTGCGTGATTTCTTTTCGTTTTGTTGGATTATCTGCATGTGCCCCTAATTTCATGAATAAAGTGATGAAAGCTAAAATACCTGTCATGACTCCAAATCCAATACCACCTGCAATATGGAATTTATATTCAGCCATAAAGTCATTAAAAGCATCTGCAAACTTTTCACCTAAAAGAGATTGTGCATGTGTTAAATATGTAGACAATAGAAATGTATAAACAAGTGTAACAATAAATAGACTTTTTTGAGTTGTATTTCGTATTAATTTCATTCGAATATCCCCTTTCTATAGTTGTTTAGATTCTTTATCATATGTTTTTAATAGGTCATATTCTATGATATTTCGTTCTATCATTCTTTATAATTAATTTGACTATAGTTAATAAAAGTATTATAGTCCTACTATATTTATTTATGGATATATAAATTTGGTATATAAACATATTTGTTTGAATAGGAGGATATTATAAATGTGTACAAGAGGATTGTTTGTTTCTATTGAAGGTGGAGAAGGTTCAGGTAAATCAGCTTTAATTCAAGGTCTCTCTCTTTATTTAGAAGAACAGGGTATGGAATGTTTAACATCAAGGGAACCAGGCGGTGTAAAAGTAGCAGAAGAAATTAGAGAACTTATTATGGAAAATGAGATGGATGCCATTACAGAAGCTTTATTGTTTGCTTCTGCAAGGAGAGAACACTTTAAAAATAAAATTTCCCCTGCATTAACAGAAGGAAAAATCGTTATTTGTGATAGATTTGTTGATAGCTCAATTGTGTATCAAGGATATGTGCAAGGTATTGGTATGGATAATGTCTTAAGTATCAACTCGCAAGCTCTTGAAGGATTAGTCATGCCACATCTAACGCTTTATTTAGATGTAGAACCTACTATTGCATTGAATCGAATTGCTCAAAATAATCGAGAAACAAATCGGTTTGATGAAAAATCTATGGAATTTCATAAAAAGGTTCGTGAGGGGTATTTGCTTATTGAAGAAAAATATTCGAATCGAATTAAGAAAGTGGATGCGTCATTATCTAAAGATGAAGTATTACAGCAATCAATTGAATATATAAAAAATATCTTATAATCACTTGTATAGCAGGTGATTATTTCTTTTTAGTTAAAAATAATTGACTAAACACTAAAGGGAATTATATAATGAAGTCAAATTACAAAATATAATAAAGGAAAGATATCATAGAGAACGTGAGGTTTTGATTATGAAAATTAAGGATTTTGATGAGCTAAAGAGGAAAGGATACTTAATTGTTGATGGTGAAATTACCGTAACAAATAAAGTAGAAGAAGTTTTAAAAGAACGAGGTTTAGAACAAGCAGACTTAGCAAAGATGACAGGATTGTCAAAACAATACATTAGTTCTGTAATAAAAGAAAATGTAAAGCCTGGTATTGATTCGGCAATAAAAATAGCTTATGTATTGGATATGGCAGTAGAGGAATTATTCCATTTAAAAGAAATCGGATGGACTTCAGGTATAAAAGAAACAGGTGAAGAAACACTATTTTTAGATATGTATGAAATGGAGATTATTCGTGATAAGGAAATGGAAAAAAGAACGAATGATGAAATAGAAGATTCGAACTCCACTACAGCAGGGTACACTTATTTCGATAAAGATACAAACGAAAAGGTATCAAAAGAGCGATATGATGAAATGTTAGAATTATTTATTTCAGAACGTATCCATCAGGAAATTCAAAATGTTAAAAACGCCTTAGAGCGTGGCATGGCTAAAAAGGCTGTTGAATCAAGAGCGAAAAAACAACTTCAAGCAGAGTTTAATAAGCGATATACAGAAAGATATAAAAAATTAGATAAAATTGTAATGCCACTTGTAAATAAGAGAAAATAAATTAGAGCTGAGTCTGAATATATCAGGCTCTTTTTTTGTACGCCCATTTTTTCGATTGAAATTCTTTTGAAATGAATACAATAAGGCATTTCAATAAAGAAAGGGTGATATAAAATGAATCATCATGCTCATAAAATTGGTGGGGTCTGTGCAGGGGTTATTGCTTGTACGGCCATGATGAATGCACCGATTACTTACGACAAGTGCTTATTGTCAGGAACGTTATTAATTGGAAGTTTTATAGGTGGTTTATTACTTGATATTGACCATCCTGATAGTAAAATGGGAAGGAAATTTAGATTCCTATCTTGGGGTATTAATAAGGTCTTTGGTCATAGAGGTCTTACGCATACTCTTATATTTACGATGCTTTTATCCATCTTACTCTTCTTTTGTACAACGTTCTTTGATGGATATTTACAGGTTCTATATTCGCAATTTGTTATAGGTATTACAGTTGGATGTCTAAGTCATCTATTATTAGATAGTATGACGAAAGCAGGTGTGCCTCTCTTCTATCCATTTACCAAAAAGCATTTCCGAATAGCTAAGTTCAGGACAAATCGTGATGAATTTGTAGTTTCAACGATATGTATTGTGGTTACATTAGCAATCGTTGCAATTTTAATCTGAAAATAGTGTTGACGCTTTTTTCTTTGTTTTGTAATGGATTTTAATTTGTAAAACTATAATAAATGGATATTTAAAAAACAGGGATTTTACAAATTTAATTACTAAGGAGAGAAAAGTTATGAACACAACTTTAAACAAAAAAGGTATGGAATTGGTAGAATTAAAGACTCGATTAGAAGGTGCTTTAGCTGATAATTTTATGAAGGAAGCTATGACGGATTTAATCCACAAGAAATTAAATACGGAAGAAGCGAAAATAGTTCTATCTGCTCCCTCTGCTAATGCTCTTATGAGACAATTAGAAGGAATGAGCCAATATAGAATGCCTGAAGAAAAGATAATGCTAAAAAAAATCATTGAGATTACTGATTCAATAAAGAAACATGCACAGCCTGTTCAATCTGAAAGAAATTGGCATCAAAGACACTCGCAAAAACAGTATCATTTAAAATTTTTTGTTGATGTAGATATCGAAAAAAACACTGCTGTAGTTGTTAAACATATTGGTTTAGGTGCAGAGTTTTTAAAAAATTATTTCAAGGTATCGGATGATAAAAAACTAAAAACTCTAATGAGGAAGAATGGTTTTTTACATCAATATGTTGATATGCGTTTGTGTGCTGTAATTAATAAAGTATTAAAAGGTATTAGCGACAATCACAAGCAAGGAATACGCATTTTCACTTCTGAATCATACTTTGCATCAGATGTAAAAATGTATAATATTAATGTTCAATTTGAATTTAGTTCTAAAGAGAATATTAATGATGTTGGTAAACAAATAGCTTATATGCTTCGTAGATTAGAAGATGATGTAAGGCTAAAAGAGATTTAAGAAAGGCTCCCTCAAAAGGGCCTTTTTATTTTGGATGTAATCACCTATTGGAAGATGAATTCTTAATAGCATTCTCAGATTTCTCAAGTATCTCTTTTGTATGTGGAGATATCCCTGAATCAGGAGTTTTTGAACCAGATTTTTTACTCATAAATTAACCACCTCTCAATGGAATGAAAAAGAAGATGTACCTTTGTACATCTCCATTTATTCCCGTTTTAACGAGAGTTTATACTGTATTCTTTAAGAATGTTTTCATTTTTATCAATGATTCGTTTTGTATATGGACTCATACTGGCAGTTGTTGGAGTAGAAACCCTACTTCTTCTCTTTTGTCTTATATTGCGAAAATCATTTTGTACAGCTTGTCCATTAGATTTTTCAGACGTTTTCCCCATCTTCAACAGCTCCTCTCTCATCACGTTCACAAATTGCTAAATCATAGACATGTATTAGTAAGAAAAAAATATCTACATCTATTTCTGTTATAACTTTCTTAGAAGAGATTTGCAAAATATACTCTTGTTCTAACACCGTTATTGGAGCAAGGGCGATTTTACTATCTTTGCTATAAAAGGTTTTTTTGTCAACTAATGTCCCAATAGCTTCTGTACGGTTGTCCAAAGAGAGAAGGTCAATAAGTCCTCTCATTTCGGCATGAGAACTGAAACGATTTAATGATATATCAATTCTATTATCTTCTCCATAGTTTTTTAATACATTGGACAACCCTGTTATGTACATTGTATCATCTTGTATATTTTCTTCAATAGTTACATCTCCTATATATGTAACAAGAGACTTCATTTTTTCGCTAAAGGATAGTACCAATTGATTACTATCCTTTAAAGCTTCTATCGGTTCATTTAATTCGGTAGGACCTATTTTTTTGACTAAAGGTGTTTGAAAGACTGCTATATCTATTAATACAGCAGAGATAAAAGCATATAGGAATTGTAATGAGTTCTTCTCAGTAATGGGATAATTCGTAACAACATAACATGCACCGATTACAAATAGTAGGTACCAAAATTTTCTAAAGAGCAAAATATTGAACCTACTATCCTTCTTTGTTAGTTTATCTGTAAAAGACAACAATATTAAATAAGTAAAAAGATATACGACAGCAAACCATAGGGCTACTTTTCCTGCAACTATCAATCTATCATCCCCTTGTATCTATCTATTTTCTCTTATCTCTTATCTTTTAGTATACATTCTATAAGAGTTCTCGATAATCTTTTTTTATGTAAAACCTTTTTTTATTGACTATAATACTTTACAACAATATTTTTATTTACTATAGTTAATAAAAGGAAGGTGATGGTAATATGAATGAACATTTGAAGACAAAGTGGATTCGCCCAGAGAACACAGTTGAACGAAGAAGTAAGTTACAAGATTTAAGAAATGCTAAAGAGTTAAATCATTTAGCAGATTGTGTCTTGGAGATATTATATAATAGAGGATTTGATACGGTAGAAAAAATTGAATCGTTTCTACATATGGATATTACTGATATGCATAATCCGCAATTAATGAAAGATAGTGATAAAGCAGTCTCACTTCTTAGTCACGCAATTGAAAACAACCTACACATTGTAGTATATGGAGACTACGATTGTGATGGGGTATCGGCAACCTCAGTTGCTGTTTTAGCTTTAAGGAATTTAGGAGCAAAGGTTAGTTACTTTGTTAATAATAGATTCAAACATGGATATGGAATGAATGTACTTGGATTAGAGGATATGATGAAGAAATATCCTGATGTAGATGTTGTACTAACAGTTGATAATGGGATTGTGGCATATGAAGGAATTAAGAAAGCGAAAGAATTAGGGTTAACAGTGATTGTTACAGACCACCATGACCCAGGCGACCATCTTCCAGAAGAAGCTGATGCAGTTGTAAACCCAAAGAGACATGACTGTGAGTATCCTTTTAAAGATCTTTGTGGAGCAAGTGTTATTTATAAAGTAATGCTTCAGCTTTATTGGGAATTAGATAAAGATTTAGACTATGTACAAGATATGATTGATATTGTGGGGATTGCAACAGTAGGAGACATTATGCCTCTTATTGATGAGAATAGGGTGTTTGTAACAGAAAGCATTCGCCAAGTAAAACGTGCCCAAAGACATGTGTTTAAAGTATTACAAGAGAAAACGGGAGTTAAGGAGATTACAGAAGAGACATACGGATTCAAATATGTTCCCATGATTAATGCATTAGGGCGAATTACGGGTGATGTTGATGAAGCCATTGAAATGTTTGTTTCGCAAGATGAGGAAAAAATTCCTGAGATTGTAGAGAAAGTTATTGAAACAAATGAGTATCGCAAACAAATTACGGAAGAGCAAGAAGCATTAGCAATTCAGATGGTAGAAGAAAAAGGTATCAAACCTGTCATTGTTATTTATCATCCTTCGTTCCATGAAGGGATTGTTGGATTAATTGCAGGTAGATTAAAAGAAAGATATTTTAGACCTGTTATTGTTCTTGCGGAGGGGCATGGATTCATTAAAGGTTCAGCTCGTAGTATTCCTAATTTTCATATTAAGAAAGCCTTTGATGAAACGAAAGAATATTTAATTAGCTATGGTGGACATCCAATGGCAGGAGGATTATCTTTAAAAGAAGAGCATTTAGAAGCATTTGAAGAAAAAATTTGTAGTCTTGCCGAATCTCAGTTGACGGAAGCTGATTTTATCCCTCGTATTATGGTAGATACAGTTGTAGAACCTAAAGATGTTACAGTTGATTTGGTGGAAGAATTAGATGTGTTAAAACCATTTGGTGAGGCATTTTCCAAACCAAATTTTGGACTGAAGGGTTTTAAAGTGGATAAAGTTTACTATATGGGCGAAAATAAAAATCATCTGAAGTTAAAAGAGAAAAAATTAGAAATCATTATGTTTAATAGAGCTAATATCTATCAAGAAATGCAAGAACCAAGAAATATAAAAGCGTTAGGGTATCCTTCTCTTAACATATGGAATAATAATGTTAGTGTTCAATTTAATATAGAAGGCATAAACCTTGCGGGGTGCTAAACAGAGTCTTATCCATATAAAATGGGTAAGACTTTTTGTTTATTATGGACTGGATTTAGCAAATATTAGCGAATGTTGTGGAGTTTTAAGAAAAAACATTATAAACATAAAACAAAATATTATTTTATAGGAAAAAATAAAGCGTTGATAGTAGAATATAATATTTTGTTAAATAGTAAAATTAAATAATAGTTGTTGATAAAATTTTAAAAAATAAATTTAAATAAAATATAACAAAAAAGAATGTTTGATTTTTGATATTACATAACGAAAGAGGGGGAAAATATGAATAAAAAATTAATGGCAGTTCTTTCAGTAGGAGTTATAGCGAGTAGTTTTATTGGCAACACAACAATGGCTCATGCTGATGAGGATGTAAAAGAAGCTCAAATTCAAAAAGAATTTAACAAAAATATTATTGATAATGCAAATGAATTGATGAAGATAATTGATAATGCGGAACAGACAATGAATCCAGAAGATATTGATAAGGCTATTGTCGCTTTTATAGATATGCATAAACCGTTGGAACCTAAGGATTATATTGTCCATAAAAACAACGATATCTATGACCAAGCCTTTGATAAAATCTTTAATACGATAAATAAGTTAGAAGGTACAGAGAAAAACAACAAGATAATATCATTCCATAATCAATTGACTTCTCAAATCAAGAAAGGTACTGGTACTTTCTATAAAACGTATCTATTCTATATCAATAACACAAATCAAATCCCTGAGATTCGAGATACGCTGATGAAAAACGTTTCTGACATCCAATTTATTATAACAAGTCCTCCTGGTATGGAAGCAATGAACCCTGATGGTTCTATTAAAGTACCCGATGCACCATCGAAAGAAGAGATTCAAAGAGTTATAGATGAAGGTAGAGAGAATAAATTAGCGGAATTTGAAAAAAGTGGTGAGATGGAAGGTAAGCAAGAAAATCAAGAGTCAGTGAAACCAGAGCCGATTCGCTCAGAGTCTGTTACGTATGAAAAAGAAGGGGATATGTGCTACAAAATTACAACGTTCTATGCTGATGGTGTACAGGAAAAGAAAGATAAAGGTGAAGTACCTAAAATGGACTATGTATATTGTGGTATCTTAGATTACGTGGATTATGGTGGTGGAAATGTGAAACAAGAGGTTCCTGAGAATTGGGATTATCTTGTGAAAGAACAAAACCCTGAAAGCAATTTGACGCTACAATACACTGTAGATAAAAAGGGGGAAAAACCCTACTACTATGATTCGGGTATTCGTGTAGCCTTAAACGGGACAGCTTCCTATGAACAATTTAAGGACATTCTCTATCAAGTATCTGTTAAGTCTAAAGGATACGTTGTAGAAGATAAAGGAAAGATGCTTGTAATTGTGGAAGGGAAACCTATCCTCGTGAAAGATGCGAAAAAAGAATACTCAAAAGAAGAGATAGAGTCAATTTTTAAAGACTTTGAAAAAGTAGACATACGAATTATGGAAACAAGAATCGGGAAGTCTGAAAGCTTAGAAGAAAGAATTGTAAGTAAGCAAGCGAAGAACGTAAAAATTGCTGATAAATCAATAGAGTTAGAAACAAATCCAATCGTAAAAGATGAGCGAGTGTTATTACCTGTTGAGCAAATAGCTAAAGAGCTTGGAGCAACTGTTGAGAGAAAAGAAGATGTCTTAACGTTGAAGAAGGATAATAACGTTGTCGTGTACAAAGACAAGAACGACACAATCTCTCTAAATGGAAGAGACGTAAAAATAGCTACAAGTCCTGAATACAAGAATGATATATTTATGGCAGAAATTCAAGAAATGATAGATATTTTTGGTTTCGATATGCTTTGGGATGGAGAAACATCTACAATTCAAATTAATAACAAATAAAAAGAGGAGTTGCATTCTAAAGGTGCAACTCTTTTTTTGTAATAACAATGATATATAAAATAATTCCAACATAAAATAAAATAATTCAATGATAATAGTGAAATATAGTTTACTGAACATCAGTTAAATTATATACTATAGTTAATATATTTTTGAGAGGAGTAGATAACATGAACATTAAAAATAAAAATAAAATGCTTTCTTTATTTGCGACAGGAGTTGTTTTAACAGCGGGGTTACCTCTTACAGCTCATGCTGATACAGAAAAGAAAGAAATTGCAGTACAAGACGTTCAAGGAGAAAAGGTAGTCCCTATGAAAAAGTTACTTGATGAAATGAAAGGTCAAGTCCAAGAAGGTAGCGATGAGAATGGTAATTACAAAGTATACATTGTAGGTAACAAATCAATTAAAATACACGAAAAATCTGCCTGTGCTTATGTAGATGGTGAATTACAACCATATAAAAAAGAAAAAGTAGGAGGTTTTACATTCCCTACGTATTGGGAGCCGATGTATACATCAGATGATGTGTTAGTACCTGCAAATTTCGTAGTGGATGTTTTGCCTGTTAAATTAAACGGAGACAAGATTGAATTTGATGTGGAAAAGAAACAAGAAGCTCCAAAGGAAGAACCGAAAACAGAGATTAAAGAGCAAAAACAAAGTAATATCCCTATCCCGAAAGGACAGGAAGAAAGTAATAAACAATCAGTGGTAGAAAAGAAGCTGGATTCAACAAACGTTCAAAAAAGAGAGACGAATCAAGGGAATCAATCAACACAAGGGAATGGTCAACCGAACGCATCTCAGCAACAGGTAGTGAAACCGAAAGAGCCAACTCATCCTAAGAACGATGATACAAATAATAAAGAAGTACAAGGGAAAGAAGAAAAGCCAGTTCAACCACCTCAAAACAATCAAGATGGAAATCAGAAAAAAA